>JAKOVT010000096.1 GCA_029781935.1 Actinomycetes bacterium | reverse complement strand
AGCACGAGGATCCGGTCGGCCTGCTCCTGGGTCCAGACGCCACCGAGACCGGCGGCCACGATCTCGGCCACTCCCGGCGGGCCGCTGACCCCTGGGACGACCAGGCCGAGCTGCGCTGCGCGGTCGCGGGCCGCAGCACCGAGGACGTGCGCGGCCTCGTCGTCCATGGGGCTGGTGCTGAGCTTGTGCGGCGCGGTCCACATGGCGGCGCCGACCACGGTGCCCGCGGCATCCTCGACGACGAACCACGACTCCGCGTCGTACGTCGCGGCGCCGTCTGCCACGGTGAGCGCGACGGACCCGAGGACGTTGGTGCGCACCGGGTCCGCGGCCCGCAGGTCGGCGGTCGCGTCGAGGAACTCCTGGGCGTCGTCGAGCAGCCTGGTGCGCACGCGTCCTCCTGAGGCGTCGAGGTGCTGACCGAAGTCTGCCGGAGTCGAGGCCTGCGAGTCCTCGCCGTTACCGTTGCCCGTATGGCCCGGTTCGACGACCTCGCGCGGGAGCGCACCGACCTCACCGAGGCCGACATCGACCATCTGCGCGCCCTGATCTCGGACTGGACCCTGCTGTCCGACACGGCGTTCGCCGACCTCGTGCTGTGGCTGCCGACGTGGCACGGCGCGGGCTTCGTCGCCGCGGCGCAGGTGCGACCGACGACGGGGCCCACGAGCATGTTCGACGACGTGGTCGGCGAGTACGCCGCCCGCGGTCGCCGACCGCTGCTCGATCGGGCCGCCGCGGCACGTCGGGTGATCGCCGATCGGATCGACGGCACGCCGGCCGCGCTCGAGGCGATCCCGGTGCTGCGCGAGGGCCGCCTCGTGGGGATCGTGGAGCGGCACTCGGCCATCGCCGACCGCGACTTCGGGCCGCTCGAGCAGGCCTACCTCGATGCCGCGGACGAGCTCGCTGCGATGACCGTCGAAGGGACCTTCCCTCCGGTGAGACCCTTGGCGCGCACCGGATCACCGCCGCGCGTCGGCGACGGCTTCGTGCGCCTGGACGACACCGGCATCGTCACGTTCGCCAGCCCGAACGCCCGCTCCGCCTATCACCGCCTGGGCCTGGCGACCGACCTCGTGGGGGTCGACCTCGCGCGGACCAGCGCGAAGCTCGCCCGCCGTCCGGGGCAGGTCGACGAGGCGCTCGCCGTGGTGGCGGCCGGCCGCGCGGCGGGCGGCGCCGAGGTGGAGAACTCCGGCGCCGTCGTCACGCTGCGCGGCGTCCCGCTGCTGCGACGCGGCCGCCACACCGGCGCGATCGTCCTCGTGCGCGACGCCACCGAGATCCGCCGACGCGACCGCGCCCTGCTGTCCAAGGACGCCACGATCCGCGAGATCCACCACCGGGTGAAGAACAACCTGCAGACGGTCGCCGCGCTGCTGCGGCTGCAGGCTCGTCGGATCGACGCCCCGGAGGCGCGCGCTGCGCTCGACGAGGCCGTGCGCCGCGTCGGGGCCATCGCGGTGGTGCACGAGACGCTCGCCCACACGCCGGGGGAGCGGGTCGACGCCGACGAGGTGGCCGACCGCCTCGTGGCGCTCGTGCGCGACATGTCGATCGGCGCCCGGGTGTCGGTGCGTCGTCAGGGCAGCTTCGGGGTCCTGCCGGCCGAGATCGTGACGCCGTTGTCGATGGCCCTCGGCGAGCTGCTGCAGAACGCCGTCGAGCACGGCGGCGGGACCGACGTCGTGCTCCTGCCGAGCCGCACGTCGGCGGAGCTGGTCGTCGACGTCGTCGACGGCGGTCCCGGCATCCCGCTCGACGTCGACCCCTTCGCGACCGGGCGGCTCGGGCTGCAGATCGTGCGCACGCTGGTCACCGAGGAGCTCGGCGGCCGGCTCGAGCTGCTGCCGGGGCCCGACGGCGCCGGCACGTGCGCGCGCGTCGTGCTGCCCGTGCGCGACCGCACCGGCTGACGCCCCGCACCCGCTGACCCCCGCAGCCGGTGACGCGCGGCACCGGCGGACGCTCAGGGGATGCCCCGTCCCTGCCGATGGAGCACAGACGAGGGGGTGCTCATGTCGGTGCAGGCCGGCTGGTACGCCGACCCGGTCGACGGCGGGCGGTGGCGCTGGTTCGACGGTCGGGCGTGGACCGAGCATGTCTCGTCCCCGTCGCCCTCCCCGCCGGGCAGCACGACGACACCGGCGTGGGCGGTGGTCGCGACGGTCCCGTGGTGGCGCCGCACGTCGCGCACGCGCGTGCTCGTCATCGCCGGCGCGACGCTGGCCGGGCTGCTCGCGGTCGGCGCGGCCGGATCAGCGGGTGCCGGCTCCGGTCGGACTCGCGCCGCGGGTACGGGGTCGGGCACGGCCCAGGACCCGTCCTACCAGCTGGGCACGAAGGCGCCGCCGACGGTCTCCGGGCTGCCGCGTTCCAGGAGCGCCGGGCTGGTGGCGGTCGGGGAGCAGCTGCGGACCCAGGTCGACGCCGCTGTGCCGGGTGCCGACGCGGCGCTGGTGCAGACCTACGGCAGCCTCTCGGGCCGTCGCGCCGTGCTGGTCTGGGTGACGGTCCGCGCGCCGATCGCGCAGAAGGCCGAGGGCGCGGCGGTCGAGACAGCCTTCTCGCTCGACGGCGGCAGGACCATCACGCGCACCGAGCTCGACGACGGCGCCACGCAGGTCTGCGCGACCGTGCCCGAGAGCAACGACACCCCCGCGGTCGCCGAGTGCCTCTGGCTGCGGTCGGGCACGGGCATGGTCCGGCTGATCGAGGTGGGGCGCGACCAGAAGGCGGTCGCCGCCGATCTCGCGCTGGCGCTGGCCCAGATCAGGACGCGTGCCGGCTGAGCCCGCACCGCCAGGTGCAGGCGGACGCGAGGGTCGCAGGCAGGGTCAGAGACCGGCGCGGGCAGCGCGGGCGCGGGCGTTGCGGCGCTTGAGGGCGCGGCGCTCGTCCTCGGACAGGCCGCCCCAGACGCCGGCGTCCTGACCGCTCTCGAGGGCCCAGGTCAGGCAGGTCTCGACGACGGGGCACCGGCGGCAGACCGCCTTCGCCTCCTCGATCTGCATGAGGGCGGGGCCGGTGTTGCCGATCGGGAAGAACAGCTCCGGGTCCTCGTCGCGGCAGGCCGCGTCGTGACGCCAGTCCATCTGCTTCCTCCTGTGCCCGGCCTGCTCGACCGGGCGGTCGTGGTCGTGCGGGCCCGGCG
>JAKOVT010000032.1 GCA_029781935.1 Actinomycetes bacterium | reverse complement strand
GGCCGGGGCCGTCGTGGCGCACGATGCGCGGCGCCAGCTCAACGAACCGGTGCGGCTGCCCGCGACGAGGCGTGCAGAGCCACCGCTGGCGGCGGTTGCCGTCGGTGCCGTACCAGCCGGCGCGGACGACCTTGGACTTCCTGTGCTTGTGGCACTCGGGAGCACTCACGCACCGATTGTATCCACGCTAAGCGACAGTCGGCACCTGTGCGGCAGCGGCCGCGTCGATGAGCGTGCAGGCGCCGCCCGCGGCGACCGCCTGCGTCGTCGGCGTCGCCGGCGACGACGCCTGCGACGGGCTCGACGGGGCGGACGACGACGCCGCGGGAGACGCCGGCGTGACGGACGAGGACGGAGCGGCGGTCGTGCCGGTGGACCCGCTGGCGCCGCAGGCGGCGAGCGCGAGCGCGGTGACGGTGGCCAGCGTGGTCCGGGCGGTGGTGCGGTTCATGGGAGCCTCCTGGTCGGGCGGACACCAGAAGGCTGCGGCGGTGGCGGCCCGGGCCGCGTCAGGGGATTCCCTGGCAGTGGAACCGGGCCGGGCTCAGCCCGGCTCGCGCGCGGCCAGCACGCTCACGAGCTCGGCTCGCGACTTCACACCCAGCTTGCGGAAGATCCGGCCGAGGTGGAACTCCACGGTCTTGGGGGACAGGAACAGGGCCGCGGCGATCTCCTTGGTCGACAGGCCGGTCGCGGCCGCGCGGCAGACGCGCGCCTCCGCGGCTGTGAGCCCCGCGTCGGGTGCCGCGGCCGAGCGGAGGGTGGCGCCCGAGGCCCGCAGCTCGTCGCGGGCCCGCTCCAGCCAGGGCGTCGCTCCGAGCGCCTCGAAGTCCTGCTCGGCTGCGCGGAGGAGGGCGCGCGCGTCCCTGCGGGCGCCCAGCCGGCGCGTCATGCCCCCGGCGGCCAGCCGCAGACGGGCGCGTCCGAAGGAGTTGTCGTCGTCGCCCACCAGTGTGCCGGCGAGCGCGCCGGCGTCCGTCGCGAGAGGGGTGGCGTCGGCCTCGAGGTGCAGCCGGCACAGCAGCGCCCCGGCCCGGGACTCCGGTCGCTGGTCGTCGTGCGTGCCCGCGACGAGCTCGTCGAGCAGCGCGCGCGCCTCGTCGCGGCGACCCGCCACCGCCAGCGCCACCGGGGCGTCGAGGTACTCCGGCTGCTGCTGTCCCGGGTGCAGGGCCCGGACGGCCTGGGCGAAGCGCTGCGCCGCGTCGTCCAGCCGGGCGACGTCGACGACGCCGAGCAGAGCCAGGCTCTCCGCCCAGCAGGCATCGGCGAGACGGGTCGACGACCCGAGCTCGACGGCGAGGGCCCGTGCCTCGGCCGCGTGCGCGAGCGCGCTGTCCAGGTGCCCGCGGAGCCCGTCGAGCACGGCCACCTGCGCGAGCGACTCGCAGACGTCGACGGCGCGGTCGCCCACCCGCGAGAGAGGTCGAGCGCCTGGTCGGCCAGCTCCGCGGCGGACTGCCAGCGGCCGCTGCCGTAGTCGCACCAGGCCAGCCCGCGCAGTGTCGAGGGCAGCAGCCGCAGGTCGCCCTGCGCCGCGAGCTGCGCCACGACGGCTGTGATCTGCGGTCGCAGCCGCTCGGTCCTTCCGGACCACATGACGGCCTGGACCGTGAGCTGCAGCAGGTCCGGAGCGACAGCCAGGAGGGCGTCTGACTCGATGCGGTCCATCGCCGACTCGAGGTGCGCGCGGCCGGACTCCGTGCGGTCGGCGTTGAGGTCGTCGAAACCGAGCACGGCGTCGCGCCGAGCGAGCTGCACGGGGTCCGAGCCGTCGGTCGCATCGACGATCTCGCGGACCACCGAGCCCGAGGCCTCCGGTCCGACGTGCATGGAGGAGTTGTACGAGTTCGCGAGCGCGCGCACCTCCCGGTCGCGCCGACCCTGCCGACGCGCGACGTCCACGGTGGTCCGGTGGGCGTCGTACGCTGCGGCGGGCGCATCGATCGCACCCACGACCTGGGCGAGGGTGAGCGCCGCGTCCCAGCGCAAGTCGTCGTCGGCGATGTCGGGCAGCGCCTGCTCGAGCACCGGGCGTGCGCGGTGCGCGTCGTCGGCGTACCAGCGCTGGATGCCCGAGCGGGCGGACGCCTCCGCGGAGCGGGTGCGGTCCGGAAGAAGGGCTGCGGCGGCCGCGAACGCCTCCGCGGCTGCGACGTGCGCGCCTCGCGCGGAGGCGGTCGCGGCCACAGTCGAGATGCGCTGTGCCAGAAGGGGGTCGGGGCCTGCGGCCGCGCGCACGAAGTGCCAGGCGATCGCAGCCGCGTCGCCGCCGGACTCCTCCAGAACCTCCGCCGTCGCGAGGTGCGCGGCGCGTCGGACCACGGGGTCGAGGGCGTCCCGCGCGGCGGCGCGGGCGAGCGGGTGCCGCCAGCGGACGCCGGTGAGGTCGACCGTCGCCAGACCCAGCGCCTCGAGCCCGCACAGCGCCGACCACGAGCTGCCTCGGCGCTCGAGTACCTCGTGCAGCGCTCGCGCGTCGATCTCGCCGGAGGTCGCCGCGACACCTCCGGCGGTGCGCACCTGCGCGTCGGCCGCGGCCAGCTGCGCGGCGTAGGCCGCTCCCGCCGTCGTGAGCGGCAGCGGGTCGGGGAGGGGACGTCGCCCTTCCCGCTGGTCGGCAGTGAGCGTGGCACAGACCTCGAGCAGCGCGAGCGGGTTGCCTCCGACCGAACCCACCAGCTGCTCGGCCACCTCGTCGGTCGCGCCCTGGGCGCGCAGGAGGTCGAGCGAGGGGCCCGTGTCGAGGTCGGGCACGTCCGCGGTCTCGAGACCCGCGAGCGCGAGCGGAGGACGCGCGGTCGCGATGACAGCCGCGGCGTTGTCGGTGATCCGCCGGGCGACGAACGCGATCACGGCGCGCGACTCGGCGTCGATCCAGTGCAGGTCGTCGACGGCGACGAGCAGGGGTGCCGCCGCGCTCCGCGCATCGACGACCGCGAGGGCCGCCGTGGCCACGACGAGGGGACCGGGCGGCGGCCCGTCGTCGCGCCCGAGCGCGCTGTCGAGCGCGGCGCGGTGCGCGGGCACGAGGTCGACGGCGTCGGCCTCGAGGGAGCGCAGGAGCGCGTGCAGCCCGGCGTACGGGAGCTCGCGCTCGTCCTCGGCCCCCGAGATGGCGACGACGCGGAGTCCCGCGGCGGATGCGGTCTCGCGCGCTGCGGCGAGGAGGGCTGACTTCCCCGCACCGGGGACGCCGCGCAGCAGGAGCGCCGCTCCCGCGCCCGCACGTGCGGAGGCGACCACCCAGTCGATCCGGGTGACCAGCTCGCCCCGCCCGACCAGCATGCGGCGAGTGTAGGGAGGCCCCGTGCCCGGCGGGGCGCGCTCGCAGCATCCCCGCCTGATCGGGTGCTCGTCGCGGTGCCAGGGGTTTGCCGGGCGCCGCGGTGAGCGGCGGGGAGCAGGCTCGGGGCGTGACCTACGACGAGGACGCCTGGGAGGTGCGCGGCGTACCGCTCGGCGACCCGGGCGAGTCGGTCGTGGAGGTCGTCGTCTCCGGCCCGATCTGCCGGTGGATCGAGCAGGCCGCGGACGACGGCGCGTCCGCGTCCGGACGATGGCGCACCCTGGGGGAGGGCCGGGTGGGCGTGGTACTGCGCCTCGGCGGGATCGACGTCGACGCCGTCCTGCACCGCGACGGCGACGCGTACGTCGGCCGCGCCGCGGCGCGTGCCCGTCGCCCGCCGGACTAGCACCGATCGACCGACGAGCGCCGACGGGTGATGGCCGGCGGCGCGGGGCTCATCCCGTCCGCATGAGGCGCGCACCACGTCCGGCAGACACGATGGGGGTCACGGGGGCAGGGTCGTGGGGGAGGCCCGAGTGGGGCCCGCCGGCTCGCTGCCGCGCGCCGGGAGACCCGCTCCTGCTCGGCCCTCTCGTCTCGCCTGACGACGGTCGGGACGACGCTCGACCTCGGCGCCCCCGGTGCCGTGACTGCAGGAGGGGAACGACAGTGAGCGACACCAGGATGCTGATCGTGGCGGCGTACCAGGACGTCGACGTCGCCGAGACGGAGTTCCGTGCTCTCGCGGCGAAGGTCGCCAGCAAGCAGCTGCGCTCCGACGGCATGATCCTCGTCGGCAAGGACGCCGACGGGAACCCGCGGCTGGCGGACACCGGCAACCACCTCGGGCGCCGGGGCGCGGGCTGGGGCGGCGGTGCCGGCGTCCTCGTCGGGCTGTTCTCGCCACCGATGCTCGGTGCGGTCGCGGTCGGTGCGGCCGCCGGCGCGGTGGTCGGCCACTTCGCCGGCCACAAGCTCACGGCCGCGATCCAGTCGCAGGTGGCCGAGGCGCTCGAGGCCGGCACGGCCGTCGTCATCGGAGTCTTCCCGGCAGCGGACCGCCTCGCCGTCGAGCAGGCGCTGCCCGGCTCCCCGATGAAGTCCGTCGTCGAGAGCGACGAGGGCGGACTCGACGAGCTGAAGGACGCGCTCGCCGAGGCGATGGGCAAGTTCTCGCCCGACCGCACGGTTCTGCCGTTGCGCGACAAGCCCTTCGGCGGCGTTGCCGGTCGCACCCAGGCCGACTCCGTGCCGGACTGGAGCATCGTCGCCGGCCCGAAGGCCCCCGACGACGCCCCCAACGTGCTGCTCGTGCTCATCGACGACGCCGGCTTCGGCGGGCCCGACACCTTCGGCGGCGGGATCCGCACGCCGAACCTCACGCGCGTGCAGCAGATGGGCCTGACCTACAACAGGTTCCACGTCACGGCGGTGTGCTCGCCCACCCGAGCCGCCTTGCTGACCGGCCGCAACCACCACCGCGTCGGCTTCGGCTCGATCGCGGAGTACCCCGGGCCGTTCCCCGGCTACTCGGCCGCGCGTCCGCAGAGCTGCACGGCGCTGCCCAGGATCCTGCGTGACAACGGCTACGTCACCGGCGGCTTCGGCAAGTGGCACCTCACCCCCGACAACGTCCAGGGCGCGGCCGGTCCGTTCGACCACTGGCCGATGTCGTGGGGCTTCGACCACTGGTGGGGCTTCCTGTCCGGGGCGGCCGGGCAGTACGACCCGATCATCACCCAGGACAACAGCACCGTGGGCGTCCTCGAGGGCGCCGACGGCAAGCCGTACTACTTCCCGGATGACCTCACCGACCGCGCGATCCAGTGGCTGCACGACGTCCGCGCGCAGGACGCCCACAAGCCCTGGTTCCTCTTCTACTCGACCGGGGCGACTCACGCGCCGCACCACGTGCAGCAGGAGTGGGCCGACCGCTACCAGGGGGAGTTCGACGAGGGCTGGGACGTCTACCGGGAGAAGACTCTCGAACGGCAGAAGAAGCTCGGAATCGTGCCTCAGGACACCGAGCTCACCGAGCGTCCCGACCTCTTCCCCGCGTGGGAGTCGCTGTCCGACGCGGAGCGCACGCTCTACGCGCGTCAGATGGAGGTGTTCGCCGGCTTCAGCGAGAACGCCGACTGGAACGTCGGTCGCCTCCTCGACGACATCGCGGCCCGGGGCGAGCTCGACAACACGCTCATCTTCTACATCTGGGGCGACAACGGCGCCTCGATGGAGGGAACGATCACCGGATCGTTCAACGAGACCACCTTCCTCAACGGCGTCGTCCTCGACGCCGAGCACCAGCTCGCCCTCATCGAGGAGTACGGCGGCATCGCGGGTCTCGGCGGCGAGCTGTCGGCCCCGCACTTCGCCTCCGCCTGGGCGCACGCCAACAACACGCCGTTCCAGTGGGGCAAGCAGATGGCCAGCCATCTCGGTGGCGCGCGCGACCCGATGGTCGTTTCGTGGCCCGCGCGCATCTCGCCCGACAGCGTGGTGCGCGACCAGTTCACGCACGCGATCGACATCGGCCCCACCGTCCTGCAGGCGGTGGGCATCCCGGAGCCCACGAGCGTCGACGGCATCGAGCAGGAGCCGATGGACGGCACCTCCTTCGTCTACACCTTCGACGACGCGGCGGCGGCCGAGCAGCACACGAGCCAGTACTTCGAGATGTTCGGCAGCCGCGCCATGTACAAGGACGGCTGGTGGGCCTGCACGCGGCTCGACAAGGCACCGTGGGACTTCTCGCCGCAGACCATCGCGCGCTTCGCACCCGGCGTCTACGACCCGGATCAGGACGTCTGGGAGCTCTACCACCTTCCCACCGACTTCTCCCAGGCCAAGGACGTCGCGGCCGAGCACCCTGACAGGCTCGCCGAGCTGCAGGAGCTGTTCTGGGTCGAGGCCGAGCGCAACAAGGTGCTCCCGCTGCTCGGCGGGCTGTCGATCTTCTTCGGCATCCTGCCGCCGCTGCCGACCGTCACCCGGCTGCACTTCGCCGGCGACGTGCAGAACATCCAGCGCGGCATGGTCCCGCGCATCATGGGGCGCTCCTACGCCATCGAGGCCGACCTCGTGGTGCCCGACGGCGGGGCCGAGGGCGTCATCGTCGCCAACGCCGACTTCTTCGGAGGCTTCGCGCTGTGGGTCGACGGCGAGGGCCTGCTGCGGCACACCTACTCGTTCCTCGGTGTCGAGACCTACCGGCAGAAGGCAGACCGCCCGCTGCCCAGCGGCGACGTGAAGGTCACGATGCTGTTCACGAGCGACGAGGCGAAGGCCGGCAGCGGTGGTGAGGTCACGCTGCTCGTCGACGACGAGCCGGTGGCGAAGGACCGGATGCCTCGCACCGTCCCGGTGGCGTTCTCGACGTACGCCGGCATGGATGTCGCGCGCGACAACGGCCTCGTGGTCGACCGGGAGTACGAGGACAAGGCGCCGTACGCCTTCACGGGCACTGTCAAGGGCGTCGTGTTCGACCTCCACCCCAACCACCACGAGGACGAGCTGGCCCTGCACCAGACCGCGGCGCAGGGAAACCTCGCCCACGGCGCGGCGGGCTGACGGCCCGACCGCGCGCCCGGCCCGCGCCGAGCATGCGCGGGGCCGGTCCCGGCTGGATGGTCCGAGCGGGCGAGATCGCGGTCACACCACCCGATCCCGGTCGGCAGCGAGAAGGGCCCGGTCCTGGTGGACCGGGCCCTTCTGTCGCGTACGCCGCGTAGGACTTGAACCTACAACCCGCGGATTAAGAGTCCGTGCTTCCGGTACTCTGGACCCGCGTGATGCGGCCGAAAACCCTTGGGAATCAAGGATCTGTCGGACCCATGACGTAGCATGACTGAGCATGACCAGGCTACAGTTTGGCTACAGTGAGGGTGGCGATGGCGAAGACTGCACGACGGCAGCGCGGTGACGGATCCCTGTACCAGCGCGCCGACGGCATGTGGATCGGCTCGGTCGACCTCGGCTGGACACCGGAGGGCACCCGCCGACGCAAGACCGTGTCCTCGCGCACCCAGGCGGGCGCACTGGCCAAGCTGCGCGAAGTGCGTCGCCAGATCGGCGTCTACGGCGACGTCCCGACCCGCTCGCTCACGGTGCACGACTGGCTCGAGCGCTGGCTGCGCGACATCGCCTCCCAGCGGATCCGGCCCCGCACGATGGACACGTACCGGCACAAGGTCGCCCTGATCGAGGAGGCGATCGGCCGGGTCCGACTCGACAGGCTCACGCCCGCGCACGTCCGCACGGTGCACCAGCGCATCGCCGGCAAGGGCCTCTCGTCCACGACCGCGCTGCAGGCGCACCGCATCCTGGCCGCGGCGCTCAAGGACGCCGAACGCGAGGGGCTCGTCGTGCGCAACGTCGCCCGACTCGTCGACGCCCCCAGGAAGGCCGTCAGCGACCGCAGCGCGCTCACCTCGGCGCAGGCCAAGGCGGTGCTCCGCGGCTCCGCGAGCGACCCGATGGCGGCGCGCTGGGCCCTCGCCCTGCTGTACGGCGTCCGCCAGGGCGAGGCGCTCGGCCTCACCTGGGAGTGCGTCGACCTCGACGCCGGCACGATCGACCTCGCGTGGCAGCTCCAGCGCCTGACCTGGCGCCATGGGTGCGGCGAGACCTGCGGCCGCAAGCGCGGAGCGGAGTGCCCGAAGAGGAACCTCGGTGCACCGCCCGGCTTCGAGTCCCGGCACCTCGAGGGCGCCCTCTGCCTGACCCGCCCGAAGTCGGCCGCCGGCACCCGCGTCGTGCCGCTGATCGACCCCATGCACGAGTTGCTCGAGCGCCAGGCCGAGCTCAGCGCCGGCCGACCCAACCCTCACGGGCTCGTCTGGCACGACGCCGAGGGTCACCCGCTCGACGCCAAGGCCGACCGGGAAGCCTGGTACGCCGCACTGACCTCCGCCGGAGCGCCGAGGATCGCTCTGCACGGCGCACGGCACACTACGGCGACCCTGCTCCTCGAGCTCGGCGTCGACGCCAAGGTGATCGGCTCGATCCTCGGGCACTCCGACGTCGTCACCACACAGGGCTATCAGCACGTCGACCTGTCGCTGCAACGGGCGGCTCTGGACGGGCTCGGGAAGGCGATCGGCGCGTGACCGACTGTTCGGACCCCTACCCTGTGAGCCACGGGAGGATTCCATGAGCGACGACACTGCACCTGCGGCGCCCGCAGGCTGGTACCCCACGGCTGACGGCGGCCAGCGCTACTGGGACGGCACCACCTGGCTGGACGTCCCGGCACCACCCACGGTCGACGAGCCCGGAGAGCCGCTCGTGGAGACACCAGAGGCCGCCTCGGCCGCCTCGGTCCTTCGGAGTCAGGGCGAGCGGCGAGGGCTGCGGACGCTGTGGGTTGTGCTCGCCGTGGTCGCGGTCGTGGTGGTCGGCCTCATCGTCTACGGCCTCAGCCGTCCCAAGACGCCGAGCCTGCAAGCCGCCTACGACGCCTGCGCACCTGACACCTCCAAGACGGCCACTGGCGACTCGGGCGTGCATCTGGAAGACGATGGGGCCACGCTCACGGTGGACACGAAGGGCCAGGAGGACATCGTCGGCGCCTCAGTGGTGGACCTTGCCTGCGTGCTCGCTGCCACCAGCGCGCCGGCTTCCGTGACGGCCAACATGGACAGCACTCGTGCGCTGGACGGCACGCAGACCGCCACCTGGGACGGCATCACGGCGACGTGGCGCTACCACCCGGACAACGGCTTCGAGCTCGTACTGACGACGAACTGAGGACGAAATGAAGGTCGCTGGCTGGCTCCTGATCGCGCTGGGGATCGTCCTCGTCCCGATCGCGTTCGTCCTCAACGCGACGTTCGCGTCGACGCGCTTCATCGACGACGTGCTGTGGATCGACACCAGCTGGACCGCGACCGGGTCGATCGTTCCGCTTGTGGTCGCCGCGATGTCCGCCGTCGCCATCGCGACCGGCATCGTGCTCGTGCTCCGTGGTCGCTCCGCGAGACCGGCGACGGCCACCGTCACCGCTGAGACGCGACAGATCCCGCCGGGCTGGTACCCGCACGGGAACATCCAGCGCTACTGGGATGGCACCGCCTGGACCGACGACACCGCTCCTCTGGCGTAACGCGCCGACCGTGCCCGCCGCCTCTGGTCCCTGACCCGCCGCAGCCGTCGCACGACCATCGGCTCGGCCTCGAGCGCTGCAGGTTCGTCGAGCAGCTCGTTCAACCGCTGGTAGTAGCGGGTCGCGGACCAGCCGAACTCGGCCCGGATCCGCTGCTCCTTGCTGCCGGGGTTCCGCCACCAGGCGCGCTCGAGGGCGAGGATGGCGCGGTCGGTGTCGGTGAGCATGCTGGGAGCGTGGCAGGGGGGTCCGACAGTCTCAGATTCTGTTGTCTAGCCCCCCTTGACATTGACTGTCTAGGGGGACTAACCTAGTCTCGTGGCGAAGGCGATGAAGTACCGGGACATGGTGAAAGTCCTGCGGGCACAGGGCTGCACCTCGGTGCAGGGCAAGGGGGACCACGAGAAGTGGTACTGCCCCTGCGGCGAGCACATGACCGTGATCACGCAGACCCGCGAGGTGTCGCCCGGCCTGGTCCGCCAGGCCATCGACCGCCTCTCGTGCCTGCCGGAAGGATGGCTGCAGTGAGCACCACGTACAAGGCGAAGGCCGTCCGCTGGAAGCACGGCTGGGAGCTCCACGTCGACGGGGTCGGCGTCACCCAGGTCCGCACCCTCGCGGCCGCCGAGCAGCAGGTACGCGATCTCGTCGAGACGATGCTCGACGTCGACGCCAGCGACGCGAACGTAGAGGTCGACGTCGACGGTGTGCAGGCCCGGGTGCAGCGCACCAAGGCCAAGGCGAACCTCGCAGCGACGCTTCAGCGCGTGGCCGCGGTAGAGGCGCGCACCGAGGCGCAGGACCTGCGCCTGGCCGGCCTCTCGGTGTCCGACATCGCGGTCATCATGCACGTGTCCCGCGGCAGGGCGTCCCAGCTCCTCGCCGAGGCCGGGACCGTGGACCCCCACGCACAGTGGGACGACACGGTCGACGAGGAGGCTCGCGAGCTCATCGACGCGTGGGTCGCTCGGGTGGAGCAGGGCGAGCCAGCGCCGCCTGCGATGGCGTGACCCCAGCAAACGACGAAGCGCCCCCGACCTCCGGAGAGGTCGGGGGCGTCGTCGTTGGCGAGGGCCGCGCTCCGGTCGCCCGGTCCGTATCCCTACGTGCAGCGGCCCTCTGCGACGAGGATCCGCTCGAGCCCGGCGGGTGTCCAGCCGAGCGATGTCGATCAGGCGACGGTGAAGTCGTGCCGGCGGCCGAGGGCCTGGAACGCGGCGAGGTTGTCGGGGTACTTCCCCTGGTTGCGGAAGACGCGGAACGCCTCGTGCGCGGCGGGGGACCAGTAGGCGCGTCGCGACGCCTTCGGCAGCAGCCCTTCAGCGATGAGAGCGTCGTTCATGATCAGCGCCGAGGTCGAGCTGGGGACCCGGTCGCGGGGCTGCAGCTCGGCGAGGCGCACGACGCGCTCGACCGGGACCGGCGGGCGCGGGATCGGGCCCGAGGGGGTCGCGTCGATCCACCCGCGGTAGGGCAGGTTCCATCTGGTCACGAACGGCATCTGGTCCGCGCGGGTGGTGATCTTCACCTTGTCGATCTGGCCGCGGCGGTAGATGTCGTTCGAGTAGCAGGTGTCCAGGATCGGGGTGGCGTGGCCGGCGCCGGAGTGGTCGTTGCCCCAGTAGGCGATCGACCCGGACGGGGGAGGCCAGGAGGTGTGCCGGTTCGCGGCGGGGGTGGCGTTGAACGCCTCCCGCGCGGATGGGGCCCACGCGGCCGCGCCGAACACGAGGCGGGAGAACTGCTGGCAGCGGTTGTACCAGGTCCCCTCGGGTGGGGTCGGTGCCGTGACCTGCCTCTTCGCCCATGCTAGGGCGTCGGCGTAGGACCTCACGAGTCCTGCACGTCCCCGGTCGGTGCCGGCAGGGCGGCCTTGATGCCGTAGCCGGGGGTGCCGGTGTCGAGCGGGTTCAGCGCCTTCCACACCGCGGTGGCGACGGCGTTGAACACGCCGATCCAGAGCACGCGCCAGTCGAAGGCCTGCCCCTGGGCGACCGCGTAGAAGAAGCCGGCGACGGCGACGAGCGCGGCGCCGACGACGACGTTGACGATCGTGCGGACCGGGGCGGGCAGGAACTCCCAGAGGGCGCGGAGGCGGTCCGGGCCGACGAGCGCGGCGAGCAGGACCAGCGCCGCGAGCACGGCGACGCCGATCAGGACGTAGAGCAGCATGGCGGGTCTCCTCATGCAGAAGGCCCCGCACGATGGCGGGGCCGAGGATTGAAATACAGGGTCAGGCGTTCCTGGGGACGAGCAGCAGCGAGCCGTCGGGGGCGTCCTTGGGCATCGTGGGACCGACGTAGGTGCGGGGCAGCGAGACGAGCGCCTTGGCGATCGCGTCGTCGATGAGCTTCTGCACCTGGGCGACGGTGAGGCCGGACACGGGGGCCGGCAGCGCGGCGATCGCCTTCGCGACGGCAGCAGTCGCAGCGGCCTGGACCTGCTCGGGGGTGATGTCGGCAGCCCTCGCGGCGCCGAGGACGTCGGCGAGCTTCTGGTCGACCTCGGCCGTGGAGTACGTGGACTGCGGCATCGCTGGCTCCTACGGCAGGGTGCCCTTGGGCAGGTGGTCGAGGATCAGGTACAGCCCGATCAGCAGCGAGATCACCAGGCCGGCCCAGGCGGCGGCACCCATCGGCGCGGGCCTCGCGGCGGCCTCGGCGGCGTCCTTCGCCTGGTCGGCGGCGCGGGCCTGCTCGAGCGCGGCCGTGCGCGCCGTGTCGGCGACGCGGTTCTGCTCGAGGCCGGCCAGGCGTCGGTCGTGGTCGTCGAGGCGCACGGAGTGCTGGGCGATCGCGACGTCGAGCTTGGCCTCCATGCGGGCGATCGCGACCTCCACGGATCGCCGCGGCACGGGGGGCATCGAGTCCTCGGGCTGCTGGTCGCTCATCCGGATGGATACCCCCATGCGGTCAGGACGCGGGTGCCGATGGTTCCCGCGCCGGCGGTTCGGCGGGCCTGGACGTCGATGTCGAGCGGTGCCTCGTGGTCGCCGTTGACGGCGCCGGGTCCGATGAACGTCTGGACGTAGACGTTGGTGGCGATGACCTCGGTGGCGCCGATCTGCTCGCCCGCGGTCGCGTTCCAGAGGCGGACCTCGCCGCTTGTGCCGGAGCTGGTCTGCACGAGGACGTGGACGATGAGCCGGGGGTGCTGCTTGTAGATGCTGGCGCGTTGCAGCGTGGTGAAGGTGCCGGACGTGGTCGTGACCGCGGGCACGTCGTAGTCGGCGAACGGGACCGGGACGAAGGGGCGGGACAGGCCCTGGCCGCTGGTGGTGTCGTCGGCGACGATGGCGTTGCCCGCGCGGTCGCGGATCGCGACGAACTGCTGGAACCCGTCGACGGCGGGCAGCGGGTCGATGACCTCGAACGCGACCTCGCCGGTGGACCGGTAGAGCTGGAACAGCATCTGCGGGTTGCCGTCGGGGGCGTTGAGGGCAGGGTCGTCGCTGCGGCCTATCCGGATCAGGGTCTCGCCGTCGCGGTCCTTGACGATGAGCGCGCCGCCGTCGCTGATGGATGCGTTGCGCAGCGGTGCGGCGGTCTCGAGCGCCTTGATCCGCTGCTCGAGGATCCTGATGCGCTCGAAGAGGGGGTCGCGGTCGCTGCCGGGTGCGTACTGGCCCATCTCTACGTCCCGGTGTACTGGCGGAGGGAGCTGAACGCGCGGTAGTGGTAGTCGTCTCCCGGGAGCGGGTCGCCGAGGTTGATGCTCGATGTCGCCACCGTGCCGGGCACCGTGACCGCGGAGCGCTGCAGCCGCGCGGACAGGACCCCGGATGCGGGCAGGGCGAACTCCCAGCGGGTCATCCCGGCGGTGACGGCCTGGGTGTAGGTGACGACGCCGTCGATGAGGACCTGCAGCGTGGATGCGGCGGTGGCGAAGCAGCGGACCTCGACGATGTCGACCCAGCTGGTGCCGCCGGCGTTGGTCGCCCACTTGGTCTGCAGGGTGCCGGGGAAGTGCGCGGACCCCTGCCAGCCGGCGGGGTGGACGCGGTGCAGGAGGTAGAGGCCGTCGCGCTTGATGACCGGGTAGCTGCCGGTCTTGTACTTCGTGAGCCACCACAGGTTCAGGTCGAGCCAGACGTGGCCGTGGTTCCTGGAGGGCATGATGTGCGCGCCCTCGCCGAGGTCCGACCAGGTGGTCATCTGCACCATGTCCGCGGCGCCGTCGATGGCTGCGTTCCAGCAGCCCTCGAAGGTGAGCGAGCCCTTGTTCTCCCAGGACCGGTACGCGGTCGTCCCGTCGTTGGGGCGGGTGTCACCCGGGGCGATGAAGTGCATCCACTTCTTGCCGTAAGTGGTGTGGCAGGTCGAGGGTGCGAGCCGGTTCGCGGTGGTGCTCGCGGCGACGGTGTTGGCGTCCCGGTCGCCCCACCGTCCGTGGCCGTAGACGATCGAGTTGAACCGGTCCGCGGTCGTGGCGGCGTTCCAGGTGTTCTGGTAGCAGAACCACAGGTCGGTGGGCACATGCCAGTACGACTCGAGGCGGGACTTCACGTTCGACCAGAACGCCACCCGGTCGCTGGTCGGGTTGGAGATCGTGAAGCCCATCGTCCCCGAGCTCGGCCACTGGTCGGGGGCGTAGATCGGGAGGATGAACTTCCCGCTCGAGCGGTGCCGCCAGAAGCTGCGTCGGTTGCGGAACGAGGCGATGTAGTCCGCGATCGCGTTCGCGGAGGCGACCAGGTCGATCGTCGTGCCCGAGTAGATCGACGCCGACGGCTTGGCGGTGCCGTCGATCATCGGGATGAGCCAGAACACCTTGCCGGTGTCGGCGTAGATCGCATCGGCGGCGTCGAACAGGCGCGCGGTGGTCTTGGTGTGGTTCGACGTCGACGTCATCGACAGCAGGTCGATGAAGAACCCGTCGAGCTTGCCCTCGATGGCGGCCTCGATCTCGGTGCGGACGTCGGCGAGCTGCCAGTCCCCCGTGCGGGGCGGGCGGGTGGGGTGCCGGTCCCGGATCCAGCCGCCCGGGATGCGCCAGTCCTTGCTGCCCTCGACCGCTCCCGGCGGCAGCCAGACGCGGCGGTAGTACTCGGTGGAGTCGGTGGCGCCGTCCTTGTTGTCGACCGAGACGTTGAACTGGGTGAAGTAGTGGCCCATCGCTGGCGGCGAGTCCAGCCCCCACGGCGTCTTCACCGTCTCGGTGACCGGCGTCGAGTAGCCGGAGGTGTAGGCGTGGGTGACGTCGGGGGCGACGTCGAACGGCAGGTTCGTGCGGGCACTGAGGTCCGCGCCGGAGAGCTGGTGGAAGGAGGCCAGCCCGGTCCAGGCCGACGCCCAGCGCAGGAACAGGATGTAGTCGACCCAGGTCCCGCCCTCGCGGTGCTTGATCGGGTAGCCGGTGACCGCCGGGGTGGGGCGCAGGACGATCGCCGCGGCGACACCGGTGGCCCCGGTGGCGTTGCCGGTGCCGGTCGCGGTGACGGTGCCCGTCGCGCCAGTGGTGACGGGCTTGTCGACCTGGAAGTGCTGCAGCGTGTTCGTCCCGGTGCGTCCCGCGGTGACCGTGTCCAGAGCGCCGAGGGTGGCGCCGGACTGGGTGAGGTTGAACCCGGTGAACCCACCGGCGGAGAAGTCCCCCGCGCCCATGGCGAACACGACCAGCAGGTCGTCGACGGCGGTCGTCATCGACGCCGACGGGCTGACGACGGTGTCGGAGGTGGTGTCGAGAAGCTGCAGCACCACCGCGACCGACATGACGTAGCCGGCGGGCGGCCGGTAGGACGACATCCAGGCGCGGCCCTTCGTCCCCGCCGCGCTCGTCACCGTGACGCTCCCCGACTCGGTTCCGAGGACCGTGTCCTTCTTGAACACCTTCAGGTTGGAGACCCCGCCGCCGGACACCGACGCGATCTGCGTCCAGCCCAGGGGCGCCGAGCCGACCGTCGAGTCCCCCGAGGCGGCGCACAGGTAGACGTCGTCGCCGGCGGCGAAGCTCGACGGGTACCCGGGCGCACCGGTCGTGGTGAAGGTGACCGGGGTGCCGCCGGAGACGAGGGTGGGAGCCGCCATCAGCTCGGCACCGCCCACCAGGTGCCGTCAGGCAGCGCACCCGGGTCCGTCGCCGACGCGATGATCACGGCCTTGGTCGCGAGCTCGGCCTCGAGCGCGTTGATGTAGTCGACCATCGTCGTGATCGCGGTGCTCAGGATGGGACCCCACACGTCGGGGTCGCCGTGATCGACGGGCAGGGTCACGACCAGCACCAGGACTCCTATCCGCCGTAGAGGCCTTCGCCGTAGGGGCCGTCGCCGTAGCCGAGGTTCGACGCGCCCGCGCCGAGGGCGAGGGCGCGGAACTCCGGCTCGACGGTCGGGTGGGTGGTCTTGGACACGACGACGAGGTCGCCGAAAGTGGGCGTCAGGGTCTCGACGCCGCCGTTGTCGGGGATGTCGACGGTGAACGACGTGACCCGGGTGGTCTGCGACCAGGTGCCGGTCAGGTCCGCGGAGGGGTCGTCGTTGTACCAGTCCGAGGTGACCTCGAGGAGGACCTCGTCGCCGGGGTCGAGGGTGCCGACGTCGATCCCCCGCGTGCTCCCGGCCGGCAGGGTGCGGATCCCGGCGCGTGCGTCCAGGTCTGCCCGGGCCTTGGCGTTGATGGCCTCGTCGCTGTCGAGGGTGTCGTCGTTGTACGACGTCGTGCCCTCCAGCAGCGGCCAGCCGTAGGTGAGGACCAGGTCCGAGCGCTGCGCGACGCCGACGAGCTTGGCCTCCTCCGAGCCGGGGCCGAGCGCGTAGTGCACCGACTCGATGGTGGAGCCGTCCTCGTCCTCGACGAGGTTCTCGAGGATGGCGCCCTGGCTGCCGTAGTCGATGACGATCCCGGTCCCGTCAGCGCGGCGGCCCAGGCGCGGGGTGCCGATGTTGAGCTGCCGGGTGATCCCGGTCGCGAGGGTGCCGACGGTGTCGAATCGCAGGTCAGGTCCGCCCTCGTCCTCGGCGAGCTGGCGCAGCGCGTCGGCGGCGGCGGTGTAGTTGAACCAGTCGAACGTGCGGTCCAGCACCCGCCCGCCGGCGCCGGCGGAGGTGGCGATGTCGATGCTGCCGCCCCCGGGGGAGGTGGCGTCCATCGCGGCGATGATCGCCCGCGCGATGTCGTTCTGGTCGGTCTCGGTGAAGTCGAGCGTCGCGGTGATCAGCCGGTGGTCGTAGTAGGACCACCAGTCCGCGCACGTGACGCCCACGACGCGGCGGTCGTGGTCGACCTTCCGGCTCCAGAGGATCCCGCCCCACTGCACCTGCCCGTCGCGCAGCGCGTACAGCGCGGTGCGCCCCGGCGTCGACGCGGGCCGCAGGAGCGGCGCGGTCCTGGGCGTGTAGGCGAAGGAGCCGGTGAGGATGCCCGCGGTGTTCAGGGCCCGGCTGAACTGCACCCGCCCGAGCGGCAGCTCGTCGATGATCGTGCCGCTCGAGAGGTCCGCGGCCAGGTAGGTCCAGCGGGGATGCCGGGCGGGGAGCTTCGGCTCCGGGAGGGGCATCGGCTCAGCGGAACTGCTCGACGGCGATCGTGATCGGCTGGGTCGCCCCGGCGGCCATCTGCGCCGTGCCGGTGCCGTTGACGCGCACGATCGTCGCCTTGTACGTGTGCGACCCGGCCGACGGGGTGACGACCACGAAGGTCGACCCGCCCGCCTCGGCGGAGGTGGCCTGCAGCTTGATGCGCGTGTTCTGCAGCTGGGTCGCCCCCTCCTTGATGTGGATCTCGTACACGTCGCCTGCCGCCGACGCGGTCACCGAGTTCCAGGCGACGCTGATCTTGACCGGGGTGGACCCGTCGGCGGTGATCGCGGGCGCGGTGACGATGTCGAGCTCGGTGGTGCCCGACGTCGGCCCGACCGTCGCGACGACGGTGGCCGACACCGACGGGATCGTCTTGGACGGCTCCGCCCATGCCGAGCCGTTCCACACCATCACGCGCAGCTTGTCGGTCTCGAAGATCGCGAACCCGGTGTAGACGTTCGCCGGCCGGGTGCTCGACGTGCAGACGGTGAGCCCGCCGACGGCGCAGACGTAGCTGCGCAGGTCGTCGATGACCGCGTCCGCGACCGTGGTGGCCGACGCGGGCAGGTTGATCCGCGCGAGCGGGATGCACGACGCCGGCAGCGCCGGGTCGACCGGGGACCCCGAGGCGGTGCCCTTGACGACCTCGACGGTGAACGAGGCCAGCGACCCCGCGTAGGCCTTGTCGTTGATCCGGGCGACGATGATGTCCTTGCGCGGCTGCGCGTCGGCGGGGAACGCCGACAGGTACGTCAGCGTCACCTGGGCGTCGTTGGTGGCGACGTAGGCGCCCTGCGTGCCCGACGTGGTGCCCTGGATGACCGCGTGCCCCGCCTCGAGGAGCAGGTTCGCCGACGCTGTCCCGGTCTGGTGCACGCGCAGCGGCGTGCCGGCGCCGGGGACGACGCCGGAGGCGACCTTCACGGCCGTCGAGCCGGTCTCCCACATGGCGCCCAGGCCGAGGCGGAACTCCTCCGCGTCGACGAGCGCTGTCGCGCCGTCCATCATCACGAGCGGGTCACGAACCGTCATATCCACGCACTCCTCACGGCGACGGTCAGGAGCGCCGACGCGTCGTACACGTCCGCGCCGAACTTCAACGACGCCGACCCC
>JAKOVT010000478.1 GCA_029781935.1 Actinomycetes bacterium | reverse complement strand
GGCCTGTCGGAGGCCGCGGTGCGCCAGCGCGTCCAGCGGCTCATCGAGTCCGGCGTCATGCAGATCGTCGCGGTCACCGACCCGCTGCAGGTGGGCTTCCCCCGCGCCGCGATGATCGCCGTCAAGGTCGAGGGCGACGTCGAGGCCGTCGCCGAGCAGATGGCCGCGATGACCGAGGTCGACTACCTCGTCATCACGGCCGGCGGCCAGGACATCCTCGCCGAAGTCGTGTGCGAGGACGACGAGCACCTCCTCGAGGTGGTCAACCGCCGCGTCCGGGCCATCCCGGGCGTGCGCCAGACGGAGACCTTCGTCTACCTGAAGCTCCGCAAGCAGATCTACACCTGGGGTACCCGATGACCACGTCACCGCAGTACGTGAGCGAGAGCGGCGCCGACCGCCTCGCCGACACCGCACGCGACCACCTGTGGATGCACTTCACGCGGCACTCGACCTACGAGCAGGGCGGGCACGTCCCGATCATCGTGCGCGGTGAGGGCGCCTACATCTGGGACGACCAGGGCAACCGCTACCTCGACGGCCTCGCGGGCCTGTTCACGGTGCAGGCCGGCCACGGCCGCCAGGAGCTCGCCGACGCCGCGGCCAAGCAGATGTCGGAGCTGGCGTTCTTCCCCCTCTGGTCCTACGCCCACCCCACCGCGATCGAGCTCGCCGAGCGGCTCACGCACTACACCCCCGGCGACCTCAACCGCGTCTTCTTCACCACGGGCGGCGGCGAGGCGGTCGAGTCGGCCTGGAAGATGGCCAAGCAGTACTTCAAGCTCACCGGCAAGCCCATGAAGCACAAGGTGATCAGCCGTTCCGTGGCCTACCACGGCACGCCCCAGGGCGCCCTGTCGATCACGGGGATCCCGGACGCCAAGAAGTACTTCGAGCCGCTGGTTCCCGGCACGCACAAGGTGCCCAACACGAACTTCTACCGCGCCACCGAGCACGCCGACGACCTCGAGGCGTTCGGCCGCTGGGCCGCCGACCGCATCGCCGAGGCGATCGAGTTCGAGGGCCCCGACACCGTCGCGGCCGTCTTCCTCGAGCCGGTGCAGAACTCCGGCGGCTGCTTCCCGCCGCCGCCCGGCTACCTCGAGCGCGTCCGCGAGATCTGCGACGAGTACGACGTCCTCTTCGTCGCCGACGAGACGATCTGCGCGTTCGGCCGCATCGGCGAGATGTTCGCGATGTCGCGCTTCGGCGTCACGCCCGACGTCATCACCACGGCGAAGGGCATGACCTCCGGCTACGCCCCGATCGGCGCCATGATCGTGAGCGACCGGCTCTTCGAGCCGTTCAAGCAGGGCCACAACTACTTCGCCCACGGCTACACCTTCGGCGGCCACCCGGTGTCGGCCGCGGTCGCGCTGGCCAACCTCGACATCTTCGAGCGCGAGGGCCTCAACCAGCACGTGCGCGACAACGAGGCCGCGTTCCTGCGCACGCTGCAGAAGCTCTCCGACCTCGACATCGTCGGCGACGTCCGCGGGGCCGGGTACTTCTACGGCATCGAGCTGGTGAAGGACAAGGCCACCAAGGAGACCTTCGACCACGACGAGTCCGAGCGCCTGCTGCGCGGGTTCCTGTCCAAGGCGCTGTTCGACGCCGGCCTGTACTGCCGCGCCGACGACCGCGGCGACCCGGTCATCCAGCTCGCGCCGCCGCTGATCCTCGAGCAGGCGCAGTTCGACGAGATCGAGCAGATCCTGCGCTCGGTCCTCACCGAGGGCATGAAGGTCCTCTAGGCCTCGCCCACCTCGTCCGCCCGACGCCCGACGCCCGACGACGCCGGAAGGCACGCATGACCGAGCAGCACCTGCCCGCACCCGGGACCTCCGAGCGGACCCGGGTGCGGCGCATTCCGGAGAAGGCGGTCACCGATCGCGCCGCCCTGGACGCCGTGCTCGACGCCGGCCTCGTGGCGCACCTCGCGGTGGTCGACGACGACGGCCAGCCCTACGTCGTCCCCGTCGCCTACGCGCGCGAGGGCGACCGTGTGCTCTTCCACGGCTCCACCGGCTCGCGGCTGTTCCGCTCGCTCGCGGACGGCGCGCCGACGTGCCTCACCGTCATGCTGCTCGACGGCATGGTGCTGGCGCGGTCGGCCTTCGAGAGCTCGATGAACTACCGCAGCGTCATGGTGCTCGGTCGCTGCGAGGTGCTCGAGGGCGAGGAGAAGGAGCACGCGCTCCGGGTGGTCTCCGATCACCTGCTGCCCGGGCGCTGGGACGACATCCGACCGCCGTCGCGCAAGGAGCTCGCCGCCACCCTGATGCTCGCGCTGCCGCTCGACGAGGCCAGCGTGAAGATCAGCGCCGGTCCGCCCGACGACGCCGACGAGGACGTCGACCGTCCCGTGTGGGGCGGCGTCGTCCCGATCGTGGAGGCCTTCGGCGCACCGGTGCCGGACGAGAAGGGCGCGGCGTACCCGACCCCCGCCTATCTGGCGCAGTGGTCCCGATGAACCCGCGCCGACTGTCGCTCTGGTGGGAGACCCTCCCCGACGACCTCGCCGGGCCCCCGCGTGCGGCGCTGCCGTCGTCCACCTCGGTCGACGTCGCGATCGTCGGCGCCGGCTACACCGGGCTCTGGACGGCGTACTACCTCGCGAAGGCCGAGCCCTCGCTGTCGATCGTGGTGCTCGAGTCGGAGACCGCCGGCTTCGGCGCGAGCGGCCGCAACGGCGGCTGGGCCTCGGGACGGTTCCCCTCGTCTCTGGAGAAGGTGGCGGCATCGTCGTCGCGCGAGGCGTCGATCGCCCTCAAGCGCGAGATGTTCGGCGTGGTCGACGAGATCGGTGCGGTGGCCGCGGCCGAGGGCATCGACTGCCGCTTCGCCAAGGGGGGCACGGTCTCCGCCGCGCGCACACCGGTGCAGCTCCAGCGTGCCCGCGCGGAGGTGGAGAGCTTCCGGTCGTGGGGCTTCGGGCCCGACGACTACGCGCTGCTCGACGCCGACGAGGCACGTGCCAGGCTCGGCGCCACGGACGTCCTGGGCGCGGTCTACACGCCGCACTGCGCCGCGATCGATCCCGCTCGGCTGGTGCGCGGGCTGGCGCAGGCGGTGGAGCGTCTCGGTGTCACGATCCACGAGTCGACGCGGGTGACGCGCATCGAGCCCGGCGTCGTACGCACCGAGCACGGCATCGTGCGCGCGCGACGCATCGTGCGGGCCACCGAGGCGTGGACGTCGCAGCTGCCCGGTCACGAGCGCGACCTCGCGCCCGTGTACTCCCTCATGCTCGCGACCGAGCCGCTCCCCGACGAGGTCTGGGACGTGATCGGCCTGCGCGAGCGCGAGACGTTCGCCGACGAGCGCCACCTCATCATCTACGGCCAGCGCACGGTCGACGGCCGGCTGGCGTTCGGCGGGCGCGGCGCGCCCTACCACTTCGGGTCGCGGATCAAGCCCGAGTACGACCGGGTGCCCGCCGTGCACACGGGCCTGTGGGAGCTGCTGCTCGACCTGTTCCCGGTGCTGGCCGGCCGAGCGGTGACCCACACCTGGGGCGGTCCGCTGGGCGTTCCCCGTGACTGGTACCCCTCGGTCGGCATCGACCCGGCGACCGGGCTCGCCTGGGCCGGGGGCTACGTCGGCAACGGCGTGGGCACCGCCAACCTCGCGGGCCGCACTCTCGCCGACCTCGTGCGCGGTGCCCAGACGCACCGCACAGCGCTGCCGTGGGTGAATCGCCGTTCGCCGCGCTGGGAGCCCGAGCCGTTGCGCTGGCTGGGCGTCAACGCCGGCCTGCGCACGATGAGCACCGCAGACGGAGCCGAGCAGCGCTCCGGCAAACCGGCCAAGCGCGCCGAGCTGATGGCCCCGTTCCTCGGCGGCCACTGACCGGTAGTTCTCCGAACATGATCATGTTCGGAGAACTACCGTCGACCGACGCCTCACCACGCTGGAGATGCCATGGCCGCCGACCTGTCCCCCGACGAGGCGCTGCGCACGATGGTCGTCGCGTACGCCGACGTCCTCGACGGCGAGCTCGAGCCGCTCGGCCCGCGCGCCGGCGCCGACAGCGGCGACCCGCAGACGGGCGGCATCACCTTCTTCTCCGGCCACGGCGTCGAGGTCGGCGTGTGGGAGTGCACGCCGGGCGGCTGGGCGATCGTCGACCGCACCACGACCGAGACGATGCTGCTGCTCGGCGGCACGGTCACGATCACGCCGGCCGACGGCGAGCCGGTCGAGCTCGGCGAGGGCGACGTGTTCGTCCTGCCGAAGGGCTGGTCGGGGCGCTGGGACATCACCGACACCGTCCGCAAGCTCTACGTGCTGGTGAGCTAGTCCCGCACCTTCTGACGTCTCGATCCCGGCTGCTGCGTTCCGCCGTCGTGGCTCGTCTGTCGCGAGGCGGGGTTCCGCTCGCTCTGCCGTGGCTCGCGACCAGCCGGCTGCAGACCTTGGACGGCCGGTCCCGATACCTGGCGAGCACCTCTTCTTGAGCCTCCTGAGAGGCAAGGGCCCAGGTCAGGCCCGGTGGGTGGGCCGATCGGGTGAGCGGTTACAGCCTCCTTCGGTGCGTGTCCGAGGACTCCGTCGGGGTTCTCTCAAGGAGGCCAGAACATGGCACGCACGAGGTCGCACGCCGGGACGGAGAACGGTCCGCCGCGCGCCCGCCACGTCCCTCGTCGCGCCCGGGCCTCAGGACGACTGGTCCTGGGGGCAGCTCTCGCCGTCTCGGCGACGGCGTTGGCCCTGGGCGCTCCCGCCGTCGACGCGGCACCTGCACCCGCGTCGACGCGCACGCTGCTCTCCATCACCGACCCGACCGTCTCGACGGCCGAGGTCGCTGCGGTCGTCGCGCAGCGCGGCGGCCGCGTGCTCGGTGTGTACGACGTCGCCGACGCGCTGCTCGTGTCCCTGCCCGCCGGAGCCCCGGCGCCCGCGGGGACCGTCGCCGTGTCCGACGTCGCGCTGCACGTCACGTCCGTCGCGACGGCCACCACGGCCGCCGACGTCACAGGCGCGACGTACCGCACCACGATCGACGCCCCGGCCGGCACCACCGGCTCCGGGGTCACCGTCGCGCTGATCGACACCGGCGTCGCGGACGTCGCGGACCTCACGGGCCGCGTCGACCACGTCAACGTCAGCGGCGGTCCCGCGGGCGACGGCCTCGGCCACGGCACCTTCATGGCCGGCCTCATCGCGGGCGACGGTTCGAGCTCGGACGGGCAGTACACCGGCGTCGCGCCGGGCGCGAGCATCCTCGACGTCCAGGTCGCGACCGCCGACGGCACCACCTCGCTGACCCGTGTGCTCGCCGGCCTGCAGGCCGTCGCGAACGCGGCCGTCACCGACCGGTCGATCAGGGTCGTAAGCCTCGCGCTGTCGACGGGCAGCCCGCTCCCGCCGCGCACCGACCCGCTCGCGCGGGCCCTGGACCGGTTGTGGAGCCGCGGCATGACCGTCGTCGTCGCGGCCGGCAACGACGGCCCGGACGCCGGCACCGTCACCTCGCCCGGCGCAGACCCCACGCTCATCACCGTGGGCAGCGTCGACGAGCACGCCACCTCCGCGCGCACCGACGACACGGTGAGCGCCTTCTCCTCGCGCGGCACGCAGTTCGGCACGCAGAAGCCGGACCTCGTGGCGCCCGGGACCTCGCTGATCTCCACCCGCGCCCCCGGTTCCTCGGCCGACGTCGAGAACCCGCAGTCGCGCGTCGGCGAGGCGTACTTCACCGGCAGCGGCACCTCGATGTCCGAGGCCGTCACTGCCGGAGCCGCCGCGGTCCTCATCGGGACGCGACCGGCCCTCACACCGGACGCCGTCAAGGCGCTGCTGGTCTCGAACGCCTACCGCGCCGACGGCCTCACCCAGGCCGCGGGTGCCGGTGCCGGCGGTCTCGACCTCGGTGCCGCCGTGAGCGACGCGCCGTCCGTCACCCTGCACCGCTCGGCACGCTCGGCCCGCTCCTGGGTGGACGACGCGTACGGCCCCGACCCGGCCGACGCCGACACCTGGGCGGCGTTCCAGCAGGCCTGGACGGCTGGCGACCTCGACGCCGTCGGCGCCGCGTGGGTGCGGCTCTCGGAGCAGACCCGCCGTTGGGCTGCCACCGCGTTCGCGCTCGCGCTCCTCTCCAGCAACCCGGGGATGGACCCGAAGGAGTACGCCGCGCTGACCGCGATGGCGCGCAGCTGGGCCACGCAGGACTGGGAGGCCCGCTCGTGGGCCACCGACACCTTCGTCGCCCGGTCGTGGGCCGCCCGCTCCTGGGCCGCGCGCTCGTGGGCCATCGACGACTGGGCCGCGCGCTCCTGGGCCGACAGCTCCTTCACCGCCCGCTCGTGGGCGGAGCAGGACTGGACCGCGCGCTCGTGGGCGGACGCGCAGTGGGTCGCCCGCTCCTGGGCCGCCCGCTCGTGGGCCGCGCGCAGCTGGGCCGACGAGGACTGGTCGGCCCGCTCCTGGGCGCAGACCGACTGGCTCGCGTTCGCGTGGGTCGCCCGCTCGTGGGCCGCTCGTTCCTGGGCAGCCGACGCGTGGGACAGCCAGGCCTGGTCGGCACGGTCCTGGACCGCCCGCTCGTGGGCGGACCTGACCTGGGCCGCGCGCAGCTGGGCCGTAGGCACCTGGTCGGCCCGCTCCTGGGCCGTCGACGCCTGGGACGACCGGGCGTGACCACCATGATCGCCGCCCGCCGACGCCGTCCGTCCGTGACGGCGTCGGTGAGCGCGATCGCGCTGGCCGGCGTTCTCGCCGTCCTCGCGGGGCTCGCGCTCGAGCCGCACCTCCCCCACCCCGCCGACGCACCTCTGTGGGCCTCGCCGACCGCCGTCCTCGCGTTCGTCGTCGCGACCGCCGTCGCCGAGATCGTGCGCGTGCCGCTCCTGCACGACGGTGCGGTCGAGGACCTCACCTTCTTCGAGATCGTCACGGTCGCCGCCTTCCTCCTCCTCGAGCCGCGCTGGGCGCTCGTGGCCCCGCTCGCGGGACTGGCCCTCGTCCAGCTGATCACCCGCAAGCAGCCGATGAAGGCGGCGTTCAACCTCGGGTCGTACGCCGTGGCCACGACCGCGGCCGTCGTCGCCTACCTGCTCGTGTGCGGAGGCTCGGCGCAGTTCTCGCTGCGCGGCATCGTCGCCCTCGTCGTGGGCATGGGCGTCTTCGCCGTCATCAACACGGTCCTGCTCGCCGTGATCCTGCAGGCCGCGCAGGGCGCCTCGTTCCGCTCGGTCGTCACCGACTTCTGGGCGCTCCCCGTGCTCATGACCATGGCGAGCATCAGCGTCGGCGGCGTCGCCGTCGCGGTGGCGCCGGTCGCCCCGGCCCTGATCCCGTTCACGCTCCTGCCGGCCCTGGCGCTCTGGTACGCCTACCGGTCCGCGGCGCAGCAGGAGGCGGAGCGCGAGCGCAACGTGTGGCTGGTCAGGCTGTCCGGCCTGCTCGCCGAGGAGCGCCCGCTGTCCTCGCTCGTCGAGGACGCGGCCGAGGCGGTCCGCAAGGCGTTCGGCGCGCCGCACGTCGCGCTGCTCCTCCCCGAGCAGGCCGGCGCCGCTCCGCTCGCGCTCGCGTGCCACGAACCCATCTCGACCATCCCTGCCGGGCTGCTCCCCGACGGCTGGACCTCCGGCGTGATGGCGCCGCTCGAGCTCGGCACCGGTCGTCACGGCGTCCTGCTGCTCGGCAGCGACGCCACCGGCCGCGCCTGGTCGCTCGACGAGCACGACACCGCGGTCCTCGCGACCGTCGTCGCCTCGATCTCGAGCTCGATCCGCGGCATCGAGCACCGCGACGCCCTGATGGAGGAGTCGAGCAAGCTCAAGGCCGTCGTGGAGCACGTGTCCGACGGCATCGCGGTCCTCAGCTCGACCGGGTCCGTGACCCTCTGGAGCCCGGCGATGGCCCGCATCACCGGCGTGAGCCCCGCCGTCGCGACGGCGACGTCGGGCGAGATCCCCGACCCGCTGGTCCGGCTGCGCTCGCTCGCCGCCGGCACGCTGGCGCAGCGCGCTGAGACGGCCGAGGTCCCGATCACGCGCCCCGACGGCGAGCAGCGCGACGTGTCCGTCAACGTCGTGACCGCGCGTCCGGTCGACGGCGACCCGGTGGCCGTCGTCACCGTCCACGACATCACGTCGCAGGCGCGCACCGACCGGCTCAAGAGCGACTTCGTCGCGACCATCTCCCACGAGCTGCGCACTCCGCTGACGCCCATCAAGGGCTACGCCCAGCTGCTCATGGCGCGCTGGGGGAAGATGGACGACGAGCAGCGCGACCACGCGCTGAGCCTCATCGCCGAGCGCGCGGACCACATGGGCCGCCTCGTCGAGGACCTGCTCATGGCCTCGCGCGCGAGCGGCACGCACACGCTGGCCTCGACGCTGGCGTCCGCCCCGACGCCGCACGACCTGCGCGACGTGGTCGCGGAGGCGACGTCGAACGTCCCCAACCTCGGCGCCCGTCTCACCGTCGACCAGCCGGTCTCGGCGGTCCCGGTGTACTGCGACGAGGTACGCGCCGTGCAGATCGTGTCGAACCTCGTGTCGAACGCCGCGAAGTACTCCCCGGAGGACGCACCCATCTCCGTGCGCATCCACCCGAGCGAGTTCGGCGAGAGCC
>JAKOVT010000459.1 GCA_029781935.1 Actinomycetes bacterium | reverse complement strand
GCGCAGTGGCTGGCGAACTTCGTGGTCTCGACGACGTTCCCGCCGATGGCCGCCCAGAGCCTGGGCCTGGCCTACGGCTTCTACGCGACGTTCGCGATCATCTCGTTCTTCTTCGTCTGGCGGGTCGTCCACGAGACGCGCGGACGGGAGCTGGAGTCGATGGACAGGGAGTACGCCGCGTCGGCCGCCTGACGCACGCGGTGCGCCGGCTCGCGCGTACGTGCCGGTCCGCGGAACCCGGCCGCGACGGGCGCACGGGGTGCGCGCGACGATGGTGGCGACGCCCCGGAGGACACGATGACGCGCACCGCCTCGACCTCGGCTCCCCTGCACGACCTGCTCGCGCAGCGCTGGAGCCCGCGGTCGTTCCTGCCCACACCGGTCACCGACGACCAGCTGCGCAGCCTGCTCGAGGCCGCGCGCTGGGCGCCCAGCGCCGGCAACCACCAGCCCTCGCGGTTCATCGTCGGACGCACCGGGTCTCCGGCGTTCGACGCGATCCTGGGTTCGCTGCGACCGGGCAACCGCGCGTGGGCGGCCGACGTACCCCTGCTCGTGGTGGGCGTGGCGCGGCTCCGTGATCCCGACGGGAGCGCGCGGCCGAGCGGCCCGTTCGAGCTCGGGCTCGCCGTCGGCCAGCTCATCACGCAGTCGCACGCGCTCGGCCTGCACGCGCACGCCATGGGCGGGTTCGACGCAGACGCCGTCGCGCAGGCGTTCGCGGTGCCCGACGACCATCGCGCGGTGGTCGTCGTGGCCGTGGGTCACGTCGGACCGCCCGACGCGCTGCCCGACGAGCTCGCCGAGCGCGAGGTCGCCGAGCGCCGCCGGCTCTCCCTCGACGAGATCGCGTACGGCGCCGCGTGGGGTGTGCCCGCGCTCTGACGAGCGAACGCACGAGGGCCCGCGACCGACCGGTCGCGGGCCGTCGTGGTGGTTCTCGCCGGGTTCAGCCCGTCAGGATGACGAGGCGCTCCTCGGTCATCTCGCGGACCGACCAGGCCGGTCCCTCGCGGGTGTTGCCGGAGTCGCGCAGACCGCCGTAGGGCTGCTGGTCGGCACGGAAGGTCGGCACCTCGTTGACCAGGACGCCGCCGAAGTCGAGCACCCGGGCGGCGCGCAGCGCCTTGTCGATGTCGCTCGTGTAGACCCCGGCCTGCAGGCCGTACCGGGTCTCTTCGCCATCCGCAGCGCGTCCTCGTAGTCGTCGTAGCGGATGACGGCGACGACCGGGCCGAAGACCTCGAGCTCGCAGACCTTCATGTCCGGCGTGGCGCCGTCGATGAGCGTGGGCGAGAGGACGCCGTCGGCCCGGACCTCGCCGCCGGCGGCCACGCGGGCACCGGAGTCGGCCGCCTCGCGCACCCAGCCGGCCACGCGGTCGCGCTCGCCGGTGTTGATGAGCGCCGAGACGTCGGTGGCCTCGTCGAGCGGGTCGCCGACCACGAGGGTCTCGATCGCGGCGGCGAGCTCCTTCACGACGTCGTCGGCGATCGACGAGTGCACGAACAGGCG
>JAKOVT010000509.1 GCA_029781935.1 Actinomycetes bacterium | reverse complement strand
GGGCCTTGGCGGCGTTCAAGTCGGCGTCGCACTCGCTCTTGGGGCCGTCGAGAGAGCCGTGGGTGTGGCGTTCGTGGCAGATCTCGGACTGCGCCACGCTCCACTCGGCGAGCGCGATGGCGAGCAGCTGCTCGGTGGTCATCGCTGCGATGTCGCTCATGCGGTGGCCTCCTCGGGTGCGACGTCCCGGTCGCGCGTCCCAGGTGCACGGAGTGCTCCGGCCACCTGTGCGGCGATGGCCGCGGTGGGGCGGGCACTGAGCACGACGGGCTGGCGGACGACGCCGAGGACCTGGTCGGCGCGCTTCTCGGCGGCGGGCACGGTGTCGGCGTGTCCGTCGGCGATGGCTGCGACGCAGGCGCGCTGCCATCGGGCGCCGGCGGTGGGGTCGTCGTCGAGCTCGCGCGGTGGTGCGGGGATGGGGGCTGCGCTGCCGAGGACGGCGTCGACGCGTGCACGGCGCACGACGCGGACGAGGGCTCGGACGTCGCTGGGCATGACGAACTCGCGGGTGTCGCGGTAGTGCAGGTGCACGGCGTCGATGGCGTCGCGGAGCGTGACGTCGTCGAGGGCTTTGGCCCAGGCGAGGGCGTCCATGCGGCCGACGGTGCGGCGGTCGTAGGCGGCTGCGGTGGCCAGGACGTCGAGGGCTTCGTCGGGGGTCACGTCAGGCTCCGATGGCTGGTGTGCGGCGGGTGGCGGCGCTTTCGTCGCGGAGCTCGTCGCGCAGGGCGAGTGCGTCGGCGACGCGCTGGTCGGTGGTGGAGGCGCGGCTGGGTGCGCCGGCGGCTGGGCCGAGGCGCGTTTCGTGGACGACGCTGGCCAGGGCCGAGGGGTGCAGGCGCTTGGCGTGCCAGGCGGCGAGTCCACGCCTGACGTCGTCGACGGGGATGCCCTCGTCGAGCATGGTCTTGATCTCGCGGGCGGTGTGGTCTCGCACGCGTCGTGGGGGCCGCTGCTCGCAGTGGTCGAGCCATTCGGCGAGGAGCGTCTGTGCGGTGGGCCGGTCGCTTGCGACGGCCCCGCCGGAGGCGGAACTTGGAGGGGGAGGGGGAGGGGGAGGGGGAACGCGCGTGTCATGCGCGCGCACGGGAGGGGTATCGGAAAGGGTTTCCGGAACCCTTCCGAGAAGGGTTGTTGAGTGCTCCTCCGGCTCGTCACGGAGGTCGTCGAGAAGGGTCTCCACACTGGCTTCGACCGCGGCGCGGGTCGACGGCGCCCCGTTCTTGCCAGGCGAGGAGGAAAGGTCGTCGAGGGGCAGCCGGCGTACCTCCTCGAGTAGGGCGGCGCGCAGCCGGCGCGACAGGATCTCGCGGGCGTCCTTCACCGCGGCCTTCATCACGTTGGGCTGCTTCCAGACGCCGTCGTTGCGCATCAGGGTGCGGACGAGGACCTCCTCGGTGTCCTCGTCGACGACGACGAACCGTGCGTCAGCGAGGACCTGGAGCGCGTCGTGGAGCTCGTGCTCGGTGAGTCCTGCGCAGCGGGTCGCCCAGCGGCGCAGGCGCAGCGCGATGGCGCCGGCGTGAGAGAGGTCGGCCTGCGTGAGCAGGAAGATGTAGAGCCGCTGCGGCCCCGGGGGCAGGAGGATGAAGTCGGGGTCGTCCCAGATCGACACCAGGATCCGGCCGTGGTCGCGGGCCATCAGGCGGCCGCCTCCTTCATCTCTCGCAGGTGCTGGTTGAAGTCGATGAGGCACTGCGACTGCCGCTTCCGCGCTGGTCCGGTGGCGCCGCAGGTGCAGGCCGAGAACCACGCGTCGGGGCGGCCGGTGGGCTTCTGCCGGACCTCGAGCGGGAAGCCGTCGACGGGCTCGTGGCCGGTCATCTGGGTCTCCTGGCGACGGGGCCGCAGGTGTTGCACTGGGTGGTGACGGGGTGGCTGTGCTTGCCGGTGACGCGGTCGACGGTTGCCTTGCAGGTCTGCTCGACGCAGGCGTCCCAGGTGCAGGTCGGGTTCGTTGGCGGGCAGTGGCGGTCGAGGGTCTGCTTGCCGCAGGAGGGG
>JAKOVT010000436.1 GCA_029781935.1 Actinomycetes bacterium | reverse complement strand
GTCGCGGCCGATCCCGCGCTCTGGACGCCGCCCGAGGAGGACCTGCGACCCCGGGTCCGCCTGACCACGACAGAGGAGAACCACCCGTGATCCGCACCCACGTCGCCGGAAGCCTGCGTGCCGAGCACGTCGGCCAGACCGTCACGCTCGCCGGGTGGGTGGCGCGCCGGCGCGATCACGGTGGGGTCGCGTTCCTCGACCAGCGCGACGCGAGCGGCGTGGTCCAGGTCGTCGTCCGCGACCCGGAGGTGGCCCACCCGCTGCGCAGCGAGTTCTGCGTCAAGGTCGTCGGCACGGTGTCCGCGCGGCCCGAGGGGAACGCCAACCCCGACCTGCCCACGGGCGAGATCGAGGTCGTCACCGAGAGCCTCGACGTGCTGAGCGTCTCGGCGCCGCCGCCCTTCCCGATCGACGAGCACGTGGAGGTCGGCGAGGAGGCGCGCCTTCGCCACCGCTACCTCGACCTGCGTCGTCCGGCGCCCGGCGCGGCCATCCGGCTGCGCAGCCAGGTGAACCGCGTGGCGCGCGACGTCCTCTACGACCGCGACTTCGTCGAGATCGAGACTCCGACCCTCACCCGCTCCACCCCCGAGGGCGCGCGCGACTTCCTCGTCCCCGCGCGTCTGCGTCCGGGCAGCTGGTACGCCCTGCCGCAGAGCCCCCAGCTGTTCAAGCAGCTGCTCATGGTCGCGGGCATGGAGCGGTACTTCCAGATCGCGCGCTGCTACCGCGACGAGGACTTCCGCGCCGACCGGCAGCCCGAGTTCACCCAGCTCGACATCGAGATGTCGTTCGTCGACCAGGACGACGTCATCGAGGTCGCCGAGTCGGTCCTGGCAGCGCTGTGGCGGCTCATCGGGCACGAGATCGCACTGCCGGTCCCGCGCATGACCTACGCCGAGTCGATGGCCCGCTTCGGCAACGACAAGCCCGACCTGCGCTTCGGCAACGAGCTCGTCGAGTGCACCGACTACTTCGTCGACACGCCGTTCCGCGTGTTCCAGGCGCCGTACGTCGGTGCCGTGGTCATGCCCGGCGGGGCCTCGCAGCCGCGCAAGCAGCTCGACGCGTGGCAGGACTGGGCCAAGCAGCGCGGCGCGCGGGGCCTGGCCTACGTGCTGGTGCGGGACGACGGCGAGCTCGGCGGCCCCGTCGCCAAGAACCTCTCCGAGGCCGAGCGCGCGGGCCTCGCCGAGCGCGTGGGCGCGAAGCCCGGCGACTGCGTGTTCTTCGCGGCGGGCGAGGCCCCCTCGTCGCGCGCGCTGCTCGGTGCGGCCCGTCTCGAGATCGGCAAGCGCTGCGAGCTCATCGACGAGGCGGCCTGGGCGTTCGTCTGGATCGTCGACGCGCCGCTGTTCGAGCCGTCGTCGAAGGCGACCGAGAGCGGCGACGTCGCGGTGGGCGCCGGGGCCTGGACCGCGGTGCACCACGCGTTCACCTCGCCCAAGCCGGAGTGGATCGACCGGTTCGAGGAGGACCCGGGCGCCGCGCTCGCGTACGCCTACGACATCGTCTGCAACGGCAACGAGATCGGCGGCGGGTCGATCCGTATCCACCAGCGCGAGGTGCAGCAGCGCGTCTTCGAGATGATGGGGCTCACCCGCGAGCAGCAGCAGGAGAAGTTCGGCTTCCTGCTCGACGCCTTCCAGTACGGCCCGCCGCCGCACGGCGGCATCGCGTTCGGCTGGGACCGGATCACGGCGCTCCTGTCCGGCGCAGACTCGATCCGCGAGGTCATCGCGTTCCCGAAGACGGGCGGCGGCTACGACCCGCTCACCGCCGCACCGGCGCCGATCACCGCCGCGCAGCGCGCGGAGGCCGGCGTCGATGCCGTCCCCGAGGACGAGGCGGGCTCCGAGGACGCCGCCGACGAGGCTGCCGCGCCCGCCTGACCGGGTTACGAATCGGACGAAACGGGCCGACCGGGGAGTGCTCCCGGTCGGCCCGGCCCGCATACTGGTCGGCATCCCGGGACGCCGGGTCGGACCAGGAGGTGGGGGAGTGCGCCGTGCCGCCGTGGTCCTCGCCTGCGCCGTCGCGCTCAGCGCCTGCGCCGCTCCGCAGAACCACTACGTCGCCGAGAAGCCCGGCACCGCCCCGGCGGGGTCGGTGTACTTCACGGTGCCGCATACCTGGACGGCGTTCCCCGGCGCGGCCATCGCCGCTGCGGAGAACGGCTGGTCGAACGACGAGACCATGAAGTCCGTCCTCGACCAGACGGCCTGGCAGGAGGCGTTCGACGCCTCCACCACGCCCGACCTCGCGCACGTGCTCGGCACCGGCAGCACCGACGCGCCGACGGTGTACGCGTCCCTCCGCACGCTCTACAGCGGCGAGGCCGCGACCACGGAGTCGCTGCGCGACATGGTCGTGCCGGTGTCCACCCTCGGCTCGGCGGTCACGGTCCGCGCAGAGGAGAAGCTGTCGCAGGGCGGCGCCGAGGGCGTGCACCTCGTCCTGTCCTACCGATCGGCGGCGGGTGCGCCCGAAGAGACGATCGACCAGACCTCCTACCTGTCCGACGGTAAGGATGCGGTCTACCTCCTGGTGGTCCGCTGCACGACGACCTGCTACGACGCGTTCTCCGACCAGATCCGGTCGGTGACCTCGTCGTACACGATCCAGGGAGACACCCGTGGCTGACGACCGTCCCCACGCCGCCGACGACGA
>JAKOVT010000434.1 GCA_029781935.1 Actinomycetes bacterium | reverse complement strand
GACTCGATGACGCGGCCGACGACGTTGAGCTGGCGACCCGGGGCGACCGCGTTGATGCCCCGCATCGTCGCCTCGTGCGTGCGCTCCACGAGCAGGCGCGACTCCTCGTCGACCTCGCCGACGAGGAACGTCGCGTTCGTGTCGCCATGGACGCCGTCGAGGAACGCGGTGATGTCGATGTTGCAGATGTCGCCCTCGCGCAGGACCGTGGAGTCGGGGATGCCGTGGCAGATGACCTCGTTGACCGACGTGCAGAGCGACTTCGTGAATGCAGGACCTCGGCCGCCACCGGGGTAGCCGAGAGTGGAGGGGTAGGCGCCGTGGTCGACGAGGAACTCGTGGCCGATGCGGTCGAGCTCGTCGGTCGTGACGCCCGGCACGATCGCCCGGCCCACCTCCTGCAGGGCCTGCGCGGCGAGCCGGCCCGCCACGCGCATCCTCTCGATGGTCTCCGGCGTCTGCACGTCGCCGTCGGTGTGGCGGGCCGCACGCGGGCGACCGACATACTCAGGACGCGCGATGTGCGAGGGCACTGCGCGCATCGGGCTCACGACACCGGGCTGCAACGACATGTGTGCGAGTCTACGAGCAGGCGGCAGGTGCGGCACTCGGCCGACGGGCCGCGCGACAGGAGGACGCATGAGCGACGGCGACTGGTGGTTCAACCTGCGCACGCAGCAGGTCGAGCAGGGACAGGGCGATCCGAACTCGGAGCGGCTCGGTCCCTACGCGTCGCGCGAGGAGGCCGAGGGGGCGTTGGGCCGGATGCACGCGCGCACCGAGGCGTTCGACGCCGAGGACGACGACTGAGAGCAGTCCGACCCTGGCACGACGAGAGCCCGGCACCAGGAGGTGCCGGGCTCTCGTGCGTTCGTCGAAGGTCAGGCCTTCTTCGCCGCGCGACGCGCGGGGGCCTTCTTCGCGGGGGCCTTGCGAGCCGGAGCCTTCTTGGCCGCGGTCTTGCGGGCCGGCGCCTTCTTCGCGGGGGCCTTCTTGGCAGCGGCCTTCTTGGCCGGGGCCTTCTTCGCCGCGGCCTTCTTGGCCGGGGCCTTCTTCGCCGCAGCCTTGCGGGCCGGGGCCTTCTTCGCCGCGGCCTTCTTGGCGGGGGCCTTCTTGGCCGGAGCCTTGCGGGCCGGAGCCTTCTTCGCCGCAGCCTTCTTGGCCGGAGCCTTGCGGGCCGGAGCCTTCTTCGCCGGAGCCTTGCGGGCCGGAGCCTTCTTCGCCGCGGCCTTGCGGGCCGGGGCCTTCTTCGCCGCAGCCTTCTTGGCCGGGGCCTTCTTCGCAGGCGCCTTCTTAGCGACCGCCACGGTGCCTCCCTGAGTCGTCCTCCGGCCTTGCTGCCGGAAGCCTTCTATCGAACTGTGACAGAGCGTGGCAGAAAGTTGTCGGACGTTCGCGTCGTACGACTACTTCGTGTCGCGCTCGTGGTATCGCAGTCACGCACGGGCAATGGTGTCAGATGTCGTGCGTATCAGTCGAGTCCGCGCGTTCGCGACGAACGCGCTCGACGTGCGGTGACGTGCGCACGTCGTAGTTCCACAGCGATGGAAGTGCGGCGGCGAGCGCCATAACGCCTGCGGCACAGAGGATTCCGCCGGTGGTGATGGAGAACGCCAGACCTCGCGCCTGCGCGACGAAGCTGACGCGTGCACTGCCGAGCTGCGGACCGATCGAGTACGACAACAGCTCGACGCCGGCCATCCGACCGCGCATCGTGGTCGGGATCGACGAGTTCCACACGAGCATGCGGAACAACCCGCTCACCATGTCGGAGGCGCCGGCGAGAGCGAGGAACACCAGGGCGACCGCGAGGTTGGGCGACATGCCGAACGCCGCGATCGCGAGCCCGTAGAGCGTCGCGGCGACGACGATCGCGCGTCCGTGACGATGGATGCGCGAGGTCCATCCGCTCGTCAACGATGCGACCGTGGAACCGACCGCCTCGCTCGCGTACAGCAGACCGAGCGCCCACGGTGCGTCGTACCTCTCGGCGACGAACGGGAACACGGCCGACGGGAAGGCCAGCAGCATGGCGAGGGTGTCGATCGCGTACGTGCCCAGCAGGTCCTTGCGGCTCCAGGCGTAGGAGAGCGACTCGCCGATGGCCGAGAGACCGGGCGTGCCCTCGTCGCTGACGCGGCCGCGACTGCGCAGCTGCAGCAGCAGCACCACCGACACCAGGAACGACGTCACGTCGATCGCGTACGCCGTCGCGACGCCGAACGTTCCGGCGACCAGTCCCGCGATCGACGTGCCGAGGATGAAGCCCACGCTCCAGCGCAGGGACATGAGCGCTGCCGCACCTGCGAGCTGCGCCTCCACGACCGTCTGCGGGACGAGTGCCTCGATCGAGGGCCGCTGCAGCGCGTCGCACGTCGCGGCGCCGGCGCCCACGACGTACAGGACCCACAGCTGCGGGGACGGCGACAGCGCGTTGACGAGGAGGGCCACCGAGCAGACCAGCGATCCGATCTCCGCGCCCAGGATCATCAGTCGCCGGTCCATGTGATCGGCGAGCGCGCCGCCCCACAGCCCGAACACCACGACCGGGAGCAGCTCGACCAGCGACAGCAGCCCGACGGCGACGAACGAGCCGGTGATCTGCTGCGCCTGCAGCGGGACCGCGACGAGGGTGAACATCGACCCGAGGAAGGTGACGACGCCGGCGCTGAACAGCAGACGGAAGTCGCGCGAGGTGCGCAGCGGGGAGACGTCGACGCGCCAGGAGCTCACGAGGGGTCAGTGTCGCGGGCACGCCGCGTGCACGTCACCACGGTTTCGCGCCGCGGCGCGTGTCGGTCGCGGAGAGCAGCCGCGAGCGGCCGTCGGGTCGGCCCGTCGTCACCCGTCCTGCGACGCCGACCCGCGTCACCAGTCGTGCGACGCCGACTGCCCCTGGATGCTGTCGAGCGCCTTGGCCAGGCGGTCGCGGAATCCGCGCTTCTGGGCGCGCGACGACGACCGCGGCGTCCAGAGCGTGGCCGGATCGCCGGCGGCCGCCGACACGAGGTGCTGGACGGTGTCGAAGCTGACGTCCGGCAGGGTCAGATCGATGTCGCCCACGCCGGCCAGCTCGAGCGGGACGGCGAGCCCTGAGGGCTCGCCCGGCGCGGTGAGACCGCGCTGCGGCACCACGAGCTCCTCGTGCGCGAGGTCGGTGAGGTCGTCGTTGCCCGCGTCGATGGCCAGCAGCGTCGCGCCCGCCCGCCGTGCGTCGGCGAGCCGCTCCAGCAGCTGCTCGGTGGGGTCGTCGGGCGCGACGACGAACAGCGTCTCGCCGCGGCGGACATCCTCGAGCCGCTCGAGCCCGATCGCGAGGTGCGCAGGTGCGCCCGGGGGAGGCGACCAGCGCACCAGGGTGGGGGACAAGGTCGGGAGGCCGGCGTAGCGCGACTCGTCGTCGAGGTGCGCCGCGAGGTGCCACGGCTCCTGGGTCGGCGTGCCGACGAGGAGCAGACCGTCGACGGTTCCGGCGTCGGTGGAGCGGCGCAGCGAGCGCGCGAAGCCACGGGTGCGGTCGACCCAGCCGGTGCTCGACAGCACCTCGCGGAGCAGGTTCACGCGCGACGGATCCACGGGCCCCATCGTGCCCCACACCGTGCGCTGCTGGTTGGATGCGGTCATGAGCGACAACGGCGCGCCGCAGGGCGCTGTACCCCGTTCGGCGTACGACCTCCCCGACGTCTCCGGCCTCGTGGTCGGCGTGCTCGGGGGCACGGGCGAGCAGGGCCGCGGTCTCGCGCACCGGCTGTCGGTGGCCGGTCAGACGGTGATCGTCGGATCGCGCTCCGCCGAGCGCGCGGAGGCCGCCGCGGCCGAGCTCGGGCACGGCGTGCAGGGAGCCGACAACGCCGCGTGCGCCGCCCGGTCCGACCTCGTGATCGTCGCGGTGCCCTACGACGGTCACCGCGACCTGCTCGCGTCGCTCGCGGTCGAGCTCGAGGGCAAGGTCGTCGTCGACTGCGTGAACCCTCTGGGCTTCGACAAGCAGGGGGCATTCGCCCTCGACGTCGACGAGGGGTCGGCCGCGCAGCAGGCGGCGTCTGTGCTCCCGGCGTCGACCGTCGTCGGTGCGTTCCACCACGTCTCCGCCGTGCTGCTGCTCGACGACTCCGTCGACACCCTCGACACCGACATCCTCGTGCTCGGCGACGACCGCGAGGCCACCGACACCGTTCAGGCGCTCGCAGCGCGCATCCCCGGCATGCGCGGCATCTACGCCGGTCGCCTGCGCAACGCCCGGCAGGTGGAGGCGATGACCGCCAACCTCATCTCGGTCAACCGCCGCTACAAGGCGCATGCCGGCGTCCGCGTCACCGATGTCTGACGAGCAGGCGCACCTGCCGCACCAGGCACCCGACCTCCATCGTCGTCGGGCGTCCTACCTCTACGGGCTGATCGTGTCCGGAGCGGTGCTCGCCGCCGCGTCGGAGTCCTACCGGATCAGCCGAGTCGTGCTCGCGATGTTCGCCACGCTCATCATCTACTGGGCGTCGGAGACCTACGTGCACTGGATCGCGGCGCGCGAGCTCCTCCAGCGCAACCTCACCGTCGCGGAGCGCCGCCACATCCTGCTCGACGGCTGGCCGCTGGTGACGGCGTCGGCCGTGCCGGCGCTCGTGCTCCTCGTGGAAGCGCTGCTCAAGGTCGAGGACGCGCGCGCGGTCGACATCGCCCTGCTGGTGAACACGGCGCTGCTGCTCGTCGTCGGCTACCGCATGAGCCGGCAGAGCGCGCTCACCGGCTGGCGCCTGTGGGCGTCGACGGCGACGGCGGGCGCGCTCGGCGTCGCGATCATCGCCGTCAAGACCTTCATGAAGTAGCGCGTCCCGGTAGTTCCCCGAACATGATCATGTTCGGGGAACTACCGGGTTCGAGAGCTACTCGTAGGTGTGCTCGGGCGCCGGGTAGGCGCCGCTGACGACGTCGGCCGCCCAGGCCTGGGCGGCGTCGCGGAGCACACCGCCGACGTCGGCGTACTTCTTCACGAACTTGGCGGTGCGGCCCGGCGTGAGGCCCGCCATGTCCTGCCACACGATCACCTGCGCGTCGGTGCCGCCTCCGGCGCCGATGCCGATCGTCGGGATCTCGAGCGAGGACGAGACCGAGGCGGCGAGGTCGGCCGGCACGACCTCCAGCACCACGGCGAACGCTCCTGCGGACTGCAGCGCCTTCGCGTCCTGGAGCAGCTTCACGCCGTCCTCGCCGCGCCCCTGCACCTTGTAGCCGCCGAAGGAGTGCACCGACTGCGGCGTGAGCCCGAGGTGCGCCATCACCGGGACTCCGGACGACGCGAGGAGCTCGACCTGCGGCAGCACGCGAGCGCCACCCTCGAGCTTCACCGCGTGCGCACCGGCCTCCTTCATGAACCGTGCGCTCGTCTCGAGCGCCTGCGCGGGGGAGGACTGGTACGACGCGAACGGCAGGTCCGCGACGACCATGGCTCGCCTCGAGCCGCGGACGACCGCCGCGGTGAGCGGCAGCAGGTCGTCGACGGTCACAGGGATCGTCGAGTCGTAGCCGTAGACCACCATCGCGGCGGAGTCGCCGACGAGCAGCACGGGGATCCCCGCCTCGTCGAAGACACGCGCCGTGAGGGCGTCGTACGCCGTGATCATGGGCCACTTCTCGCCGCGCCTCTTGGCCTCGGACAGATCGGTGACGGAGACGCGCCGCCCGGTGGGGGAGCCGCCGTACAGGGGCTCGGGGGCGTGCGGGGACGAGCTGGTCATGAGGACCTCCATCGACTCGAGTCCCCGAACGGGGTACCCGGTACCTGCTCATGGTGGCACGCGCGACCCCCTCCTGCGAAGCACCGCGGGACATCGGTACCGCGGCCCGGGACAGCGAGCGGCTCCTGGTCGCGCGCCGCGAATCGATACGGTACGGTGGCGTTTCGCATTAGGCGACCCTCACCGCTGCAGGAAGGCCCGGCGCATGTCCGACCCCACCCCGAGCAGGCACGACGCCCCTACCGCCGGCTGGCAGACGTCAGGCGCGGGCCACCCGCGACGCTGGGCGATCCTCGGCGTCCTCGTGACGAGCCTGCTCGTCGTCGTGCTCGACAACACGATCCTCAACATCGCCCTGCCCACGATCCAGCGCGACCTCGACGCCGACGCCAGCCAGCTGCTCTGGGCCGTCGACTCCTACATCCTGGTGTTCGCGGCGCTGCTGTTCACCTGGGGCGTGCTCGGCGACAAGTACGGCCGCAAGCGGATCCTCGTGATCGGTCTGGTGACCTTCGCCCTGGCCTCGGCGCTGTGCGCGTTCGCGACCTCGCCGCAGCAGCTCATCCTGTTCCGGGGCCTCATGGGCATCGGTGGCGCGGCGGTCCTGCCGGTCACCCTCGCGGTCATCACCGTCGTGTTCCCGCCGCACGAGCGCGGCAAGGCGATCGGTGCGTGGGCGGGCGCGGTCGGCGGTGCGGTCGCGCTCGGCCCGGTGCTCGGCGGCCTGCTGCTCGAGAACCCGCAGTGGACGTCGTGGCTGACGAACAACGACTGGGGTGGCGTCTTCCTCATCAACGTGCCGATCGTCATCATCGGCCTGGTCGGCATCTTCATGGTGGTGCCCGAGACGAAGAACCCGCACCCGCAGCGCCTCGACATCCCCGGCCTGCTGATCTCGTTCGTCGGCCTGGTGCTGTTCGTGTACGGCATCATCCACGCGTCGTCCGAGCGCACGTTCCTCACGCCGTCGGTGCTCGTCCCGATGGCGCTCGGTGCGCTGGTCCTCACGGGCTTCGTCATCACCGAGGCGCGCAGCGACCACCGTTCCTTCGACGTCACGTTGTTCAAGAACCGCGGCTACACCGTGAGCCTGTCCGTGGTCACCCTGGCGTTCTTCGCGATGAACGGGATCACCTTCACGCTGCCGTTCTTCCTGCAGACGCTGCGCGGCTACTCCACCCTCACGGCCGGGCTGTGCTTCCTGCCCTTCGCCGTCGGGCAGATCCTCGCCGCGCCCCGCAGCGCCGGCATGGTGAACCGGTTCGGCTACCGCATCGTCATGGCGACCGGGATGGGCATCGTGACGGCGTCGCTGCTGGTGCTGTCGTTCGCGCTGCATCTCGACACGCCGCTCTGGCTGATCCTGCTCGTCTTCTTCTTCTTCGGGTTCGGCATGGGCAACGTCATGGCGCCGGCGTCGACCGTGATGCAGAACGTGCTGCCGCTCGCTCGGGCGGGTGCCGGTTCGGCCGTGCAGAACACGGTGCGCCAGATCGGTGGCGCGCTCGGCGTCGCCGTCATCGGGACCCTGCTCGCCAACCAGTACGCCAAGAACCTCTCCCCCTCGCTCGACGCGCTGCCCGCGCAGTTCCCGAGCGAGGCCAAGGATGCGATGTCGAACTCGATCATCGCGACCATCGAGGTGCTGCAGCGTGCCCTCGCGCAGGGCCTGCCGCCGTCTCTGGCGGAGACCGTGAAGAGCGGCGCGTTCACGGCGTACCTCGACGCCTCGCACGTGACCACGCTGGTCTCGGCCGGCCTCGCGCTCGTCTCGACCCTGCTCGTCGTGTTCGCGCTGCCGCACATCACGCCGCCCCAGAAGGGCGCCCACGGCCCCGTCGCCCGTCCCGGCGCGGAGGGGGAGGGCCACGCGCACCTGACCGACGCGCACACCAAGGCGGAGGCCGACGAGGCCGCCGGCGAGCTGGAGGACTCCTACGCGCGCGAGGCGGCGGAGGAGTACCTGCCCGAGCCCGGCAAGGCATGACTGCCCCTGCCCGCCGCACCCGAGGACCCGGTCGGCCGCGCGACGAGCGCGCCGACCGGGCCATCCTCGACGCTGCCCTCGAGCTGCTCGCCGAGGTCGGCCCCACGGGGCTGTCGGTCGAGGAGGTCGCCGCGCGCGCCGGCGTGAGCAAGGCGACGATCTACCGCCGGTTCCACACCAAGGACGACCTCGTCGTCGGCTGCCTGTCAGGACTGGTCGTCGCGCTGCCCGACAGCATGCCGGAGGAGGACGTGCAGGGGCGGCTGGTGTTCCTCGTCGAGCGATGGTGGCAGTCCTACGCGATGTCGCCGAACGGTCAGGTGTTCCACCGGGTGCTGGCCCACGCGAAATCCAACCCGCGACTGTTCGAGGCGTTCTACGACGAGGTCATCGAGCCCCGGCGCGAGCTGTTCCGGACGGTGCTGCGCGAGGGCGTGGCTGCGGGCGAGATCCGCAGCGATGCCGACATCGAGCTGATCATCACGATGATCATCGGCACGAGCGTCTACACCAACCAGACGCGGTCGGCAGGACGCGACCCGATGCCGGGCAACGGCGCACCCGAACTCGTCGACGCCGCGCTCGCCGGCGTCCTCGTCCGTTGATGTGTGCTCACGCTGGTCCCCGCGCCAGCGTGAGCACACATCGACGGGTCAGTCGGCGGTCTCGCGCCAGCGGTTGGTGATGGGCAGCCGGCGGTCGCGACCGAAGCCCTTGGCCGAGACCTTGGTTCCCGGCGGGTACTGGCGTCGCTTGTACTCGGCCACGTCGGTGAGGCGCAGCACGCGCTCGACGAGGCCGCGGTCGAAGCCGTCCGCCACGAGGTCCACGGCGCTGCGGTCGTTCTCGACGTAGTCGTCGAGCAGGTCGTCGAGCAGGTCGTAGTCGGGCAGCGAGTCGGTGTCGAGCTGGCCCGGCCGCAGCTCGGCCGACGGCGGCTTCTCGATGCTGTTCGGCGGGATGGGTGCGACGTCGCCCCGCGACTCGGCGAGCTCGTTGCGCCAGCGGGCCAGGCGCCACACGTCGACCTTGGGCACGTCCTTGATGGGGGCGAAGCCGCCGACGGCATCGCCGTAGATCGTGGAGTAGCCGACCGAGAGCTCGCTCTTGTTGCCGGTGGCGAGGACGAGGTGGCCCTCCTGGTTCGAGATGCCCATGAGGGTCACGCCGCGCACGCGCGCCTGCAGGTTCTCTTCGGCCACTCCGGTGAGCCCCAGCGTCGCCTGGAAGGCGTCGACCATCGGCGCGATGGGGACGGTGCGGAGCTGCAGCCCGGTGCGCTCGGCCATGTCGGCGGCGTCCCCCTTGCTGTGCTCGGACGAGTAGGCGCTCGGCAGCGAGACGCCGTGCACGTTCTGCGCGCCGAGCGCGTCGACGGCGATGGCCGCGACGACGGCGGAGTCGATGCCGCCGGACAGGCCGAGGACGACCGACCGGAAGCCGTTCTTGCGGATGTAGTCGCGGAGGCCGAGCACCAGTGCGCTCCACACCTCGGCCTCGTCGGGGATCCGGGGCTCGACGGTCGACGGCTCGGCGTCGTACGCCGCGACCGGGAAGCCGATCGACGCGACCGAGCGGCTCGTGGCCGGGTCGGCCATCGGCAGGTCGAGGTCGACGACGAGCAGCGTCTCGTCGAACTGCGGGGCTCGGGCGAGCACCGCACCCTCGGCGTCGACGACGATCGAGTCGCCGTCGAAGACGAGCTCGTCCTGGCCGCCCACCATGTTCACGTAGGCCAGGACGGCGCCGGCCTCCCGGGCCCGACGGGCGCACAGGGCGAGACGTACGTCGTCCTTGTTGCGCTCGTACGGCGACCCGTTGATGACGACGAGGAGCGCGGCCCCCGAGTCGCGGACCTGCGCCACCGGGCCGCCGTCCTGCCAGAGGTCCTCGCAGATGGCGAGCGCGACGTCGACGCCGTGCACGCGGACGACGGTCGTGGAGTCGCCGGGCACGAAGTAGCGGTACTCGTCGAACACGCCGTAGTTGGGCAGGTGGTGCTTGGCGTACCGCGCGACCACGCGACCGCCCGCGATGACGGCGGCGGCGTTCTGCGGCCCGCCGCGCGGCCGACCGAGGGTGTCGCTGCCGTGCTCGAGCCGGTCGAGATAGCCGACGACGACGACGGCACCGCCGAGGCCCTCGGCCTCGAGACGCGCGGCGAGCGCCTCGAGCGCAGCCCGGCTCGCCGTCTGGAACGAGGGCCGCAGCGCGAGGTCCTCGACGGGGTAGCCGGTGAGCACCATCTCGGGGAAGGCGACGAGGTGCGCCCCGCGGTCCACCGCCTCGCGCGTGCGCGCGACGACCTGGTCGGAGTTGCCGGCGAGGTCGCCGACGCACGGGTTGATCTGGGCGAGGGCGACGCGCAGCTGGGGCACGGCGCCACCCTACAAACGCGATGGGCGGGGCGGGCAGCCGCCAGGGGCGGACCTAGGACAGGATGTGCGCATGGACAAGCAGACCGAGTTCGTCCTGCGCACGATCGAGGAGCGCGACATCCGGTTCGTCCGGCTGTGGTTCACCGACGTGCTGGGCATGCTCAAGTCGGTGGCGATCGCCCCAGCCGAGCTCGAGGGCGCCTTCGCCGAGGGGATCGGCTTCGACGGCAGCGCGATCGAGGGCTTCGCCCGCGTCTACGAGAGCGACATGCTCGCCAAGCCCGACCCCAGCACCTTCCAGGTGCTGCCCTGGCGGGGCGAGAGCCCCGGCACCGGGCGCATGTTCTGCGACATCCTCATGCCCGACGGCAGCCCGTCGTACGCCGATCCGCGCCACGTCCTCAAGCGGGCGCTGGCGAAGGCGGCCGACCTCGGCTTCACCTTCTACACCCACCCCGAGATCGAGTTCTTCCTGCTCGAGCAGGGATTCGGCAAGGGCGAGGTCCCGACCCCGATCGACGAGGTCGGCTACTTCGACCACAGCCCGCACGGCCAGGGCTACGACTTCCGCCGTCAGGCCATCACGATGCTCGAGGCGATGGGCATCTCGGTGGAGTTCAGCCACCACGAGGGAGCCCCCGGGCAGCAGGAGATCGACCTGCGGTACGCCGACGCCCTGACGACCGCCGACAACATCATGACGTTCCGGCTGGTCATGAAGGAGGTGGCGCTCGAGCAGGGCGTCTACGCGACCTTCATGCCGAAGCCGTTCGCCGACCACCCCGGCTCGGGCATGCACACGCATGTGTCGCTCTTCGAGGGCGACCGCAACGCCTTCCACGAGCCGGGCGCGGAGTACCAGCTGTCCAAGGTCGGCCGGTCGTTCATCGCGGGCCTGCTGCGCCACGCGCCGGAGATCACGGCGGTCACGAACCAGTGGGTCAACAGCTACAAGCGGCTGTCCGGCGGCGGCGAGGCTCCGGCGTACGTCTGCTGGGGCCACAACAACCGGTCGGCGCTGGTGCGCGTGCCGATGTACAAGCCGTCGAAGGGCAACGCCACGCGCGTGGAGTTCCGCTCGATCGACAGCGCCTGCAACCCCTACCTCGCGTTCGCGGTCATGCTCGCCGCCGGCCTCAAGGGCATCGAGCAGGGCTACGAGCTGCCGCCGGGCGCCGAGGACGACGTCTGGGCGCTCACCGAGTCCGAGCGTCGCGCGCTCGGGATCGACCCGCTGCCGACGTCGCTCGGGCAGGCCGTGCAGGTGATGGAGCGCAGCGAGCTCGTCGCGGAGACGCTCGGCGAGCACGTCTTCGACCACTTCCTGCGCAACAAGCGCTCGGAGTGGGTCGAGTACCGCCGCCAGGTGACGCCGTTCGAGCTGTCGCGCTACCTGCCCGTCCTGTGACCGTCGGAGCCACTGTGAGCGACCCCCTGCGCCTGCTCGTCGTCCAGAACGACCCGACCGGCCCCGTCGCCCTGCTCGGCGAGTGGTGGGCCGAGGTCGGCGTCGAGTCGACGGTGATCCGCGCCGACGAAGGCGAACCCGTGCCGACCGAGATGCCCGACGGCTACGACGGACTCGTGCTGCTCGGCGGGGCGATGGCCGCGTGGGAGGACGACGTCGCCCCGTGGCTGCCCGACGAGCGCGAGCTGATCCGAGGCTCGGTCGGCGACGGTGTTCCCACGATGGGCGTCTGCCTCGGCGGGCAGCTCATCACCCTGGCCTGCGGGGGCGAGGTGGTGCGTGCCGAGGTCGCGGAGATCGGGCTCGTCGAGCTCGAGCGGACGGCCGAGGCCGACGACGACCCGCTGCTCTCGACCGTGCCGTCGGGCACTCCGGTCGGGCAGTACCACATCGACACCATGGCGACGCTGCCCGAGGGCGCTGTCCTGCTCGCGCGGTCCGCCGACTGCGCCCACCAGGCCTACCGGCTCGGCGACCGCGCGTGGGCGCTGCAGTTCCACCCCGAGATCGACGCCGCGATCATGCAGGACTGGATCGACGACGACCGCGAGCTCGTCCACCAGCGCGGCTTCGACTGCGACGCCCTCGTCGAGGACTTCCGGGCGCGCGAGTCCCAGGTCACCGCCGCGTGGCGGCCCTTCGCGCACGCGTTCGCCGACGTGGTGCGCGCCGCGGCGTCGCACTGACGCCATGAACGCCGACGGCGACGCGCGCTCGGGCAGCCTGCAGGGCCGGCTGGCGCGGCTCGGGCTCTCCGACGCCGCTCGCGGGGTTCGGCTGCTCAGCGAGCCCGGGCTGGTCGGGCTCGGCACCCTGGCGCTCGACGACCTGGCGAAGGCGCCCGACCCCGACGGAGTCCTCACCACCCTGTCGCGTCTCGCCGAGGGGGCGACCCCGGAGGCCTCGGCGTTCCTCGAGGCGCTGGACGCCGATGCCGACCTGCGGTCCCGCGCGTACGCCGTGCTCGGTGCGTCGCTCGCCCTCGGCGACCATCTCGTGCGGCACCCGGAGGACTGGGTCGTGCTGCGCGGCGTGCCGGGCGAGGACGGCGTGGTCGGCCCGCGGCCGCTCGCCGGCTTCGAGGAGATGCGCGCCGAGCTGTTGACCGCGGTGGGCGCCGATCCGCGCGACGGTGCACCCGTGGCGGTCGAGTCCACCACGGAGACCCTGTCGCAGATGCGTGCGGCGTACCGGCGGTTGCTGCTCGCGGTCGCCGCCGCGGACCTCGGCGACGGGAGGCCGTTCCCCGAGGTCGCGTCGGCGCTGTCCGACCTCGCCGACGCCGCTCTGGCGACGGCGCTCGCCGTGGCGCGCGCCGCCCACCCCGGCGACGTGGATCGCTGCCGGCTCGCCGTGATCGCGATGGGCAAGTGCGGCGGCCACGAGCTGAACTACATCTCCGACGTCGACGTCCTCTTCGTCGCGGAGCCGGTCGAGGGGGTCGACGAGACCGAGGCGCTCGCCGGCGCGACCCGCCTCGCCCAGACCCTCATGCACGCCTGCGTCGCGTCCACCCCCGAGGGCTCGATCTGGGAGGTCGATCCCAACCTGCGCCCCGAGGGTCGCAACGGCGCGCTCGTGCGCACCCTCGCGTCGTACGAGGGCTACTACCGCCGCTGGGCCTCGACCTGGGAGTTCCAGGCACTGCTGAAGGCGCGGTTGGCGACCGGCGACGACGACCTCGGCGCGCGGTTCGTGGAGCTCGTGACCCCGCTCGTGTGGGGCGCCGCGGACCGGCCGAACTTCGTCGAGGACGTGCAGGCGATGCGCCGCCGCGTCGAGGAGAACGTCCCGGCCAAGGACGCCGACCGCCAGCTCAAGCTCGGTCCCGGCGGCCTGCGCGACGTCGAGTTCTCGGTGCAGCTGCTGCAGCTCGTCCACGGCCGCAGCGACGTCATGCTGCACAGCCCGACGACGCTGCCGGCCCTCGAGTCGCTGGCGACGTGGGGGTACGTCGGTCGCGAGGACGCGGCGGCCCTCGCCGCGTCGTACGCCTTCCTGCGCACGCTCGAGCACCGCATCCAGGTGCACCGGATGCGTCGCACGCACGTGGTGCCGGACGCCGTCGAGGACCTGCGCCGCATCGGCCGCTCGATGGGCTTCCGCACCGATCCCGCGGGCGCGCTCTCGGAGGCGCTCAAGCGTCACCGCCGCGAGGTGCGCCGGCTGCACGAGAAACTGTTCTACCGCCCGCTCCTCAACGCGGTCGCGCGCCTCGATGCCGGCGAGGCGCGGTTGACCCCCGAGGCTGCGCGGCAGCGGCTCGAGGCGCTCGGCTACGCCGACCCGGCGGGCGCGCTGCGGCACCTCGAGGCGCTCACGTCCGGCGTCACGCGCCGGGCCGCGATCCAGCGCACGCTGCTCCCGGTGATGCTCGGGTGGTTCGCGACGGCGCCCGACCCGGACGCCGGGCTGCTCAACTTCCGCCGGATGAGCGATGCGCTCGGGTCGACGCACTGGTACTTGCGGCTGCTGCGCGACGAGTCGCTCGCGGCGCAGCGGCTCGCCACGATGCTCGCGTCGAGCCGCTACGCGAGCGGGCTGCTGCTCCGCGCGCCCGAGGCGGTGCAGATGCTCGCCGACGACGGCGAGCTCGAACCGCGCGGTCGCGAGGCTCTCGTGGTCGAGGCGATGTCGGCCGCGCGCCGCCACGACGACCCCGAGGTGGCGGTGGCGGCGGTGCGCGCCCTGCGCCGCCGAGAGCTGTTCCGCACCGCGGCCGCGGAGCTGTTCGGCGTCGCGGAGGTCGACGACGCCGGAGTGGCCCTGTCCGACATCGCCGCCGCCGCCATCACGGGTGCGCTCGAGATCGCGACCCGCGCCGTCGAGGCCCGTCGCGGCACGCCCATGCCGACGCGGATGCTCGTGGTCGCGATGGGCCGGTTCGGAGGTGGCGAGCTCGGGTTCGCGAGCGACGCCGACGTCATGTTCGTGCACGACCCCCTGCCCGGTGCCGACGAGCGCGAGGCCCATCAGGCGGCGCTCGCCGTCGCGGAGGAGCTGCGTCGGCTGCTCATGATCCCGAGCCCCGATCCCGCGCTCGAGGTGGATGCCGATCTGCGCCCCGAGGGGCGCAACGGCCCGCTGGTGCGGACGCTCGCGTCGTACGCCGCCTACTACGCGCGCTGGTCGAGCGCCTGGGAGGCGCAGGCGCTGCTGCGCGCCGTGCCCGTCGCCGGCGACGTGGAGCTCGGTCGCCGGTTCGTCGCCGTCATCGACCCGCTGCGCTACCCGGAGGGCGGGGTGGCCGAGAACGACGTGCGCGAGATCCGCCGGCTCAAGGCGCGGATGGAGGCCGAGCGGCTGCCCCGCGGCGCCGACCCGGGCCTGCACACGAAGCTCGGGCGCGGGGGTCTGTCGGACGTGGAGTGGGTCGCGCAGCTGCTCACCCTCCGCCACGGGCACGACGTGCCCGGGCTGCGGACGACGCGCACGCTCCCAGCGCTCGCGGCCGCGGTCGACGCCGGTCTGCTCGAGGAGGCGGACGCCACCGAGCTCGCGTCCGCGTGGCGGATCGCCACCCGCGTGCGCGACGCCGTCATGCTCGTACGGGGCACATCGAGCGACATGGTGCCCACAGATGCCCGAGATCTCGCTGCGGTGGGCTACGTTCTCGGATATCGCGCGGGGGAGAGCGGCACGCTGCTCGACGACTACCGCAGGATCACGCGCAGGGCGAGAGCTGTGGTGGAAAGGGTCTTCTACGGTGACGGCGGGCTCGACAAGCCATCATGAGGCTCGGCGCGTCCGTGTCCGCGACGTCCTCGCGGTGCCCGAGTTCCGCGGCATGGTCATCGCGCAGATCGCCAGCCAGGCGGGCGACCAGATCGCCTCGGTGGCGCTCGCGCTCCTCGTCCTGAACCAGACCGGCTCGCCGCTCCTGGC
>JAKOVT010000420.1 GCA_029781935.1 Actinomycetes bacterium | reverse complement strand
GCACAGGTGCGGGCAGGTCGGCCGAAGCCACGAGACCCACGGCGACGACCGCGGCAGCGATGCCCGCGAGGCCACCGAACCGCGTGCGGTCGCGGCGGGCGCGGGCTACGGCGTCTCCGGCGGCGAGCGGGGCGGGCATCGGGCCGGCGTTCCCTGCGTCGCGGAGGAGGGTGGCGACCTCGTCGTCGGTGATCACGTCGTGCCTCCCGTGCTCGTGTGCAGGCCCTGCAGGTGGGGCGAGGTGCGCAGCGCGGCCATGGCCCGTGCGTGCTGGCTCTTGACGGTGCCGACCGAGATGCCCAGTGCCGCAGCGGTCTGCGCCTCGGTGAGGTCGTCGAAGTGCCGGAGGACCACGACGGCGCGCTGCCCGCGGGTGAGGGCGGCGAGGGCACGGCGTACCGGGTCGCGGACGTCGGCAGCGGCGTACTCGTCGGGCGAGGCCGAGTCGGGGAGCGATTCGGTCGGCACCTCGCCGCGCCACTTGCGGCGCCACCAGGTGGCATAGGTGGTGGCGACGATCGCGCGGACGTAGCCCTCGGGGTCGTCGTGGCGCACCGAGTCCCAGCGCGGCCAGGCCTTCGCGAGCGCGGTCTGGACGAGGTCCTCGGCGAGGCCGTCGTCGCCGGTGAGCAGCCACGCGGTGCGCAGGAGCGCGGGCGAGCGCGCCGCCACGAACTCCTCGAACCCGATCGCCGCCACACCGCCCCCGTCCGACGTCCTCACCGCATCAGACCACGCGGACCCGCCGGAAGGTTGTCAGCGACGATCCACCCGTCGATGCGTGTCCAGGCCGGCCTCGGTGCCGGCGTCGACACACATCGACGGGGTCAGTCGGCGAGGAGGGGCCAGGGGTTCGCTGCCTCGAGCTCGTAGGCGAGCTCGAGCAGGCGGCGCTCCTCGCCGAACGGCGCGGCCACGTGGACCCCGATCGGTAGGCCGTCGGTGCCGCGGCCCAGGGGCAGCGAGATCGACGGCGAGCCGGTGACGTTCTGCAACGGCGTGAACGACACGTAACGCAGCACCCGCATGAGGTGGCGGCGGGGGTCGACCTCGGGTCCGAGCCAGCCGATGGTGGCAGGCTCGTGGCCGAGCACCGGGGTGAGCAGCACGTCGCAGTGGGTGTAGACCGCCTCGTGCTTGCGCGCGAGCGTGCGCAGGCGCAGCAGGGTGGCCGGCATGAGCGCTGCCTGCTCGCGCGAGACCGCGGCGAGCTCGCGGGTGAAGGGCTCGACGCGGTCGGCATCGAAGCCCTCGCCGAACTCCAGCCGTCCCGCGGTGCGCGACAGACCCGCGAGCAGGCCCCAGTAGCGCAGGAAGTCGGGACCGAAGGTGTCGGCGACCGGGTGCGGTACGTCGACGATCTCGTGCCCGAGCGAGGCGAGCAGCTGCGCCGTCTCCGTCACCGGTGCGACGACCTCGGGTGCCACCGGGAGCCCCATCGGCGGCACGGTGACGACCCCGATCCGCAGCCGACGCGACGACGGACCCTCGACCAGGCCGATCTCGGGCAGCTTGGCCGCCGGGCTGCGCTTCTCGACCTCGGCGTAGTAGCGCGCGGTGTCGCGGACCGACCGCGTGAGCACGCCCTGCACGGCGATGTCGACCGGCAGCATCACCGCGACGTCGGGGAGACGCCCGCGCGTGGGCTTGAGGCCGACCAGGCCGCAGCAGGAGGCGGGGATGCGGATCGATCCGCCGCCGTCGTTGCCGTGGCCGA
>JAKOVT010000390.1 GCA_029781935.1 Actinomycetes bacterium | reverse complement strand
GCACAGCGGACCGTTCCTCGACCGCGCGTGGGAGGTCATGCGCGAGGTGCGCGCGGGCGAGACCGACACCTACTCCGGGCTCGCGGTGCGTGCCGGATCGCCCTCGGCGGTCCGTGCCGCCGGTCAGGCGTGCGCGCGCAACAAGGTCGCGCCGTTCGTGCCCTGCCACCGCATCCTGCGCACCGACGGCTCGCTCGGCGGGTACGCCTACGGCCTCCCGGTCAAGGAGGCCCTCCTCGTCCACGAGGGCGCCCTGCTGGCCTGACCCGGCCGCGAAACGGCCTGGGCCGGTCTGGACACCGCGCGTACGGTGAGGCGCATGACCGCACTCGAGCAGGCACTGCGTTCTGCGCTCGTCCCGGCGATGCGCGCGAAGGACGAGCCCGCGGTGTCGGCCCTGCGCTCAGCGCTGGCGGCGGTGGCCAACGGTCAGGCGGTCGACGTCCGCGACGTCGACCTGCGGGGGAGCGAGCAGTCCGAGCACGTCGCGGGTGCCCTCGTCGGGATCGGCGCCGCGGAGGTCGAGCGGCGCACGCTGTCGGAGGGCGACGCGCGCAGCATCGTCGAGGCCGAGCGCTGGTCGCGCGAGGCCGACGCCACGACGTACGAGCAGCACGGCCAGCCCGAGCGCGCGGCCCGGCTGCGCGCCGAGGCCGACGTCCTCGCCGGCGTCCTGCGCGGCATCACCCCCGAGGGCGGCTCCTGAGCCGCGGGGACAAGTCGCGGGCATCCGGGAACCGGCTGTCGACTCTGGTCCCGGCCAGCAGAGTCGACGTCGACGTGCGGACCGGACACGCCCTGCTCCTCCACCACTCCTTCAGCTCGACGCGAGCCTCGCCCTCCAGGTCCGACATGGACGGCGGCTACTCGCCGGCCTCAGTCGCGCGACAGTGTCCACTCTCGCGTCTTCGCGACGCAGCAGGCGCCTCGCCGCCTGGACAGGCTGGCTCCCGGGGCACATCCGGGCGGCGCCTGGCAGAGGAGTCAGTCGACGTGCCAAGGTCCGTCGCTGTCGACGATCACGACGGTGGGCCCTGGGAGAGCGGCAAGCGTGCGGCTCAGCCGCGGCTGCATCAGTTGATCGATCAACACGTGCCTCACCTTGTCGGTCGATAACTGCGCCACCGCGAACCGGCCAGGGCCGTACCCGTCCTCCTTCGTGACGTTCCATCGAGCTGCTGGACCGCCGTAGAGGAACACTGACGTCCCCGCTGGGCCCTGCGCGCCCGTGCCCATGAAGATCGGCGCGAGGGCCACTGGGCTGATGCTCAGTGTCCAACGGCCGTGACCGTGGTCCTGAACAAGGATCTTCGCTGGAGTCCCGTGATACTCCGTGTCGACGCCGAAGACGGAGATACCGCGGTAGTGCGTCTCCAACGACACAGCGAGCGTGTCTCCGGCTGGCATGTTGTTCTCTTCCAAGGTGGTGACGATGAAGCCGCGGCCAGCGACCGGACCGTCGTAGGTGATCGACACGACGGCAGCCCGTGTCCACGACGGCAGCGGGATCTCTCGCGTGTCGTTCCCGCTGGCTTCGATCGGCGGAAAGAGTCCATAGGCCGTTCCGATTGCTTCGCGCGTGGTTGCCTCTGGGTCCGACGCCGGCCACAGTGCACTCACCGACGGTGTCGGCGAGTCAGTCCGTAGGACGGGCACGGGTGGCCCAGAGCAGCCTGCAAGCGGCACCAGGCAGGCCACAGAGCCGAGCAGGGCGATCAACGGGACGTGCCGCATCACTGCCTCCCCCCCCACAACCCTAGGGTTGGCGGCCGCACGATGCAGACCGCGATCGTGCTGCCGCGGACCGCGCGGGCTGTCTCGGGCGCGGGGGCCCGACCGGGCTAGAAGGGCGGGTCGTCGGGCTGGTCCGGCCCGGGCATGGTCGGGGATGACGGTGGCGCGGGTGGTGATGGGGGCTGGCCGGGCGGGGCGTCGGGCCCGTCAGGATCGTTCGGCGGGTGGTCGGCGGGGTCGTGGAGGAACGGTCGGGGCGGGATCGAGATCTTCTGGCCCCAGGCGGTGAGGAAGGTGGCGGAGCCGTCGGTGGTCGAGTCGTGGATGTCGAGGTAGCCGGCGGTCTTGAGGGGGTGGTGCCGGTTGCAGCAGCCGCCGCAGTTCCCCGCCGACGTCTCGCCCTCGGGGAACGGGAGGGCGTGGTCCATCTGCAGCCGCTTCGGGGACCTCGTGGTGCAGCCCGGTCCGCGGCAGTGGTCCCTGGCGAGGATGTAGTCGCGGAGCTTGTCGGGCAGGTACTGGTCGCGGCCGTAGTCGAGCAGGTGCCCGGTGACCGGGTCGGTCACCGCCCGCCGCCAGGTGCGTGCGACGCCGGCGTAGTCGCGGGCGATCCGGGCGGGGATGGGCTCGCCGTCGAGGAGGGCGTGGCGGTCGGCCTCGCCGCGCAGCGTGGGCAGGTCCATGACCAGGGTGAGGGAGACGGGGATGTCGGCGGGGTCGAACTCGACCGACCCGTCCTCCTGGACCGTCCCGAGCACGGTCGCGGCGAACGCGTCAGCCCGGCAGGCGTCGGCCAGGGCGTCGTCGTCGCCGTCGCGGACTGCCGTCGCGCCGCCGCGGGCGGTCTGCAGGGCGCGGCCGCGGGCGTCGACGACCTGGTGCATCGCCGAGATCGTCGGCCAGTCCGACACGATCCCCAGGTAGCCCAGACCGTCGGGCAGCTGCCGGCACGACACGTACCGGTTCGCGCGGGCGCGGGCCACCCGGTCGGCTTCCCGCTGCGCGTCGAGGTCAGCGACCGCGGTGCGGACGTCGCGGCGGAACTCCGTCGGCGTCTTCCGCCTCGCCT
>JAKOVT010000365.1 GCA_029781935.1 Actinomycetes bacterium | reverse complement strand
TCGTCCCGATGACGTTGCTCCCCACGAAGACGTCGGCGGTCGCCCGGTAGGTCTTGGGCGAGGTCATGACGTAGACGGTGGCCAGCGCGGTGAGCACCACGACGGAGCCGACGACCCAGACCCACTGCCGGCGCAGCATGCGCAGGTAGTCGACGAGTTCCATGGGAGCCCTTCCGTGTTCGAGAGTTCAGGGTAGCGCGGCGCGTGTGACGCCGATGTGTCGTGCGGTTCCAGGATCGGTCAGCGATCCGCCGTCACCGGCTCGCGGACCGCGCCGAGGACGGCGGTGACGAACGCCCGCACCGACGCAGCTGCGGACCCCCGTCCGAGGTGGCGGTCGGCGTAGGCCTGCGCCTTCTCCCCCATGCGCGCCAGCCCCTCCGGGTCGGCCGCCAGCGCCACGATGGTGTCGGCGAGCAGCTGCGGGTCCTCGGCGTCGATGCGCACGGCCGCTCCCTCGGTGCGGGCGACCTCGCGGGCGCACGAGCCGTCGGGCCCCACCGCCGCGAGCACCGGGCTGCCGGTGGAGAAGTACGACGTCAGCTTGCTGGGCAGCGACATGTCGCCGACCGTGGCGCGCTCGTTGACGAGCAGCAGGTCGGCGGCGCGCAGGACGTCGGGGTAGAGATCGCCGTCGACCGGCGCGAGGAAGCGCAGGTTGGCGACGCCGGCACCCTGCGCCTCGAGCGCCGCCCGCTGGTTCCCGTCGCCCATGAGGACGAGGACGACGTCGCGTCGATCGCCCAACCGGCGGGCGGCCTCGACGACGTTGCCGAGATCCTGCTTGAGACCCATGTTCCCGGTGTGCAGGACGACGAAGGTCGAGTCGTCCCAGCCGAGCTCGCGACGGACGTCGGCGCGGTCGCGCGACGGTGCGGGGATGTGCGCCCAGTTCGGCAGCAGCCGCACGCGCTCGGGTGCGACGCCGTACGCCTCGACGTGCCGGCGGAAGCCCTCGCTCACCACCGCGACCTGCGCCGCACCGCGGAGCGCGCCGCCCTCGACCGATGCGGCCGCGCCGCTGATGCGGCCCGCCGACTGCATGCCGGCGTTGCGCGTCGCCTCGCCGACGAGGTCCTGCACCACGACGCCGTAGGGCACGCCGTGGTGATGGGCCAGCCGGCGCGCGACGACCGGTCCGGACAGGCTCGGGCTCGCGGCGATGACGGCGTCGGGACGCGACGGCAGCCGGACGAGACCGGCGTTGACGAGGAAGCTCGCCTCCCACCAGAGCCGGCCGACGACGTTCTGACGGGCGGGGACGAAATGACGGGCGCGGATGACATCGACGCCGTGGATCCGCTCGTGCGAGCGCAGCGACCGCTTGTACTCCGCGGGCACCGTCCAGCTCGGGTAGTGCGGGATGCCCGTGACGACGGTGACGCGGGCGCCGGCGTCGACGAGCATCTCGGCGAGCCCGGCGGTGTACGGCGCGATGCCCGTGGGCTCGGGCGCGTAGTTCATGCCCACCACGGCGACGTGCGTGCCACGCAGCGCGTCGGCGACCTCGCGGTCGTCGGCCATCGGATGCGTCCTCTCTGTCTCGTCCCGTTCCTCGCGCGGCGGCACCACGTGCGGCACCGCCCGGAGCGTCCCCGCCCCGGTCCATCGAACGTCACCCAGTGTCGCTGCGCGACCTCCGGGGGGCCAGGACGGCTCGGCCGAACGGGCCAGTCCCGACTACCCCGATCTCAGCGGCTCACCCGCGTGGAGCGCGGGGGTCGCTGACAGTAGCCGCACCAGTACAGGCGGCGACCCTGCAGCTCGGCCATCCGCACCGCCCGTCCGCAGCGCAGGCACGGGCGACCGGCCCGGCCGTACACGTAGGCGCCGGTGGATCGCCGTCTCCGGCGCATCGCCAGGGAGTCGTCGTCGCCGTCGAGGTCGGGATCGTCGCTGGCCGGCCGGTCGACGTCGAGGGCGGCGAGCGCGTCGACGTCGGCGGGGTCGACCGTCACGATCCGGCCGCGTCGCACGCCGTCCTGCATCAGGACGACGAGGTCGTCCCAGACGGCTCGCAGCTTCGCGGCGCTGACCGCGCGGCCCTCGGCGTAGGGCGAGATGCGGTGGCGGAACAGCACCTCGGCCCGGTAGATGTTGCCGACGCCGGCGATGACCGACTGGTCCATGAGCATGGCCCCGACGATCGAGCGGGAGCCGCGCACCCGGGCGACGAACCGCTCCCGGTCGGCATCGGGGCGGAGCGGGTCGGGACCGAGCCGGGCCACGATGGCGTCGCGGCCGTCGTCCCCGACCAGATCGCACGCGGTCGGACCCCGGAGGTCGGCGTACCACTGCTCGGACGCGAGCCGGAGCCGGACCGCGCCCACCGGCAGCGGCGCGGGCGCGGGCGACACCGGCCAGGTGCCGTAGAGGCCGAGGTGCACGTGGAGCACCTGGTCGCCGACGTCGAGGAAGAGGTGCTTGCCGAAGGCCTCGGCACGGTCGAGCGTGCCGCGGTCGAGCAGCCGCGCGCCGGACTCGAACCGGCCCTGCGGGCTGCTGGCACGCACGGGCCGGCCGCCGAACGAGCGCTGCAGGGTCGCGGCCATCCGGTGCAGCGTGTGGCCCTCGGGCACCTGGTCTCCTCATCGATGGGCGACGGCCCGGTCGGGCCGCCCGCGACGACGCGTCGCGCTAGCGTCGGACCATGGCACGCCCCGGCGACGACGACCACCCGGACGACCGGGCGCTCGACCGGCTCGCCGACCGCGGGCCGTCGCGGGTCGGTGTCGACGGCGCGCGTCGTGCGCGCGACGTGTCGCGCCCGCGGCCCGAGCAGCTCGCCCGTGCGGCGACGCGGCCGCCGCGCCCGGCGCGCGGCTAGAAGGACCCGGTCGCCTCGTAGGTCGCGAGCTGCTCGATGCGGCGGATGTGCCGCTCGTCGCCGCTGAACGCGGTCGACAGGAAGGTGTCGACCAGGCCCTTGGCGACCTCGACGTCGTGCATGCGGGCGCCGATCGACACGACGTTCGCGTCGTTGTGCAGCCGGGCGAGCTCGGCGGTCTCGGTCGACCAGGCGAGCGCGGCCCGTACGCCGTGGACCTTGTTCGCCGCGATCTGCTCGCCGTTGCCCGAGCCGCCGATCACGACCCCGAGGCTGCCCGGGTCGTCGACCACGCCCTGGGCCGCGGCGACGCAGAACGACGGGTAGTCGTCGAGGGCGTCGTACTCCAGGGCGCCGTGGTCGACCACGTCGTGGCCCTGCGCCCGCAGGTGCTCCGCGAGGACGCCCTTGAGCTCGAAGCCGGCGTGGTCGCTTCCGAGGTGTACGCGCATGGGGAGGATCGTGCCAGCACCCGGCGCCGGAGCGTCGTGGAGGTCGCGGATCCGCACTTGCGTGGCGCGGAAGGGCTCGGTCGCGCGCGGAAGGGCTCAGTCGAAGGTCGGGCCCTCGGACCGCGTGCGCTTGATCTCGTAGAACCCCGGAGTGCCCGCGACGAGGAGCGTGCCGTCCCAGAGCCGACCCGCGGCCTCGCCCCGAGGGACCGGGGTGACGACGGGGCCGAAGAAGGCGATCTTCTCGCCGTCGTGGCCGGGCACGTGGATCACCGGCGTGCCGACGTCCATGCCGACCGGCTCCATGCCCTCGAGGTGCGTGCGACGCAGCTCGTCGTCGTAGTCGTCGGTCTCGGCCGCGCGCGCCAGCCGGTGCGGGAGGCCGACGTCGGCCAGCGACTCGCCGATGACGGCGGCGTGGTCCTTCTCGCCCTTGGTGTGGAACCGGGTGCCGAGGGCGGTGTAGAGCGGCAGCACGATGTCGTCGCCGTGCTCGAGGCGCGCGGCGGTCACGACGCGGACGGGACCCCACGCGGTCTTCATGAAGTCGGCGTACTCGGGCGGCAGCTCGCGACCCTCGTTGAGGACGGCGAGCGACATGACGTGCCACCTCGTGGTGACCGGGCGCACCTGCTCGACCTCGAGCATCCAGCGCGACGTGATCCACGCCCAAGGGCAGAGCGGGTCGAACCAGAAGTCGGCCGTCACGGACTCGATGGCTGAATCGTTGAGCATTCAACCAGGGTACTCCTCCGAGGCGGGCCCGCCACCCGGTCGCACCCGCCTCGGGCCGGCGCCGCACCCACGGCTGCGCGCAAGAACCGTCGGTGCGGGAGCGCGCCCCGCCGCACGGTCGGTCCGTCTTCGGCCCCCGCGTGCGAAGATGTTGCGGCGATCGGCCGGGATGGCCGGCGGTCGTTCCGGTCCCCCGTGGGCGACCGAGCGCAGAAGGAGCCCCCACACGTGACCGACACGAACATCACGCGCGCCGAGGCGGCCGAGCGGTCGTCGCTGCTCGCCGTGGAGTCCTACGACGTCCACGTCGACCTCACGGGCGCCACGTCGGAGACGGCGACCACCTTCCCGAGCCGTTCGACGGTCCGGTTCTCCGCCTCCCCCGGGAAGTCCACCTGGGTCGACATCATCGCGGAGCGGATCACGCGCGCCGTGCTCAACGGCGAGGAGCTCGACCTCGCTGCCTTCACCGGCACCCGCCTCCCGCTGCCGATGCTGTCGCTGGAGAACGAGCTCGTGGTCGAGGCCGACTGCGTCTACATGCGGACCGGCGAGGGCCTGCACCGGTTCTTCGACCCGGTCGACAAGAGCGCGTACCTCTACACCCAGTTCGAGGTCGCCGACGCACGGCGCATGTACGCCTGCTTCGACCAGCCCGACCTCAAGGGCGAGTTCCGCCTCTCGGTCACCGCCCCGGCGGAGTGGCAGGTGGTCTCCAACGCCACCACGCCGGTGCCCGTCCCCGGTGACGCCGGCCTCGCCCACTGGCAGTTCGACCCGACTCCGCGCATCTCCACCTACATCACCGCGCTCGTCGCCGGGCCGTTCCACGTCGTGCGCGACGAGTACGCCGGTCCGCACGGCACCTACCCGCTCGGCGTCTTCTGCCGTGCGAGCCTCGCGCCGCACCTCGACGCCGACGAGGTCCTCACCGTCACCAAGCAGGGGTTCGAGCTGTTCGAGAAGCAGTTCGGCACGCCGTACCCCTTCACCAAGTACGACCAGCTCTTCGTGCCGGAGTTCAACGCCGGCGCCATGGAGAACGCGGCCTGCGTCACCATCCTCGAGGACTACGTCTTCCGCTCCCGCGTGACCGACTACGCCTACGAGGCGCGCGCGAACACCGTCCTGCACGAGCTCGCCCACATGTGGTTCGGCGACCTGGTGACCATGACGTGGTGGGACGACCTCTGGCTCAACGAGTCCTTCGCCGAGTGGGCGGCGTACTACTCCGCGGCCGAGGCCACGCGCTACGTCGACTCGTGGACGTCGTTCCTCATCCAGCGCAAGGGCTGGGCCTACCGCCAGGCCCAGCTGTCGTCGACGCACCCGATCGCGGCCGACATGGTCGACCTCGAGGCGGTCGAGGTGAACTTCGACGGCATCACCTACGCGCAGGGCGCGTCGTCGCTGCGTCAGCTCGTCGCATGGGTCGGCGAGAAGGAGTTCCTCGCCGGGCTCACGGCGTACTTCGAGAAGCACGCGTGGGGCAACACGCGCCTCGGCGACCTGCTCGGCGAGCTCGAGCGCTCGAGCGGTCGCGATCTGTCGGCGTGGGCGCACGCGTGGCTGGAGACGTCGGGCGTCAACCTGCTGCGTCCGCACATCGAGGTCGGCCCCGACGGTCGCTTCACGAGCGTCGCGGTCGAGCAGGAGCCGCCCTCGTCGCCGGCCGGCGTCCCCGCGATCCTGCGGCCGCACCGTATCGCGATCGGTCTCTACGACCGCACGCCCGAGGGTCTCGTGCGCACCCACCGCGTCGAGGTCGACGTCGTGGGCGCGCACACCGAGATCCCCGAGCTCGTCGGCCTCGAGCAGCCCGCCCTGCTGCTGCTCAACGACGACGACCTCACCTTCGCCAAGATCCGTCTCGACGACCGCTCGCTGCGCACGGCGGTCGAGTCGCTCGGCGACCTCGGGTCGGCGCTGGCGCGCGCGCTGGTCTGGGCGGCCGCGTGGGACATGCTGCGCGACGCCGAGCTGCCGATGGGCGACTGGCTCACGCTCGTCGAATCCGCGCTGCCGACCGAGACCGACATCAGCGTCGTCACGACCGTGCTCAGCCAGACGAAGGCTGCCATCGAGCAGTTCTCCGGCATCGGCAAGCGCGAGGGCTACCGCGACCGCTGGGCGGCGCTGCTGCACCGCCTCGTGGGCGAGGCCGAGCCGGGCAGCGACAACCAGCTGGCCTACGCCCGCGCCTACGCCGCCACCGCCCGCACGACCGAGCAGACCGACGTCGTGCGCGCGTGGCTGTCGGGCCAGGCACCCGACGGTCTCGTGGTCGACACCGACATGCGGTGGACGCTGCTGCAGCGGCTCATCGCCCAGGGTGCCGCCGATCCCGAGGAGATCGAGGCCGAGCTCGTGCGCGACGACACCGCCACCGGCCGCCGTCAGGCCGCCACGGCCCGCGCGCTCGTGCCGACCCTGGAGGCCAAGGAAGAGGCCTTCGCCGCGGCAGTCGAGTCCGACGACCTGCCCAACGCGATGCTGGTCGCCACCATCGCCGGCTTCGTGCACCCCGACCAGCGCGAGCTGCACCGGGCCTTCCTCGACCGCTATTTCGACGCCATCCCGGGCGTCTGGGCCACCCGCACCAACGAGACCGCGCAGACGATCGTCATGGGCCTCTACCCGGCGCAGATCATCGAGCCCGGCATGCTCGAGCTCACCGACCGGGTCCTCGCCCGCGACGACGTACCGTCCGGCGCGCGTCGTCTCGTCCGCGAGGGCCGCGACGGCATCGAGCGCTCGCTGCGCTGCCAGGCCCGCGACGCCTGACCTGCCCCGCCGGGAAGGGATCAGAGGGTGTCGAGGTGGCGCTGCGCCACGGCACGGCCGTGGTCGGCGAGCACCTGCACCCCGCGGCACAGACCGCCGACGAGGTCGCCCGCCGCGAACGACGTCGTCATGGTGAGCGATGCCAGCGCGCAGGTGCGATCGTCGAGCACCTGCGCGGCGGTCGAGCCCGTCACGATCTCGAGGGAGCGAGCGAGCGGGTCGACCGCGACCAGCACCGTCGCGGGCGCCCCGGCACCGCGGGCGGCGACGAGCGCCTGAGCCTGCCGGCGACCGCCCTCGAGCGCGCCCAGCCGCACCGAGAACGACAGGCCGGTCGCGAGGTCGGCCGCCGCGACCGCCCGGGCCAGCCTCGCGCGCTGCGACTCCGTCAGGCCGTCACCAGGAGGCACTCGTGCCACCTGTCGTGCCCTCAGCCTCGGCGGCAGCCTCGGTGCCGCTCTCGGCGGCCTCGATCGACGCGGCCGGCGCGGACGCCCCCACCACGACGGGCTCGCCGGTCCAGGCCTCGGAGTCCGACGGCCGGCCGTCGCGGGTCCAGCCCGGCGCGGACACGAGCAGCCACACCAACGCGACGACGAGCAGCGGGATCCCGAGGAAGACCAGGAGCGCCGTGCCGGGCGACATGGCGTTCACCTGCTGGTCCATCACGCTGCCCGGAGTGGTGGTCGCCGCCGAGGCGGGACCGGCGAGGACTGCGCAGGAGGCGAGGGCGAGGACCGTCACGAGGGCGGCACGGGTACGCGTCGGCATGGCGGTGATCCTACGGGTCGAGCACGCCCGAGGACGGCCGGTGCGCAGGTCAGGACCTCACCGCGGCGACGAGGCGGCGCAGCAGGCCGATGCTGGGCAGATCCTCCACCAGCACCGCCGCGCCGTCGCCGTCGCACAGGGGCACGCGCCAGTTCGGGTACTCCTGGTCGGTGCCCGGCTGGTTCTGCGCGCGCCGGTCGCCCACCGCGTCGGCCAGCGACACCGCGAGCAGCCGGGACGGCGTCCGGGCGAGGTAGCGGTGCAGCGCCTCGACGACGTCGGCCTCCCCCGCGCCCTCGCGCAGCAGGCCGCGGTCGCGCAGCGCCTGCTCCCACGCGGCGAGGTCGGCCTCGTGCGAGGCGAGCTCCTCGTCGTACGACGTGGCCAGCAGTCCGAGCTCGTCGCGCAGCCGGACGTGCTCGCCGGCGAGGAAGCCGGCGGTGGGCGGCAGGTCGTGGGTCGTGACGCTGGCGAGGGTGAGCTCGCGCCAGTGCTCGGGGGCCAGCGGCGCGTCGGACTCGTCCTTCTCGAACCAGAGGATCGAGGTGCCGAGGATGCCGCGGTCGCGCAACGCGTCCTGGACCCAGGCCTCGACGGTGCCGAGGTCCTCGCCGATGACGACGGCGCCGGCGCGCTGCGCCTCGAGGGCGAGGATGCCGACGAGCGCGTCGTGGTCGTAGCGGACGTAGGTGCCGGCCTTCGCGGGCATGCCGCGCGGGATCCACCACAGCCGGAACAGGCCCAGGACGTGGTCGATGCGGATGCCGCCTGCGTGCCTCAGCACCGTCCGCAGCATGTCGCGGTAGGGGATGAACGCCTTCTCCGCCAAGGCATCCGGGCGCCACGGCGGCTGCGACCAGTCCTGCCCCATCTGGTTGTACATGTCCGGTGGCGCGCCGACGGCGACGTCCTTCGCCAGGACGTCGCGCAGCGCCCACGCATCGGCGCCCTCGGGGTGCACACCCACGGCGAGGTCGTGCATCACCCCGATCTCCATGCCGGCGTCGCGAGCGGCGGCCTGCGCCTGGGCGAGCTGCTCGTCGAGCACCCACTGGCACCAGCGGTGGAACTCCACGTGCTCGGCGAGCTCGGTGCGCGCCTTCTCGGCCGCCGCGCCGTGCGCGTCGGCGAGGTCGTCGGGCCACAGCTCCGGCTCGCCGTACTGGTCGGACAGCGCGCACCACAGCGCGAAGTCGTCGAGGCCCTGGCCCTCGCGCTCCACGAAGTCGTCGTAGGCGGCCTGCCGGCCCAGCGAGCGCGGCACCTGGGCGACGAGCTCGAGCGCGACGCGCTTGGCCATCCACACCGGGTCGCGCTCGAGCAGCGCCGGCGAGGTGTTGGCCGGCTGCACCGTCCGCGCGAGCACCTCGACCTGCTCGCGGTGCTCCTCGCTGAGGTAGGCGTACTCCGGGATCGCCTCGACCCGCAGGTAGATCGGGTTCGCGAAGCGGCGCGTGACGGGCAGGTACGGCGACGGTGCCATCGGGGGCACCGGTGAGGCGGCGTGCAACGGGTTCACGAGCACGAAGTCCGCGCCGAGCTCGCGGCCCGACCACGACACGAGGTCCTCGAGGTCGACGACGTCGCCGAGGCCCCACGACCGGCGCGACCGCACCGAGTAGAGCTGCGCGGCGAAGCCCCAGCCGCGGCGGCGCTGCAGCTGCTGGGGCAGCTCCAGGGCCCGTGGCGTGACGACCAGCACGGTGGAGCTGTGCTCGGGGGCGAACTCGGCGCTGGTGACCTCCGCGTGCAAACGGTGCCAGCCGGTCGGGAGGTCCGCCGGGAGCGCGAACGTGGCCTCGCCGACCAGGACGCCGTCGACGTCCTGGGGCTCGACCCAGCGGTCGACCTGCACGACGTCGGACCGCGAGCCGCCGTCCTCGAGCTCGATCCACATCCGCGCTCCGTCGCCGTGCGGCAGATGCACCCAGCAGGTGGCGCCGTCTCCCTGCCGGACGACGAAGACCGGCGGAAGTGTCCTGCGCCAGTCGCGGATCCGGCGATCGTGCAGCGCGGCGGCGACCGACTCCGGGGTGGTCGCGTCGACGCCGAGCGCGGCGAGCACCGCCACGACGGTGTCCTCGGACACCTCCTGGTGGGCACCGGCCTGGTCCCAGAACTCGGTGGCGACTCCGTAGGCGGACGCGAGGGCGACGAGGTCGTGGTTCACACCCGCATCCTGTCGCGCCGAGGGGTGCTGTCGCCAGGGGGTCCGGTCTTCGGATGCAACCGCTTTCAGAGCGGCGGGCGGCGGCCGGCCCACGGTGCGGCCCGCTCCAGCTGCGCCGCCAGGCCGACCAGCAGCGCCTCCTCGCCCGGGCGGCCGACGAGCTGGACCCCGACCGGGAGGACGACGCCGTCGACCTCGGGCCAGCCGAGCGGCAGCGACACGGCAGGCTGCCCCGAGATGTTGTACGGCGAGGTGAACGGGGTGAACCGCTTCTGCGCCTCGAAGTCGGCCGCCGGGTCGTCGTCGTCGCGCAGACCGCCGACGGGGGCGGGCAGCGCGGCGAGCGTCGGCGTGAGGACCGCGTCGTACGCAGCGGTCGTCTCCACCATGCGTCGGGTCAGCGTCCGCATCAGCGAGACCGACGCCGAGAGCTGCTGCCCGGACACGCTGCGGCCGCGCTCGCGCAGCCACCGGGTCAGCGGCCGGAGCCGCCCCTCGTCGCCCGGCGCGACGGGGACGCCGAGGGCGAGGATCGACCACACCGCCTCGAAGGCGTGGACCTGGTCGGGGCCGAAGGGCGGCGGCACGTCCTCGACCACGTGGCCGAGCGACTCGAGCAGCCGGCTGGCGTCCTCGTGCACGGCGAGCACGCGCGGGTCGACGTCGGTGTCGGCGATCACCGGTACGGCGTACCGCCCGATGCGCAGCCGACCCGGGTCGCGACGCGCTGCCGCCAGGAACGAGTCGCCCGCGGCGAGCGGCTGCGCGCGCAGCACGTCGCCCGGCGACGGGACGGACATCACGTCGAGGAGCGCGGCCGCGTCGGCCACGGTGCGGGCGAGCGGACCGTGCGTGGTCAGCTCGCCGAGCGACTCGGGCCACGGCGCGTTGCTGACCCGGCCGCGCGACGGCTTGATCGTGACGAGGCCGCACACGCTCGCGGGGATGCGCAACGAACCGCCGCCGTCGTTCCCCTGTGCGGCAGAAGCGATCCCGGCCGCCACGGCGGCGCCTGCCCCGCCGCTCGAGCCACCCGCCGAGCGGGCGAGGTCCCACGGCGTGCGGGCGGGCGGCGCGACGTCGGGCTCGGTGTAGCACGGGAGGCCGAACTCGGGGGCGTTGGTCTTGCCGGTGATCACGAGCCCGGCCGCTCGCATCAGCGCGACCACGTGGTCGTCGTGGTCAGGGACGACGTCGAAGACCGCCGAGCCTCCGGTCATGCGCACGCCGGCGAGCTGCTCGAGGTCCTTCACCGGTATGACGGTCCCGAGCAACGGCGGCAGCGGCTCGTCGTCGTCCGCCGCCGCGACGCGCGCGTCGGCTGCACGGGCCAGCTCGAGCGCGAGATCGTCGGTGCGGGTGATGAACGCGCCCACGCGCGCATCGAGCGCGTCGGCGCGACGCAGGTGGTGCTCGGTCAGCTCGACGCTCGAGACCTCCCGGTGACGAACCAGTGCCGCCTGCTCGAGCGCCGGCAACCAGTGCAGCTCGGTCATACCGAGATCATCCCCATCTGGAGGTCTGAGAGGGACCGATACCTACCTCTCAGACCTCCACATCGGGCAGTCTCGGGCGCATGGCGTACGACGCGGAGCTGGCGGACCGGATGCGCGCGTGCCTCGAGGACGAGCCGGGCCTGTCCGAGCGGAGGATGTTCGGCGGGCTCGCCTTCCTGGTGAACGGCAACATGGCCCTCGCCGCGAGCAGCGAGGGCGGTGCGCTGCTGCGCGTCGACCCGGCCGAGGCCGACGCGCTGGTCGACTCCACGTCGGCGGAGGTGGCCGTGATGCGCGGCCGGCCGATGACCGGGTGGCTGCGCGTGCCGGCCGCCGACCTCGAGACGGTCGACGACGTCGCACCGTGGGCGCAGCGCTGCGCGGCCTACGCCCGCAGCCTCCCGGCGAAGCGCTAGACCGCGCGGGGTGCCGCTGCCGCTCCTGGCGCGGGAGCGTGCCTAGGGTGTCGGTCGTGCCGACGTACCCCGACGCCCCTCGCCTCGACCTCGCCGACGACTACGACGGTCGTCTCGTCCCCGATCCCTACCGCTACCTCGAGGTGCCCAAGCCGGGAGACACCGAGCCGGCCGAGTGGACGCGGATGCGCGAGGAATGGGGACGGGCGCAGCACGCGCTGCTCGAGGCCGAACGCACCGGGTGGAGCACGGTCGAGCACTGGCGCGAGCGCGTGGCCGAGCTGGTCGCGGCGGGCAGCATCGGGGTGCCGGTGTACCGGGGCGAGCGGCGGTTCTTCATGCGACGCGACCCCGACCAGCAGTTCTCCGTCCTCTGGACGGTCGACCCGGACGGCACCGAGCGGGTGCTGCTCGACCCGATGGAGATCGACCCGACCGGACGCACCACCCTCGACACGTGGCAACCGAGCAAGGAGGGCCACCTGCTCGCCTACCAGCTGTCGGAGGGCGGCACCGAGGAGTCGGTGCTGCGCGTCCTGGACGTCGCCACCGGCGAGGTCGTCGACGGGCCGATCGACCGTGCCCGCTACTCCCCCGTCGCCTGGCTCCCCGGCGCCGAGGCCTACTACTACGTCCGCCGCCTCGACCCTGCGCTGGTCCCCGCCGACGAGGCGCAGTTCCACCGCCGCGTCTACCTGCACCGGCTCGGCAGCGATCCGTCCACCGACGTCGAGATCTTCGGCGCCGGTCGGCCGATCACGTCGTACTTCGGCGTGCAGGTGAGCATGGACGGCCGCTGGCTGCAGCTGTCGAGCCAGGAGGGCACCGAGCCGCGCAACGACCTCTGGCTGGCCGACCTCGCCGAGTCGTCGCTCGAGCAGCCCGCGCTGCGCGAGGTGCAGGTCGACGTCGACGCGAGCACCGGTCTGTACTTCGCGCGCGACGGCCGCATCCTCGTGCACACCGACCGCGACGCCCCGCGCGCCCGCGTCATGGTCGTCGATCCCGACGACCTCGCCTACGACGCGTGGGTCGAGCTGGTGGCGGAGGACGACGAGGCCGTCCTCGAGGACTTCGCCCTGCTCGACGGCCCGGGCCTCTCGGAGCCCGTGCTGGCCGTGTCCTGGACGCGGCACGGCGTCGGCTCCATCACGTTGCACGACCCGGAGACAGGCGCTCGCACGGGCGAGCTGACGCTGCCCGGCGTGGGCACCCTCGGCGGCCTGGCCGAGCGTCCCGAGGGCGGACCGGTCATCTGGTTCGTCTACACCGACTTCACGACCCAGGCGCACGTCTACTCCTACGACGCCCGCACGGGCGAGGTGTCGCTCTACGCCACGCCTCCTGGATCGGTCGACGTCCCCGAGATCCACTCGCAGATGGTCGAGTACCCGTCGAAGGACGGCACCGTCGTGCGGATGTTCGTGCTCTCGAAGGCGGCGACACCCGACCGGCCACGCCCCACGCTCCTCTACGGCTACGGCGGTTTCGGGATCTCGATGACCCCGGGGTTCTCCTCGGTCGCGCTCGCCTGGGTCGAGGCAGGCGGCGTCTACGCGATCGCCTGCCTGCGCGGCGGCGGCGAGGAGGGCGAGGACTGGCACCGCGCCGGGATGCTCGGCCGGAAGCAGAACGTCTTCGACGACTTCCACGCGGCGGCGGAGTGGCTCGAGCGCGAGGGCTGGACCACCCCCGACCAGCTCGCGATCAACGGCGGAAGCAACGGCGGGCTGCTCGTCGGGGCGGCGATCACGCAGCGACCCGAGCTCTACGGCGCCGCGATCTGCGTGGCGCCTCTGCTCGACATGGTGCGGTACGTCGAGTCCGAGCTCGGCCTGTCGTGGAAGGTCGAGTACGGCGATCCGCAGGTGCCCGAGGAGCTCGACTGGCTGCTCGCCTACTCGCCGTACCACAACGTGCGGGAGGGTCTGGACTACCCGGCGACGATGTTCGTCGTCTTCGACAACGACACGCGCACGGACCCGATGCACGGCCGCAAGCTCTGCGCCGCGGTGCAGCACGCGACCGCAGGATCCCGGCCGGTCGTGATCCGCACCGACGGCGACGTCGGGCACGGGGCGCGCAAGCTGTCCAAGTCGGTCGAGGAGTCGGCGGACATGCTGGCCTTCGCCGCGCGCTGGACGGGCCTGGCGCTCAACTAGTCTGGGGCCATGCCCTTCGAGCTCGCAGCGACCGCAGCGGCAAGCACGCCCTGGTACCAGGTGGTCCTCGCCTGGATGGCCACGAACCTGCTGGCCATCGTCCTCATCGTCGTCATCTCGCTGCTCGTCTGGTGGCTGCTGCTGCGCGTGATCACGCGCGTGACGCAGAACGCGAAGGAGCGGTTGCGCGAGGAGCGGCCCGGTCAGGCGCGCGCCGCCGAGCACACGCAGGAGCTCACCGCGGTCCTCATGTCGGCGCGGCGCGAGCAGCGCGCCGAGGCGCTCGGTCAGCTGCTCAAGAGCATCGCGACGTTCACCGTGCTCAGCATCGGGCTGCTCCTCATCCTCGCGCAGATCGGCGTGAACCTCGGGCCGCTCATCGCCAGCGCGGGCGTCATCGGCGTCGCCCTCGGCTTCGGGGCGCAGACGATGGTGAAGGACTTCCTCTCCGGCGTGTTCCTGGTGCTCGAGGACCAGTTCGGCGTCGGCGACTTCGTCGACCTCGGTCCTGCCACCGGCACGGTCGAGGAGGTCACGCTGCGCATCACGCGCGTCCGCGACATGTCCGGCGTCGTCTGGTACGTGCGCAACGGCGAGATCCTGCGCGTCGGGAACCGCTCGCAGGGCTGGACGATGGCGATCGTCGACGTCCCCATCGCCTACAACGAGGACCTCGACCGGGTGCGCCGCATCATCGAGCGGGTCGGTGCCGAGATGGACGACGACCCGCAGTACGACGACACCCTCTTCGGCACCCCGACCTACGCCGGCGTCGAGAGCGTGAGCGGCGACGCCGTCTTCGTGCGCGTCACCGCCAAGGCCGCCCCCGACAAGCAGATGGTCGCTGCTCGGGCGATCCGCGAACGGCTCAAGCTCGCCTTCGACGAGGAGGGTGTGCGGGTGCCGGTCCTCCAGCGCCCCACCCTCCCGGGCGCCACGCCGCCTGCCGCCCAGCCGCCCGCCTGATCCTGCGGGCGCGCCACCCTCGGCGCCTCGTCGGCGCTCTCCTGTCAGGAGCATGACCGTCCAGGGCCGCCCCTGACGTCGGAGGTGCGACGTACGGTGGCCGGGTGAGCCACCAGTTCTCCGAGAACGACCCCAGCGGGCAGTCGATCCGCGCCGCCGAAGGGCTCACGTCCTACGACGGGTCGGGCTGGCGGCGGTGGCTGGTGCCCATCGGCGTGGTCGCCGTCGTGGTCGCCGCGCTGGCGATCGTGGGCGTGGCGGTCACCCGCTGACCCTCGGCGCGCGCTCGGCACCGCCCACCGACAGACTGGCCCGCATGCGGATCCTCGTCACCGGGGTCACCGGGTACATCGGGGGCCGGCTCGTGCCCGAGCTGCTCGACGCCGGGCACGAGGTCCGTGTGCTGGCCCGCCACCCCGAGCGCCTCGCCGACCGCACCTGGGTGGACCGCGTCGAGGTCGTGGTCGGCGACGCGAGCGATCCCGCCGTCGTGCACCAGGCGCTGCGCGGTGCCGACGTCGCCTACTACCTGCTCCATTCGCTCCTGGCGGGCGAGGGGTTCGAGGAGCTCGAGCGCACCATCGCCCGTACCTTCGCCGCCGCGGCGCGCGCCGAGGGCGTGGGTCGCATCGTGTACGTCGGGGCGCTCCTGCCCGACCTGCCCGTCGAGGCGATGTCGGAGCACTTCCGCAGCCGGGCCGAGGTCAGCGAGATCTTCCGGACGAGCGGCGTACCCACGATCGAGCTGCGCGCGGCCGTCATCATCGGCAGCGGTTCGGCGAGCTTCGAGATGGTCCGCTACCTCACCGAGCGGCTGCCCGTGATGGTGACGCCGAACTGGGTGCGCACGCCGACCCAGCCCATCGCCGTCCGCGACGTCCTCTACTACCTCGTGCACGTGGCCGACCTGCCCGGCGCGATCAACCGCGCGTTCGAGATCGGCGGACCCGACGTCATCACCTACGAGGAGATGATGCACGGCTACGCCCGCGCCGCCGGGCTGTCGCAGCGGATCGTCGTCGGGATGCCGTTCCTCACGCCGCGGTTGTCGAGCAACTGGGTCGGTCTCGTCACCCCGGTGCCCAGGGCCGTCGCCAAGCCGCTCGTCGACAGCCTCACGATGACGTCGGTCTGCCGCGAGCACGACATCGCGGCGCTGGTGCCCGACCCGCCGGGCGGCCTGGTCCCCTACGAGCGCGCCGTGTCGCTGGCGCTGGCCCGCATCCGCGAGGCCGACGTGCGTACCGCCTGGTCGAGCTCGAGCCTGCCCGGCGCTCCGAGCGACCCGCTCCCGAGCGACCCCGACTGGGCGGGCGGCTCGCTGTACTCCGACGACCGCTCGACCGTCGTGCATGCCGACGCCGAGACGCTCTGGAGGGTGGTCGAGGGACTGGGCGGCGACCAGGGCTACTACTCGTTCCCCCTCGCGTGGGAGGTGCGCGGCGTCCTCGACCGCGCGTCCGGCGGTGTCGGACTGGCCCGCGGACGTCGTAACCCCGAGACCCTGCGCGTGGGCGACCCGCTCGACTTCTGGCGCGTCGAGGAGCGCGTGCCGGGCCGCCTGCTGCGGCTGCGCGGGGAGTTCCGCGTGCCGGGGCTGGCCTGGCTCGAGCTCTCGATCGAGCCGACCGGACGGGCCGGCGGTCGCCCCGCGACGGTCTACCGGCAGCGCGCCGTCTTCCATCCGCGCGGCCTTCACGGGCACCTGTACTGGAGCAGCATGCTGCCCTTCCACGGCATCATCTTCGGCTCGATGCTGCGCAACATCCGGGCGCGGGCGGAGGAGCTGGAGTCCGGCCCGGCCGCCCCCTCCCCCACCCCCTCGCCGTCGATGCGTCATCGCACGACCTTCTAGCGTCCGCTCCTCGCGCATCGACGGCGGGCGCGTCGCGCCCCGGGCGTCCGCGTACGACGGACGGGACGGCAGAATGGCGGCATGCAGCCCGAGACCACGCCCTACGACCTCATGGGCGGCGAGCAGTTCTTCACCACGCTCGTGCACCGCTTCTACGAGGGCGTCGCGCAGGACCCGGTCCTCCGGCCGATGTACCCGGCGCAGGACATGGAGGGCGCCGAGCGCCGGCTCCGGATGTTCCTCATGCAGTACTGGGGCGGCCCCACCACCTACTCCGACGAGCGCGGCCACCCGCGGCTGCGGATGCGGCACGCGCCGTACCCCGTCGACGACACCGCACGCGACCACTGGCTGGACTGCATGCGCGCGGCCCTGGACGCGACCATGGCCGACCTCGGTCTCGACCCAGCGCTCGAGCAGGAGCTCTGGCGCTACCTCGTCGGTGCCGCGATCGCCATGGTGAACACCGACTCGACCAGCACCCAGGGAGACCCCGCATGACCGCAGACCTGCCCGTCCGCGAGGGCAACGCCGGCCTCCCCCCGCGCGACGAGCGGCTGTGGTGGCGCGACGCGGTCGTCTACCAGATCTACCCGCGAT
>JAKOVT010000363.1 GCA_029781935.1 Actinomycetes bacterium | reverse complement strand
CCAGGGCCGTCGCCAAGCCGCTCGTCGACAGCCTCACGATGACGTCGGTCTGCCGCGAGCACGACATCGCGGCGCTGGTGCCCGACCCGGCGGGCGGGCTGGTCCCCTACGAGCGCGCCGTGTCGCTGGCGCTGGCCCGCATCCGCGAGGCCGACGTGCGTACCGCCTGGTCGAGCTCGAGCCTGCCGGGCGCTCCGAGCGACCCGCTCCCGAGCGACCCGGACTGGGCGGGCGGCTCGCTGTACTCCGACGACCGCTCGACGGTCGTGCATGCCGACGCCGAGACGCTCTGGAGGGTGGTCGAGGGACTGGGCGGCGACCAGGGCTACTACTCGTTCCCGCTCGCGTGGGAGGTGCGCGGCGTCCTCGACCGAGCGTCCGGCGGTGTCGGGCTGGCCCGCGGACGTCGCAACCCCGAGACCCTGCGCGTCGGCGACCCGCTGGACTTCTGGCGCGTCGAGGAGCGCGTGCCGGGCCGCCTGCTGCGGCTGCGCGGCGAGTTCCGCGTGCCGGGGCTGGCCTGGCTCGAGCTCTCGATCGAGCCGACCGGGCGGGCCGGCGGGCGCCCCGCGACGGTCTACCGGCAGCGCGCCGTCTTCCATCCGCGGGGCCTGCACGGGCACCTGTACTGGAGCAGCATGCTGCCCTTCCACGGCATCATCTTCGGCTCCATGCTGCGCAACATCCGAGCCCGCGCGGAGGAGCTGGAGTCCGGCACGCCCGCCCCCTCCCCCGGCTCCTCGTCGTCGATGCGTGATCGCACGACCTTCTAGCGTCCGCGCATCGCCCATCGACGGGGGGCGCGCCGCGCCCCGGGCGTCGGCGTACGCCGGACGGGACGGCAGAATGGCGGCATGCAGCCCGAGACCACGCCTTACGACCTCATGGGCGGCGAGCAGTTCTTCACCACGCTCGTGCACCGCTTCTACGAGGGCGTCGCGCAGGACCCGGTCCTCCTGCCGATGTACCCGGCGCAGGACATGGAGGGCGCGGAGCGCCGGCTCCGGATGTTCCTGATGCAGTACTGGGGCGGACCCACCACCTACTCCGACGAGCGCGGACACCCGCGGCTGCGGATGCGGCACGCGCCGTACCCCGTCGACGACACCGCACGCGATCACTGGCTGGACTGCATGCGCGCGGCGCTGGACGCGACCATGGCCGACCTCGGCCTCGACCCAGCGCTCGAGCAGGAGCTCTGGCGCTACCTCGTCGGTGCCGCGATCGCCATGGTGAACACCGACTCGACCAGCACCCAGGGAGACCCCGCATGACCGCAGACCTGCCCGTCCGCGAGGGCAACGCCGGCCTCCCCCCGCGCGACGAGCGGCTGTGGTGGCGCGACGCGGTCGTCTACCAGATCTACCCGCGAT
>JAKOVT010000362.1 GCA_029781935.1 Actinomycetes bacterium | reverse complement strand
GTCGATGGCGGTGACGACGGGTCCGAGGACCTCGGCAGGGCTAGGGGTGCTCACGGGGATATCGTGGCGCGGTACACGCTGTCGTGTCCCAGGAGGGGTCCTCATGAGCACCGGTCCGACCGTCATCGTCGCAGGAGCGCGCACGCCCATGGGGCGCCTGCTCGGCTCCCTCAAGGACTTCTCCGCGGCCGACCTCGGCGGCGTCGCCATCAAGGCCGCGCTCGAGCGCTCCGGCGTCTCGCCCGACCAGGTCGACTACGTGATCATGGGCCAGGTCATCCAGGCCGGCGCCGGCCAGATCACCGCGCGCCAGGCGGCCGTCAAGGCCGGCATCTCGATGGACGTGCCCGCGCTCACCATCAACAAGGTCTGCCTCTCGGGCCTCGACGCGATCGCGCTGGCCGACCAGCTGATCCGCGCCGGCGAGTTCGAGGTCGTCGTGGCCGGCGGCATGGAGTCGATGACGCAGGCGCCGCACCTGCTGCCGAAGTCGCGCGAGGGCTTCAAGTACGGCGACGTCTCGATGATCGACTCGATGGCCTTCGATGCGCTCACCTGTGCCTTCGACCAGGTCGCCATGGGCATCTCGACGGAGAATCACAACGCGAAGTACCCGAACGTGACGCGCGAGGCGCAGGACGCCTTCTCCGCCCGCTCGCACCAGCTCGCGGCTGCGGCGCAGAAGAACGGCCTGTTCGCCGAGGAGATCGCGCCCGTCGAGATCCCGCAGCGCAAGGGCGACCCGATCGTGTTCAGCGAGGACGAGGGCATCCGGGCCGACACCACGGCCGAGTCCCTGTCGAAGCTGCGCCCCGCGTTCGCGAAGGACGGCACGATCACCGCGGGCTCGGCGTCGCAGATCTCCGACGGCGCGGCAGCGGTCGTCGTGATGAGCAAGGCGAAGGCGGAGGAGCTCGGTCTCACCTGGCTGGCCGAGATCGGTGCGCACGGCGTGGTCGCAGGCCCCGACGCCTCGCTGCAGGAGCAGCCGGCCAACGCGATCCTCAAGGCGCTCGGCCGCGAGGGCCTGTCGGTGTCCGACCTCGACCTCGTCGAGATCAACGAGGCGTTCGCGGCCGTCGGTCTCGCGTCGACCGAGAAGCTGGGCATCGACCCGGAGAAGGTCAACGTCAACGGCGGCGCCATCGCTCTCGGTCACCCGGTCGGGATGAGCGGGGCGCGCGTCGTGCTGCATCTCGCGCTCGAGCTCAAGCGCCGCGGAGGCGGCCTGGGTGCCGCTGCCCTGTGCGGCGGCGGCGGGCAGGGCGACGCGCTGATCGTGCGCGTTCCGTCGGCGTAGTGACGCCGGCCCTCGACGTCGCGGACCTGGTCTCCCGGGCCCGCGAGGGTCAGCCGCGCGCCGTGGCGCGGCTGATCTCGATGGTCGAGGACGCCGCACCGGCGATGCGCGAGGTCACGGCAGCCCTGGCGCCGTACGCGGGGCGGGCGCACGTCGTGGGCCTCACGGGCGCGCCCGGGGTGGGGAAGTCGACGTCGACCTCGGCGCTCGTGCGCGCCTACCGCGAGCAGGGCCTGCGCGTCGGCGTCCTCGCGGTCGACCCGTCGTCGCCGTTCTCCGGCGGGGCGCTCCTCGGCGACCGCGTGCGGATGCAGGACCACGCGACCGATCCCGGCGTCTACATCCGGTCGATGGCCTCGCGCGGCCACCTCGGCGGCCTCGCATGGGCCACGCCGCAGGCCGTCCGGGTGCTCGACGCGGCCGGGTACGACGTCGTGCTCGTCGAGACGGTCGGCGTCGGGCAGAGCGAGGTCGAGATCGCGGGAGCGGCCGACACCACCGTGGTCCTGCTCGCGCCGGGCATGGGCGACGGAGTGCAGGCTGCGAAGGCCGGGATCCTCGAGATCGGCGACGTGTTCGTCGTCAACAAGGCCGATCGCGACGGTGCCGACTCCACCGCCCGGGAGCTGCGGCACATGCTCACGCTGGGCTCGGGTCCGCGCTCCGGCGACGTCGACGACCCCTGGACGCCGCCGGTGCTCAAGACGGTCGCCGCCACCGGCGCGGGTGTCGACGAGGTGCTCGCCGCGATCTCGTCGCACCGCGAGTGGCTGGCGCGCACCGGCGAGCTGGCGTCCCGTCGCCGGGCCCGGGCGGCGGTCGAGATCGAGGCCATCGCATTCGACCAGCTGCGCGCGCGGATGGGCGACCTGCGCGGCGACGCGACCCTGGACACCCTGGCCGCCCAGGTCGTCGACGGCGCGCTCGACCCCTACGCCGCCGCCGACTCCCTCGTGGAGGGCCTCACCGCCTGACCGCCCGCCGTTCCCCGAACATGATCATGTTTGGAGAACTACGGGGGCCGACGGCGCGCGTCGGGGGGGGGGCTGGTCAGAGGTCGCGGGCGAGGTGCTCGAGCCTCGCGTGGATCTCAGGGACGTACGTCGCGGACTCGGGCTTCATGACGGTGCTGCGCAGGATGCGCGCGGCGGGCGCGTCGGCGTGCACCCGGTGGCCGCGCGCGGCGAGGGCGTCTCCGGAGACGGTGTAGGTGGCGAGGTGGATCTGCTCGGTCGGGTCGCCCGCCGCGGCGGCGTGGAAGAGAGCCTCGCTGGACGCGTCGACCGCCGACATCGTGTCGCGCCGCGGCAGGTAGGTCACGATGTCGAGCTCCGGGGCCTGGTACGCCGCGAGCGAGTCGGATCCCTCGAGCAGCGCGGCCCACTCGAGCGCACCGCGTCGTCCGGCCCGCAGGACCTGGCCGAGGCCGGCGTCCGAGAGCGGCAGCACCTCGAGGGTGAGCCAGAGGGCCGCCGCCGCGGCGCCGGCGCGGCTGCACTCCAGCGAGATCTCACCGAGGTGGAGCTCGTCGGAGCTGAAGTAGGTGTACGGCGAGTCGTGCCCGTAGAACCGGCCGACCGAAGGGTCGGAGAACAGGACCGTGCCGCAGCCGTAGGGCTGCAGCCCGTGCTTGTGCGGGTCGACGACGACGCTGTCGACCTCGGCGATCGCGGCGTACGGGGCCTGCGCGACGCCGTCGGCGGAGCCGTCGGCCACGAGGGCGAAGAACCCGCCGTACGCCGTGTCGACGTGCACGCGTGCGCCGGCCGCGCGGGCGCGGGCGGTGATGCCCGCGACCGGGTCGAGGGCGCCGAGCCCGGTCGTGCCCACCGTCGCGACGACCGTGCCGACCCGTCCGGTGGCGAGCACCTCGTCGAGGTGGTCGAGGTCCATCCGTCCAGCCGCGTCGGTGCGGACCGCGATGCCCTCGATGCCGAGGACGCCGCACATCCGCGAGTGCGTGTAGTGGGCATCGGCGCTGTAGGCGATGGACTTGCCGGGATGCGACTCGCGCGCGACCCACAGCGCCTCGAGGTTGGCGATCGTGCCGCTCGAGGTGAGGTGGCCGAGGTGCTGGGGGAGCCCGAACATCGCCGCGATCCGCGCGACGACCTCCTTCTCCATCTGCGCGGTCGCGGGGCCGCCGTCGAGCGCGTGGTTGTTGGGGTTGATGAGCATCGCCGTCGTGTAGCCCAGCACGGCCGCGGGGTGCGGCGGCTTGAGCATCTGCCCGACGTAGCGCGGATGCCCGAAGGGGTAGTTGTCGTGCAGGCGCTCGACCAGCCGGCCGAAGGCGTCGGCCAGCGCCTCGTCGGACACCTGCAGGCTCGGGTGCGGGCTGAACGCGCCGTAGCGGTCCTGCCAGGCGGAGATCGCGTCGACTCCGCGAGGCAGCCACGCACGCAGATCGGTCATCCCTGGCCTCCTTGGGCGCTCACGGCCGCGCGCTCGACGGTGAGCAGACTCTCCTCGGCGTGCTCGGCGTGGTACGCCGCTCCGCCGCCGCGCAGGCCGAACAGCCTCTTGCTCCAGAGCAGCCAGACGATCGCGGCGATGTTGACGAGCAGCGCACCGAGCTTGAGCACGGTGACGCGGTGCGCGAGCTCGTAGATCTCCAGCGGGAGGAACACGCTCGTCGCGATCACCGCGAGGTACTCGCCCCACCGCCTCATCGTCCAGAGGCCGTAGGCCTCGGCGAACTGCAGCGCGGAGTAGAGGAGCAGCGCGACAGCGATCCACGTGAGCGTGGCCTCCGACAGCCCGAGCGCCTCGCGCACCGTGCGCACGAGCCACGAGCCGTCGATGTTCCACCCGACCTGCTCGGCCAGCGGGCGCAGGATCGGGATCTCGACCTCGAACGCCTGCGCGATCGCGTCCTTGCTGCCGCGCCAGCGCAGGATCCCGAGCGCCAGCAGCAGGAGGAGGAGGGCGCGCAGGGCTCGCTCGGCCGCGAGCAGCCGCATGATCACGAGGTCGCGCAGCAGCCGCCCTCGGGGGACCTCGGGTGCCTCGTCGGCGGGGCCGGACGCGTCGGGAGCGCCGACGACGTAGGCGCCGCAGCGCAGGCAGCGCCACGCCTCGCCGGCGGGCGTGCGCACGTGCAGGCGAGCCGTGAGATCCGCCTCGTCGGGCGCGTACGTCTCGTGCCCGCGCACGCCGCACACCTGTCGGTTCCAGTCCACGCGGCGACCCTAGTGGCCGCCCGCGTCGATCCCCTCGACCGGGAGCGAGGCTGGACACGAGTTGGACGACGTCCTAGATTCTGCGTTCTAGGACGTCGTCCAAGAATTGAGGTGGGCGCATGGCCACGAACGCGGAGGTCCCGCGCGAGCTGGGGTTCGCGATGCCGGCCGAGCGCGAGCCGCACGCGGGTTGCCTCATGGTGTGGCCGACCCGTCGAGAGCTCTGGGGCGACCAGCTCGACGACGCGAAGCGCGACTACGCGCTGGTGGCCGATGCCGTGGGCGCGACGGAGCGCGTGGTCATGGTGTGCTCTCCCGGCTCGGCGCGCGAGGTCCGCGACCGGTGCGGGTCGGGGGTCTCGGTGCTCGAGATCCCGGTCGACGACTCGTGGGCCCGCGACAGCGGACCGGTGTTCGTCCGCGACCCGGCAGGGGAGATCGCCGTGGTGAGCTTCCGGTTCAACGCCTGGGGCGAGCGCTGGCACCCCTACGCCGACGACGACGCCCTGGCGCGTCGGATCGGCGAGGCCTTCGGACTCCGGGTGTTCGAGGCGCCGATGGTCCTCGAGGGCGGCGGGTTCCTGGTCGACGGGCAGGGCACCTTGATCACCACCGAGCAGTGCCTGCTCGACCCCAACCGCAACCCCGGCATGAGCAGGCACGAGATCGAGGAGGTCCTGCGCGACCACCTCGGGGTGCAGTCCGTCGTGTGGCTCCCGTTCGGTCACAGCCTCGACGTGGGTCCGGCGGGCACCGACGGCCACGTCGACGGCGTCGCCCAGTACGTCGAGCCCGGCCTCGTCCTCCTCGAGCTCCCGTCCGACCCGTCGTCGCCGGACCACGCCCGCAGCCGCGCGAACCTCGAGGCTCTCGAACGGGCGCACGACGCGCGCGGGCGCCGGCTCGACGTCGTGGTCATCGATCCCGGTCCCGACCCGGACGTCTCCTACGTCAACCACTACATCGCCAACGATCGCGTGGTCGTCCCCGTGTCGGGGAGCCAGTACGACGCCGCGGCGCTCGACGTCCTCGCCGAGGTCTACGACGGGCGCGAGGTCGTCGGCGTACCCGGGACCGTGCTGGCGTACGGCGGAGGCGGCCCGCACTGCATCACCCAGCAGATCCCCGCCGGCGTGGTGCTCCCGTGACCGCGATCGCGCGGCGCGGCAAGGGCCGTGAGCGCGAGGACCTGCTCGTCGAGGCTGCGGCTGCAGCGATCGCGGACAAGGGGCTCGCCCGCGTCCGGGTCGCCGACGTCGCCGAGCGGGCGGGCATGACTCCGGGGCACGTGACCTACTACTTCCCCTCCAAGACCGAGCTGCTGATCCGGGCGATCGAGTCGAGCGAGGACCGGCTGCTCGACGAGCTCGCCGCCTCGCTGTCGCGCGTGCGCGACCCGTGGCGGCGCCTCGAGCGCCTGCTCGAGCTGTCGGCCGCCGAGGGCGCGGACGATCCGGGCTGGGTGCTGTGGCTGCAGGTGTGGCAGGAGTCGACCCTCGACGACGTCGCCCGTGACGCCCAGCGCCGGCTCGACGCGCGGTGGCGCGGCATCCTCGCCGACGTCCTCCGCTACGGTGCCGACCGCGGCGACTTCGCGGTCGAGGACGCCGCCGCGGCGGCGCTCGTACTCTCGTCCGCGGTCGACGGCCTGTCGATCCAGGTGACCCTGGGCGGCCTCGACCGCGCCGAGATGGTGCGTCTGCTGCGCCGGACCGCCCGTCGGCTCGTCGAGCCGGCCTGACCAGGAGGACCTCGTGCAGCTGACGCCCGCGGAGCGCGACCGGCTCCTGCTGTTCACCGTGGCCGAGCTGGCCCGGGCACGCCGGGCCCGTGGCCTGCGGCTCAACGTCCCCGAGGCCACCGCGCTGATCGCGGACACCGTCGCCGAGGCCGCGCGCGACGGGAAGCGGCACGACGAGGCGATGGACGCCGGGCAGTCGGTGCTCGGCCCCGACGACGTGCTGCCCGGTGTCGCCGACGTCCTGGTCGACGTGAAGGTCGAGGCCGTGTTCGACGACGGCACGCGGCTCGTGGTGGTGCCCGACCCGATCGGCGGCGGGTCCCTCGGGCAGCACGCACCCGGTGCCATCGACGTCGCCGCGGACCCGGATGCCGACCCCGCGGACGACGCCGAGCGCACCTCGCGCCTCGACGTCGTGGAGGTCGACGTCGAGAACACGGCACCGGTGCCGATCACGGTCACCAGCCACTTCCACTTCCTCGAGGTCAACCCGCGGCTGTCGTTCGACCGCGCGGCGGCGTACGGCCGGCACCTCGACGTCGCCGCGGGCGCGAGCACCACGTTCGAGCCCGGTACGACGTCCCGCGTGCGGCTCGTGCCGATCCGCGGCGAGCGCGTGGTGGTCGGGTTCGCCGGCCTCGTCGACGGTCCGCTCGATGCTCCCGGCGCGCGCGAGAAGGCGCTGGACCTGCTGCGCGCCACGGGATTCCTCGACACCGGTTCTCCCGGCGGCGATCCCGAGCACGCGGTGACGGCTGTGCGGCGCTACCTCGAGGAGCACCCGGAGGTGCAGTCGTGACCGGCAACCCGGCGGCCCACGCCCACACGTACGGCCCGCGCACGGGCGACCGGGTCCGCCTCGGCGACACCGGGCTCGTCGTCGAGGTCGAGTCCCACAGCCAGCCCGACGACGACGAGTTCCTGCTCGGCTTCGGCAAGACCGGCCGCGACGGCATCGGGCTGCGCGCCGTCCCGACCTCGGAGTCGTGCGACGTCGTCATCACGAACGTGCTGATCCTCGACGCTGTGCTCGGCATCCGCACCGCGTCCATCGGCATCAGCGGCGGCCGGATCGTCGCGGTGGGCCGCGCCGGCAACCCCGATACGTCCGACGACGTCGACATCGTCATCGGCACGAGCACCATCGTCATCAACGGCGAGGGGATGATCGCGACTGCGGGTGCCGTCGACACCCACGTGCACCTGCTCTCGCCGCGCGTCATGGAGGCGGCGCTGTCGAGCGGCGTCACGACCGTGATCGGGCAGGAGTTCGGCCCGTTCTGGGGCGTGGGCGTGAATGCCGCGGCCCCGCTGCGCACGGCGTACGCCGCGTTCGACGCCTACCCCATCAACGTCGGTCTGCTCGGACGCGGCTCGGCGTCGCGTCGCGGCTCGATGCTCGAGGGCATCGAGGCCGGCGTGTGCGGCTTCAAGGTGCACGAGGACACCGGCGCGCACCTGCGGTCGCTCGACACGTGCCTCACGGTCGCGGAGGAGCACGACGTCCAGGTCGCCGTGCACACCGACGGGCTCAACGAGGGGCTGTCGGTCGAGGACACGCTCGCGGTCTCCGACGGCCGCGTCTTCCACGCCTACCACGTGGAGGGCTGCGGCGGCGGGCACACGCCCGACGTCCTGCGGCTCGCCGGCGTACCGCACGTGCTGGCGTCGTCGACGAACCCGACGCTGCCCTTCGGTCGCGATGCCGTGGCCGAGCACTTCGCCATGATCTTCAACGTCCATGCCCTGCGGCCGGACCTGCCGAGCGACGCGGCCATCGTCCGGGCCCGGGTGCGCGCCGCGACCATGGCCGGCGAGAACGTGCTGCACGACCGCGGCGTCATCCCGATCACGAGCAGCGACGCGCAGGGGATGGGTCGAGCGGGCGAGACGGTGCGTAGAACGCTGCAGCTCGCCGCAGTGTCGAAGCCCGCCGACGACGACAGCCCGCACGACAACGCGCGCGTGCTGCGCTACCTGGCGAAGCTCACGATCAACCCGGCGCTGGCGCACGGGCTCTCGCACGAGGTGGGCTCGCTGCAGCCGGGGCGGATGGCCGACATCGTGCTGTGGCCGCCCTCGACGTTCGGCGCGAAGCCGTGGATCGTGCTGAAGTCGGGGCTCCCGGCGTGGGGCACGGTCGGCGACCCGAACTCCGTCGTCGACGTCGCCGAACCGCGCCAGATCGCCGCGCAGTTCGGCGGCATCGGGGGAGCGGCCGTCGACTCGTCGGTCATCTTCACCAACGCCGCCGCGGTCGAGGCGGGTGCCGACGTGTTCCCCACCCGCCGCCGTCGGGTCGCCGTGCGCGGCTGCCGCGACGTGTCGCTCGCGTCGATGCTCCACCACCGCGCGTCGGCGTCGGTGTCGGTGGATCCGAGCGGTGCGGGGGTCAGCCTCGACGGCGAGCGCCTGCACATGGATCCCGTCGAGTCCGTCCCGCTCAGCCGCCTCTACTTCCTGTGAGCCGGAACCGGTCCTCCCCCACGCCGCCGCCGGGGCAGGTCGACCGTGCGCCAGCGCGGGAGGGAAGGCCTTCCCCCTGACGTGCTACTGTCGGGTCAGTTGCTACAGCAGTTCCCCGAACGTTCATCGGACGCCCGCGGATCGTCTCCGCTGGGCGTCCTTCTTGTTCCTCGTCCGAGGAAGCAGCAGGCACCGGCGGTGCAACTCGCGGGAGGCGACCTCCGCCTCACCGCCGTGCCAAGGGAAGAGGAACACCATGGTCAACGGAACAGTGAAGTGGTTCAACGGCGAGAAGGGCTTCGGCTTCATCGCCCCCGAGGACGGCAGCGCCGACGTGTTCGTGCACTTCTCCGCGATCACCACGTCGGGCTACCGCTCGCTCGAGGAGAACCAGAAGGTCACCTTCGACGTCACGCAGGGCCAGAAGGGCCCGCAGGCCGAGAACGTCACGCCGCTGTAGGTCGTCACCGACCTCCACGCCGCGAGGCTGTGCCGCACGCGGGCCGCCCCTCCGGGGCGGCCCGCTGCCGTTCCTGCCGTGTGCGCCCCCGCCGGCGTCAGCCGTCGTGGCGGAGCGCCACGAGGACGGCGGACGTGAGTGTCGCGACGAAGGCGTCGTCGATCTCGTCGCCGCGGACGAGCAGCCGGTGCACGAGGGTGCCGGCGAGCACGTCGTAGAGCAGGTCGCAGCGGGCGTCGGCGCGTGCCCGCGAGATCTCGCCACGAGCCACAGCACGGTCGAGCCCGTCGGCGACGAGCTGCCGGGCGGGCTCGATGATCGAGCGCTCCACCGCGTCGCGCAGACCGGCGTCGCGCCCGGCCTCCGCCACCACCGCGAGGTAGGCCGCTCGCGCCTCGGGGGTGCCGTAGACGTGCGCGCACGCGCGGACCGCCCCGGCGATGTCGGCCTCCGAGTCGGTGCTCGGCTCGATCCGGGCGGAGGCGAGCAGCTCGGCGACGGCCGCCACCGCGAGGTCGCTGCGCGAGGAGAACCGACGGTAGACGGTGGTCTTGGCCACCCCCGCGCGCGCGGCCACGCCCTCGACCGTGAGCCCCGCCCAGCCGGCCTCGGCGAGCACCGTGCGGGTGGCCTCGAGGATGGCGGCGTCGGCGGCCGTCGAGCGCGGACGTCCACGGCGCGCCGGCTCGGGCGCCGGCTGCGGGGCCGGCGGGGGCAGAGGCGCTGCAGAGGTGGTCATCACCGGCACTCTCCCACGCCGGCTGCCGCAGCGGCCCGAGATGCGGGTCGGACGGCGTACGCGCCTGCCCGCTCCGCCCGCACCGGCGGCACGGGCACGGGAGACGTGGGAGCCGGGCGGACGGCGTGCGTGCGACGGTCCGGATCGCCCCCTTCCGATTTGTGATACGATACGTTGCGTACAGAAAAGACATCGAAAGGAGGCGGCCATGTCCGCCACCACCCGTCTGGCCGACGTCTCCTCGACCGGCGCTGTCGCCGAAGCCCTTGCCCAGGCCGCTCCGACCCGCGACCGCCTCGCCCTCGAGGTGGCGCTCGCCGTCGTCGTCGGCGTCGTCGTGGCGATGCTGGCGACCTGGGCCGTGCTCGCCACCATGACGCTGCAGATGTCCTTCTAGGACCCCTCCCTCGCGGCGCCCCCGTCGGGGCGGTGAGAGGATCGTCCGGTGAGCAACGCCGTACCCCCTGCCGGCCGACTGCCCCTGCGGGGCGCCATCGACCTCGCCGCGCTCGCCGCGGCCAAACAGGCCCAGACGGCCGCCGAGCAACGGCTCGCCCAGGCGGGCGAACTGCCTGCGGGCCTCGTCGTCGACGTCACCGAGGAGACCTTCCAGAGCGAGGTCCTCGACCGCTCCTTCACCGTCCCCGTCGTGATCGACCTGTGGGCCGA
>JAKOVT010000338.1 GCA_029781935.1 Actinomycetes bacterium | reverse complement strand
GGGATAGGGTCGCAGGGACCGACGTCCTTTAAATCCGTCCTGTGAGGCGGGGAAGGGGGTCGCAGTGATGTCCGCTGCTCGGACTCCTGACGACGCACGCACCGTCCTCGACGGTGCAGAGATCGCCCGCGCCCTGACGCGCGTGGCTCACGAGATCGTGGAACGCGCCAAGGGCGCCGACGACCTCGTCCTGCTCGGCATCCCGACCCGTGGCGCGTTCCTCGCCCGCCGGGTCGCCGAGCGCATCCGCGAGATCGAGGGCCGCGAGGTCCCCGTGGGCTCGCTCGACATCACCATGTACCGCGACGACCTGCGTCGCGGTCCCGCCCGTGCGCTGCTGCCCACGGAGATCCCCGCCGGCGGCATCGACGACAAGGTGGTCGTGCTCGTCGACGACGTCCTGTTCAGCGGCCGCACGATCCGCGCGGCGCTGGACGCGATGAACGACATCGGCCGCCCCCGCGCGGTGCAGCTGGCGGTGCTCGTCGACCGCGGCCACCGCGAGCTGCCGATCCGCGCCGACTACGTCGGCAAGAACATCCCGACCTCCACCTCGGAGAAGGTGCTGGTCCTCGTCTCGGAGCACGACGGCGAGGACGCGGTCCTCATCGCCGGCCACTCCGCGCCCCGAACGGAGGACGCCTCGTGAAGCGCCACCTGCTCTCCGGCGCCGACCTCGACCGCGACGACGCCCTGCTCGTCCTCGACACCGCGGCCGAGCTGGCGTCGCTCACGGACCGAGCGGTCAAGAAGCTGCCGACCCTGCGCGGCCGCACCGTGGTCAACCTCTTCTTCGAGGACTCGACCCGCACCCGCATCTCGTTCGAGGCGGCGGCCAAGCGGCTCTCCGCCGACGTGATCAACTTCTCGGCCAAGGGCTCGAGCGTGTCGAAGGGCGAGAGCCTCAAGGACACCGCGCTCACCCTCGAGGCCATGGGCGCCGACGCCGTCGTGATCCGTCACCACGCCAGCGGCGCGCCGCACCGCCTGGCGCACTCGGGCTGGATCCAGGGCTCGGTGGTCAACGCCGGCGACGGCACCCACGAGCACCCGACCCAGGCGCTGCTCGACGCCTTCACGATGCGGCGCCATCTCGCGGGCGGGGTCGGCGACCTCGAGGGCCGCAAGATCGTGATCGTCGGCGACGTCCTGCACAGCCGGGTCGCGCGCAGCAACGTGCTGCTGCTCTCCACGCTCGGCGCCGAGGTCACCCTCGTCGGCCCGCCGACCCTGCTGCCGGTGGGCGTCGAGTCCTGGCCGTGCGCGACGTCGTACGAGCTCGACGGACCGCTCAAGGACGCCGACGCCGTGATGATGCTGCGCGTGCAGCGCGAGCGGATGAACGCAGCGTTCTTCCCGAGCGCCCGCGAGTACAGCCGCCGCTACGGCCTCGACGCACGTCGGATGGCGCTGCTGCCCGAGCACGCGATCGTCATGCACCCCGGCCCGATGAACCGCGGCATGGAGATCGCCGCGGAGGTCGCCGACTCGAACCGCTCCGTGATCGTCGAGCAGGTCAGCAACGGCGTGAGCGTCCGGATGGCCGTGCTCTACCTGCTCCTCGGCGGCGCGCAGCTCGGCCTGGGCGACGACGCCCCCACCACCGACCCGGGCGCGGAGGCCTGACATGACCGAGACCTTCATCGTCCGTTCCGCGCGCATCCTCGGCGGCGAGCCGCGCGACCTCGTCCTGCGCGATGGCGTCGTCGTCGAGATCACCGACCCCGGCACGGCGCGTGCCGAGGGCGCCATCGAGGTCGACGCCGCGGGCCTGATCGCGCTGCCGGGCCTCGTCGACCTGCACACCCACCTGCGCGAACCCGGCCGCGAGGACGCCGAGACGGTCGAGACCGGCTCGCGCGCCGCCGCGGCCGGCGGCTTCACCGCGGTGTTCGCGATGGCCAACACCGACCCGGTGGCCGACACCGCCGGCACGGTCGAGCAGGTGCTGCGCCTCGGGCAGGAGGCCGGCTACGTCGACGTCCAGCCGGTCGGCGCGGTCACGGTCGGTCTCGGGGGGCAGCAGCTCGCCGAGCTCGGGGCGATGGCCACGAGCGCCGCGCAGGTGCGCGTCTTCAGCGACGACGGCAAGTGCGTGCACGACGCCGTGATCATGCGGCGGGCGCTGGAGTACGTGAAGGCGTTCGACGGCGTCATCGCCCAGCACGCGCAGGAGCCTCGCCTCACCGAGGACGCCCAGATGAACGAGGGCGCGCTCTCGGGGGTGCTCGGACTGCGCGGCTGGCCGGCGGTCGCCGAGGAGGCGATCATCGCCCGCGACGTCCTGCTCGCCGAGCATGTCGGCTCGCGGCTGCACGTCTGCCACGTGTCCACCGCCGGCTCGGTCGAGCTCGTCCGGTGGGCGAAGTCGCGCGGCATCGACGTCACCGCCGAGGTCACTCCGCACCACCTGCTGCTCACCGAGGAGCTCGTCGCGTCGTACGACCCGGTCTACAAGGTGAACCCGCCGCTGCGCAGCGCGCGCGACGTGCAGGCGCTGCGCGAGGCGCTGGCCGACGGCACCATCGACATCGTCGCCACCGACCACGCCCCCCACCCGGTCGAGGACAAGGACTGCGAGTGGGGAGCGGCCGCCATGGGCATGGTCGGCCTCGAGACCGCGCTCGGGGTCGTCGCCGAGGCGATGGTGAGCACCGGGCTGCTCGACTGGGCCGGCGTCGCCGACCGCATGTCGCACGCGCCCGCGCGGATCGGCCGGCTCGAGGGCCACGGCCGACCGATCGAGGTGGGCGAACCCGCCAACCTCGTGCTCGTCGATCCCGAGGCGAGCCGCACCGTGGTCGCGTCGGATCTCCAGAGCCGCAGCCACAACACGCCGTACGCCGGGCGCACGCTGCCCGTGAGCGTGGTGGCCACCTTCCTCCGCGGGCGACCCACGGTGCTCGACGGCGTGCTCGTCGAGGCGGTGACCGCATGACCTCGTTGCTCGACGCCGAGCCCGCGGTGCTCGTGCTCGAGGACGGCCGGGTGTTCCGCGGCCGGTCCTTCGGCGCGGTCGGGGAGACCTTCGGCGAGGCCGTCTTCACCACCGGGATGTCCGGCTACCAGGAGACGATCACCGACCCGAGCTACCACCGGCAGGTGGTGGTCCAGACCGCTCCGCACATCGGCAACTACGGCGTCAACGACGACGACGCCGAGTCGCGCTGCATCTGGGTCGCCGGCTACGTCGTGCGCGACCCCTCGCGCATCGCCTCGAACTGGCGCTCGCAGCGC
>JAKOVT010000323.1 GCA_029781935.1 Actinomycetes bacterium | reverse complement strand
CGTGCCCTCCGCGATGATCCGACCCTTGTCGATCACGACGATCTGCTCGGCGAGCTGGTCGGCCTCCTCGAGGTACTGCGTGGTGAGCAGCACGGTCGTGCCGTCGGCGACGAGGTCGGAGATGACCTCCCACATCTGCAGGCGCGACCGAGGGTCGAGGCCCGTGGTGGGCTCGTCGAGGAACAGGATCTTCGGCGATCCGACGAGCGACGCCGAGAGGTCGAGACGTCGGCGCATGCCGCCGGAGTAGGTCTTCACCGGGCGGTCGGCGGCGTCGGTCAGATCGAAGCGCTCGAGCAGCTCGGCGGCGCGCTGCTTCACGTAGGCAGGCGGCAGGTGGTACAGCCGACCGACCATGTCGAGGTTCTCGCGGCCGGTGAGGTACTCGTCGACCGCGGCGTACTGGCCGGTGAGGCCGATCTCGTGGCGCACGGCGTCGGCCTGCGTCGCGACGTCGTAGCCCGCCACGGTCGCGCGGCCCGCGGTGGCTCCCAGCAGGGTCGCCAGGATGCGGACCGTGGTGGTCTTGCCGGCGCCGTTGGGGCCGAGCAGCCCGTAGACGGTGCCGTAGGGGACGGTGAGGTCGATGCCGTCGACGGCCTTGACGTCGCCGAAGTGCTTCACGAGCCCGTCGGCGACGATCGCGTGGTCTGTGGTCATGCCGTGAGCCTTTCCTGGGGGTACGACGGTGCGCATCTTCATTCGTGCTCGATGCGGCGCCCGGCACCGAGCGTCGCGTGCCGACCCTGCCCCCTGACGCAGGGGCAGGGTCCAGCGGGTTTCCGGATCAGTCGGTGAGGAGGTCCTGCGCCTCGTCGACGGTGAGCCGCCCCGCGGCGAGGTCGGCGAGGACCTTGTCGCGGTCGGCCTTGCGTGCGGTGGCCGAGGGGTCCTCCAGCCCGAGCTTGGCGAGCAGGTCGGCGAAGCGCTGACGGGTGGTCGGGTAGGAGACGCCGAGGTGCTTCTCGAGCTCGCGCATGTTGCCGCGACTCACGAGGAACACGCGCAGCATCTCGGTCTCGTCGTCGGTGAGGCCGCAGTAGGAGCACATCCGGAACGCGCCGCTGATACCGGTTCCGCACTCGGGGCAGCCGCACCCGGTGACGACGAGGGCCGACGAGCAGACCGGGCAGTCGCGCGGCGGTCGGTGCTCGGGCGTGGACGCCGAGGGGAAGGACGGCGTCATGACGCCACGCCCACGGTCGCCGAGCCCAGGCGGACGGCGACGGTGAAGGGGTGGGTGCCGGAACCGGCCACCACGGTCTCTCGGCTGCTCGACGACTCGGCCTGCCGCCTGCCGTCGGGTCCGGCGACCTTGACCTCGCCGAGCTCGCACGTCGCCGTGATGGTGACGTCGGAGCGGCCGGTGAGCCGAACGTCCAGGCTGCCCAGCTCGCACGCGAGGTCGCTGGGCTCGGCCACGGTGGCGACGACGGCGAGCGAGCCCATCGCCATGCTCCCGTGCAGCGCGCCCTCGTGGTCGCGCACCTTCACCGACGAGGCGCTGCCGCCGAGGGTGAGCGCCGCGCGCAGCCCGCTGATCTCGACGGCGCACGCCGTGGCCTCGACCGTGACGGGGATGCTGGGGTTCACACGCACCGTCACCTTCTCGCCGCGTCCACCGGTCCACACCGTCGGCACCCAGCCGAGGAAGCGCGGCGGCGGCGTGGTGCGCCAGCCGTCCTGCCCCGGCGCGTCGATGACGAGCGTGCCGCCCTCGCGACGCAGGGCGTGCGGACCGTCGACGACCGCGGTGGCGACCGTGGGGTCGGCGGTGAGAGTGAGCTTGACGCCGCCCGCGTGCAGCACGAGCGCGGTGACAGCGTCGTCGAGGCGGGACGGGGAGGCGGGCACCTCCGCGTCGTCGAGGCGAGGTGCTGCCGAGTCCTCGTCGAGGAGGCGGGCGGCCTCGGCCGGGTCGAGGTCGCCGGCCGCGACGCGCGCGAGCAGATCGCGCAGGGTGTCGGGGGGAAGGGGGGTCTCGGGGGTCATGCCGGGAACTGTAAACCTGGTTTTCTAGATTGGCAAGACGGATTTCCAATCGTTGACCCGGGCGAACGCGCGTGGCCGGGCCGCGCTCCCGGTGGCGCCCGGACGTCCGCGAGGCGTAGAACGGAAGGGTGAGCACCACCAAGGACGCGGCGGCCCTCGCGGCAGCGCGGCGCACCCCGCCTGCCGACGCCCCCGTCCCCGCCCCGTCGCGCTGGCGGCGGGTCCGGCGCCCCGAGGGCCCCCGGTCGCTCGGAGTGGTCCTGACCCTGCTCTCCCAGCGCGAGCAGCCCAACGCGGTGTTCGAGGCCGCGGCCCGCGCCCACGGCCCGGTGACCCACATCCGGATGGTCGGCGAGCATGTCTACGTCGTGTCCGACCCGGCCCTCGTCACCGAGATCTTCCTGACGCGGGCGCGCGAGGTGATGAAGGGCCGCGGGCTGCAGGCCGCCCGGCCGCTGCTCGGCAACGGGCTGCTCACCAGCGAGGGCGAGTTCCAC
>JAKOVT010000321.1 GCA_029781935.1 Actinomycetes bacterium | reverse complement strand
GGGTTGGGGCGCTTGAGGGCGTAGACCACGCCGCCGACGGAGTAGAAGATGCCGCCGAGCGCGAGCAGGATCACGACGAGCGGGCCGCCGGTCGCCCAGAACGCCGGCAGGTAGAACAGCGCGACCCAGCCGAGCGCGATGTAGATCGGCGTGTAGAGCCAGCGCGGCGCCCCGACCCAGAACACGCGGAACAGCACGCCGGCGAGCGCGCCGCTCCAGACCAGGATCAGCAGCGTGCGCTCCTGGTCGGCGGGCAGCAGCACCACGGCGAACGGCGTATAGCTGCCGGCGATGATGAGGAAGATGTTCGAGTGGTCCAGCCGCTTGAGCAGGACGCGCGTCCGCTCGCTCCACGTGAAGCGGTGGTAGACCGCGCTGGTGCCGAACAGCAGGATCGCCGTCAGGCTGTACAGCGCGGCGGCCCAGCGGTACTGCGGCGGTGAGAGCACCACCAGCACGATCCCGAGCACGAGCGCGATCGGGGCCATGCCGGCGTGCAGCCAGCCCCGCAGGTGCGGCTTCACCGGAGCCAGCAACGAGTGGTCGGCCTCGACGGCCGACGTCGTCCCGGGCACGGCGTCGTCGAGGACGTTGGGCCGCTGACCGGGCTGCTGGTTGCTCACATACGCGAGCGTAACTTACGCAAGCGTAGGTTCCAAGTCGACCTCCGGCTCGGGCGACGGATCGCGGGAGCGCAGCGGGGAGACGCTGGGCGCACCGACCCTGGGTGGCCACCGCAGGCGACCGTGGAGACCTCGCTGCTCGGCGTCCCGCCGTCGTCACCGTGCGTACGCCGTGCCGGTGACCGGGTGACGCGACGGCGCACGGCTCGCCGCGGTCGCAGACAGGCGCCGGGCGCCGCCGGTACCCTCGCCGCAGGCAGCGGGTCCGGTGGAGGGGCTGGCAGGTGAACGTCTCCGACCTCGTGTACGGCGCGTACGAGCGCCGGCTCATGGGTTCGCTCGACCGCGACCGGATCCCACGGCACGTCGGCGTCATGCTCGACGGCAACCGGCGCTGGGCCGCCGCCCAGGGGATGAGCAGCGCCCGCGGCCACCAGGCAGGGGCGGAGAAGATCGAGGACTTCCTCGGCTGGTGCGACGAGGTCGGCGTCGAGGTCGTCACCCTGTGGCTGCTCTCCACCGACAACCTCGCGCGCCCCGCCGACGAGCTCGATCCGCTGCTGCGGATCATCGAGGACACCGTCACCGACCTCGCGTCGCACGGCACCTGGCGGCTGCACCCGGTGGGCGCGCTCGACCTGCTGCCCGCGACGACCGCCGAGCAGCTCAAGGCCGCCGAGGACGCCACGTCGTCGCGCACCGGTCTGCTCGTGAACATCGCGGTGGGCTACGGCGGACGCCGCGAGGTGGTCGACGCCGTGCGGGCACTGATCGCCGACGCCGCCGCCAAGGGCCTCAGCCTCGACGAGCTCGCGGGCGAGGTCGACGTCGAGCACATCGCCGAGCACCTCTACACCGCCGGGCAGCCCGACCCCGACCTCGTCATCCGCACCTCGGGCGAGCAGCGTCTCTCGGGGTTCCTGCTCTGGCAGTCGGCGCACTCGGAGTTCTACTTCTGCGAGGCCTACTGGCCCGACTTCCGCAAGGTCGACTTCCTGCGTGCCCTGCGGTCCTACGCCGCTCGCGGTCGTCGCTTCGGCGCGTGAGCCGCGACGCGTGAGCCCCGACGCGTGAGCCCCGACGCGGCCGCGTCGACGCCGACCGGCCTGCGGCTCGCGGTCTCGATCACCGCGCTGCTCGCCGGCGTCTCGGGCTGCGTCGACGTCGTCAGCCTCGTGTTCGCCGAGGTCTTCGTCGCCAACCAGACCGGCAACCTCGTCGTCGTGGCGGCCGCGAGCCTGTCGGACGGCAACCGGGTGCGGCTCGCGCTGACAGCTCTCGTGATGTTCACGGTCGGTGTCCTTCTCGCCGCCGTCGGGCGACGCGCGCTACGCCACCGGTTCGGGCAGCGGGCCGCGCGCGAGAGCCTGCTCGTCCTCGAGATCCTGCTGGTGATCGCCGCCGCCGTCCTGCTGTGGCGCGACCCGCTCGCGACGCATCCCAGGCTGCTCCTGCCCATCGGCCTGCTCGCGCTGGCCCAGGGCATCCAGGCCGTGCTGCTGACCCGGCTCCTCGGTCGCGGCGTGCGCACCGTTGCCGTCACCGGTCCGCTCACCGACGCGCTGGTCGGTGCGGTCGAGAGCGCCGGTACGCCGATGGCCCAGCGCGACCCGGCGCGACGCGGCCTCCTGCGGATCGCCCTCGCCACACCGGCCGGCTACGCGCTCGGTGCGCTGCTGGGAGCGCTGGTCGTGCGGGCGGGTCTGCATCTCGGGCTCGGGGTCGCGGTCGTCCTCGCGCTCGTCGCCGCGGCGCTCGCCCGGCGGGTCGAGCGCCACGGCCTCGACCTCGCCTGAGAGTTCACCGGATCGTGCGACACGCCCGTCGGCGTGTTGCGAGGGATGCGCCGTACGTCGGGCTTACGGTCGAACGCACACGGGCCACCGCCCGGGCGGCCCGCACTCGTGGGAGGCCCTTGTGCCCAACGCGCGTCGCCGTCCGTCCACCGCCGCCTCGGGCCGCACGTACGTGCTCGACACCTCGGTGCTCCTGTCGGATCCGCACGCGCTCATGCGCTTCGACGAGCACGAGGTCGTGATCCCGGTCGTCGTGGTGGTGGAGCTCGAGGCCAAGCGGTCGCACCCCGAGCTCGGCTACTTCGCGCGGCAGGCGCTGCGCCTGCTCGACGACCTGCGCGTGGAGCACGGACGTCTCGACGACCCGATGCCGGTCGGCGAGGCCGGCGGCACCGTCCGCGTGGAGCTCAACCACTCCGACACCTCCGTGCTGCCCAACGGTTTCCAGCTCGGCGACAACGACACGCGCATCCTCGCGGTCGCCCGCAACCTCGCGGCCGACGGGCGCGACGTCGTCCTGGTGAGCAAGGACCTGCCGATGCGCGTGAAGGCGTCGTCGGTCGGTCTCGCCGCCGAGGAGTACCGCGCCGAGCTCGTGGTCGAGAGCGGCTGGACCGGCATGGCGGAGATCGACGTACCGGGGAGCGTCGTCGACGAGCTGTACGAGCTCGAGCGCATCGACCTCGACGAGGCGCGCGACTTCCCGTGCCACACCGGACTGGTGCTGGTGTCGGAGCGGGGCAGCGCGCTCGCCCGCGTCACGCCCGACAAGCAGATCCGCCTGGTGCGCGGCGACCGCGAGGCGTTCGGGCTGCACGGCCGCAGCGCCGAGCAGCGCGTCGCCCTCGACCTGCTGCTCGACCCGGAGGTCGGCATCGTGTCGCTCGGCGGTCGGGCCGGCACCGGCAAGTCGGCCCTCGCGCTGTGCGCCGGTCTGGAGGCGGTGCTCGAGCGCCGGCAGCACCGCAAGGTCATCGTCTTCCGCCCGCTGTACGCCGTCGGCGGCCAGGAGCTCGGCTACCTGCCCGGCAGCGAGAGCGAGAAGATGTCGCCCTGGGGACAGGCCGTGTTCGACACGCTCGGCGCACTCACGACGCAGGAGGTCGTGGAGGAGATCGCCGACCGCGGAATGCTGGAAGTCCTTCCGCTGACTCATATCCGGGGCCGTTCGCTGCACGACGCGTTCGTGATCGTCGACGAGGCGCAGTCGCTGGAGCGCAACGTGCTGCTCACGGTACTGTCGCGCATCGGTCGTGATTCGCGCGTGGTCCTGACCCACGACATCGCGCAGCGCGACAACCTCCG
>JAKOVT010000309.1 GCA_029781935.1 Actinomycetes bacterium | reverse complement strand
GTGCTGGTCGCCGTTCTGGGCGCTCTCACGGGTTCGTGCGGGGCGTCGGCGGTGTTCGTGCCGGCTCCACGCTCGTCGCTGCGCTCCTCGCGTCGCCGGACCCCGCCGCCTCGCGACTGCGTCGCGAATCGGTCAGGCCCCTTCGGGCGCGTTTGGCCGCCACCACGTGGGTCCGGGCCTGACCGATGGGGGCGGGGTACTTCCCGCTCTCGTCGCTCTCGCGCTCTGGTTCTGAGGCGGTTGTGCGCTGGGTCGGTGGGGGCCGTCCCAGTTCGGCCGTGGTCAGAGCTCGAGGGCGGCGTCGCAGTGCTCGGCTCGGGCGGCCGCGTCGACGTCGAGCGCCGGGTCGGTGAGGAGGACGACGGAGCCGTCGAGCGCGAGGGGGAGGGCGAGGAGGGCGCCGGCGGTGCGGTAGTCGGTGGTGCCGGCCATCACGCGGAGCAGGATGCGGGCGCCGGTGGGGAGGCCGAGGCCGGTGGCGTAGTCGCGCATGGCGTCGAGGGCCTCGGCGTGGGTCCAGGCCCAGTCGCCGTCGACGAGCCACGGGGTGTGCGGTGCGGGCGGCGCGTACGCCGTGAAGCGGTCGCCGTGCGCACGGACCTCGACCGCGGCGTCGAGGACCCCCGGCGGCCACGGCTCGGTGGAGGGCATGCCGAGCGGGTGCAGCGACGTGGCGAGGACTAGCGGCGCCCGGGGGGGACCGGCGTAGCCCGGGCCGACGACGGCGGCCTCCACCGACGGGTCGGACTCGTCGCCGCCGAGCCACGCGCAGGCGCCCGACGCCGCGCACGCCCCGAGCCACACCGCCGTCTGCCAGTGCGGGGGCAGCGCCACGACGACCCGGGCGCCGTCGGCCGCACCGGTCTCGTCCTGCAGCAGGTTCGCCGCCTTCGCGACGTTGTTCTCGTACGTGCGCACCGACAGCTCGCTGCGCGCGCCACCGGCACCGAGCCACGTGACGAACGGACGCGCCGGGTCTCCCGCGAGCGCCGCGAGCAGCGCTTCGGGGAGCGTGCGGGGGAGGGTCGGCCGAGCCACCTCTCGACCTTACGGCCCCTGGCAGCGCGGATCCCGTGTGGGACAGTGGCCCCGTGCTGGAAGCAGTCCTCCTCGTCGGCGGTCAGGGCACGCGGCTGCGTCCCCTCACCGTCACGACCCCCAAGCCCATGCTCCCCGTCGCCGGCGTGCCGTGCACCGAGCACCAGATCGCCCGCGCCCGCGAGGCCGGCGTGACGAGGGTCGTGCTCGGTACGTCGTACAAGCCCGAGGTCTTCCTCGAGCACTTCGGCGACGGGTCCCGTTTCGGCGTCGAGCTCGTGTACGCCACGGAGGACGTGCCGCTCGGCACCGGGGGTGCGATCCGGCACGTGGCGCCGTTCCTCGAGAGCGGCCCCGACGACCCTGTGCTCGTCTTCAACGGCGACATCCTCTCCGGCCACGACATCGGCGGACAGGTGAAGCGGTGGCGCGACGACGACGCCGACGTCTCGCTCTACCTGACCCGCGTCGAGGACCCGCGCGCCTACGGCCTGGTCCCCACCGACGAGCGCGGCCGCGTCGTGCAGTTCCTCGAGAAGCCGAGCACCCCCGAGGAGATCGTCACCGACCAGATCAACGCCGGCTGCTACGTGTTCCGCCGCTCGCTCATCGACGCGATCCCGGCGGGACGCCCGGTGTCGGTCGAGCGCGAGACCTTCCCGGGCCTGCTGGCAGGCGGCGCCGTCGTGACCGGGTTCGTCGACGACGGCTACTGGCTCGACCTCGGCCGCCCGCTCGACTTCGTGCAGGGCTCGCGCGACCTCGTCACGGGCACGGCGCCGAGCCCGGCGCTCCCCGGCCCGGTGGGCGACGTGATGGTGATGCCGGGAGCCGAGGTGGCGTCGTCGGCCGTGCTCCGGGGCGGCACCTTCGTCGGCGCGGGCGCCACCGTCGGACCCGACGCGGTGGTCGACGGCTCCGCCCTGTTCGACGGCGCGATGGTCGCCGCGGGCGCCCACATCAAGGACTCGGCCATCGGCTACGGCGCGATCGTGGGCTCCGGAGCGTTCCTCGACGGCGTCGTGGTGGGCGACCGAGCGATGATCGGCCCGGGCAACGAGCTCGTGCGCGGGGCGCGCGTGTGGCCCGGCGTCGCGCTCGGCGACACCGCCGTGCGCTTCTCGTCCGACCGCTGACCGTGTGAGCGACGTGCCCGCGCTCGAGCGCACCTGGCGCGCGTCGTGGCCGGTGAGCCTGGGTGCCACTCTCGGTGGTCTCGCGCGCGGCGCGGGCGACCCGGCGTACCGGCGTACCGACGACCGCGCGCTGTGGCGCACGATGCGCACGCCGGACGGCGCCGCCACCCAGCGGCTCGAGGCGCACGACGGCGAGGTCCGGTCGCAGGCGTGGGGGCCGGGCGCCGCGTGGGCTACGGATCGCCTCCCGCGGACCTTGGGCGCCGACGACGACGTCTCGACCTTCGATGCCTCGCTGCACCCGCTCGTCGCGTCGCAGTGGGCGCGCTACGGCGCCGGCATGCGCACCCCGTCGGTCGGTGTGGTCCTCGAGATTCTCGTGGCCGCGATCCTCGAGCAGCGGGTGACGGGCCAGGAGGCGCGCTCGTCGTGGCGCTGGCTGCTGCGCGCGCACGGCGAGCCGGCGCCCGGCCCGGCCCCGGAGGGGATGCGGGTCTTCCCGGACCCGTCGGTGCTCGCGGCCGTGCCGTCGTGGGAGTGGCACCGCGCCGGCGTCGAGGGCGCTCGCGCCGACACGGTGATGCGGGCGGCGGCGTACGCCGGACGCCTCCAGCAGTGCGCCGACCTTCCGCTGGCCGACGCCCACGCCCGGATGCGCGCCCTGCCGGGGGTCGGCGTCTGGACCGCGGCCGAGGTCGCCTCCCGGGCGCTCGGCGACGCCGATGCCGTGTCGTACGGCGACTTCCACCTCGCGCACACCGTGTGCTTCGCCCTGGCCGGCGAGACCGACGGCACCGACGAGCGGATGGCCGAGCTGCTCGAACCCTGGACCGGCCACCGCGGCCGCGTCGCCCGCCTCGTCGAGCTCTCCGGCATCACCCGCCCCAAGCGAGGTCCGAGGTACGCCCCCCTCGACCACCGCACCCGCTAGACACAGACGCACGGACGCAGCGCACTACCGCGTCCAGCTCCGGCAGGCACTGAGCGCGTAGTTCTCCGAACATGATCATGTTCGGAGAACTACAGGGTCACTAGGGTCGGCGCATGGTGGAGCTGCCGGTCGTCGACGTGTCCGCGCTCGTGGACCCGTCCTCCTCGTACGACGACCGGGCCGCGGTCGGGCGCGAGCTCGACGCCGCCTGCCGGACGTGCGGTTTCCTCCTCGTCGCGGGTCACGGCATCGACCCGCGGCTGCGCGCCGACCTCGAGCGCCTCTCCCGGGAGTTCTTCGCCCTGCCGGACGACGAGAAGGCGGCGATCGCGATGGCGCGGGCCGGATCCGCGTGGCGCGGCTGGTTCCCCGTGGGCGGCGAGCTGACCTCCGGCGAGCCCGATCGCAAGGAGGGCATCTACTTCGGCACCGAGCTGCCCGCCGACGACCCGCGGGTGCTCGCCGCTACGCCGCTGCACGGCGCCAACCTCTTCCCGGAGCGGCCCGCCGCGTTGCGCGACGTCGTCCTGCGCTGGATCGACGAGGTGGCCGATCTCGGCGCCGCGCTGCTGCGCGGCCTGGCCCTCGGCCTCGGCCTCGACGAGGGGTGGTTCGCGCGCACCCTCACGGCCGACCCGACGATCCTGTTCCGCGCCTTCCACTACCCGCCCGGCGACTCCGACTCGTGGGGCGTCGGCGAGCACACCGACTACGGCCTGATCACCCTGCTGGCCCAGGACCACCACGGCGGGCTGCAGGTGCGCTCTCAGGGCGAGTGGATCGACGTACCCGCCGATCCCGACGTGTTCGTCGTCAACATCGGCGACATGCTCGACCGGATGACGCGCGGCCGGTACCGCTCCGACCCGCACCGGGTGCGCAACCTCTCGGGGCAGGACCGCGTCTCGTTCCCGCTCTTCGTCGACCCCTCG
>JAKOVT010000307.1 GCA_029781935.1 Actinomycetes bacterium | reverse complement strand
CCCCCCCCCCCCCCCCCCCCCCCCCCCCCCCCCCCCCCCCCCCCCCCCCCCCCCCCCCCCCCCCCCCCCCCCCCCCCCCCCCCCCCCCCCCCCCCCCCCCCCCCCCCCCCCCCCCCCCCCCCCCCCCCCCCCCCCCCCCCCCCCCAACGCCCGGTTGGTCCTGACCCCGAACGCGCGGGAGACATCACCCCGTCACGCATGGCGTGACACCACGGGCAGACGCCGGAGACGTCGGTGAACGCACTCGAGTTGCGCCAGGATGTCGGCGATGGGATCTCGCGCGCAGCACGCCCGGCGCCTGCGCAGCCAGTGGCTCAGTGGACCCCGGGCCCACGGCGTCGTCGACGTCGTGACCCACCTCCTGGCGGTCCAGGCGCAGGACCTGCGCGGCGCACGACTCGCCGTCCGGGCGCGGAGCACCGGTCTCGTCGCCGGTGACGTCGACGCCGCCCTCGACGACGGCCGGCTCGTCGTGTCCTGGCTGCAGCGGGGCACCCTGCACCTCGTCGCGGCCGGCGACTTCTGGTGGCTCCACGATCTCCTGGCGGCCCGCCAGGCGACCGCGAACGAGCGGCGCCTGGTCCAGGAGGGCGTCGACCCCGACGCGGCCGCCCGCGGGATCCGGGTGCTGGCCGACGCGGTCGCCGAAGGACCCCAGCCACGCGCCCGGCTCCGGGAGCGGCTCGACCGGGCGGGCGTGCCAACCGCGGGACAGGCGTTCGTCCACATTCTCGTGGCCGCGTCGCGCCGTGGGCTGCTGGTGCGCGGGCCGACCGTCGACGCCGAGCAGGCCTTCGTCTCGCCGGTGGCGTGGATCGGCCCGCGACCGGATCCGCTCGACGAGGCCGAGGCCCTGCGCCGGCTCGGTGGGCGCTACCTGGCCGCGCACCGTCCGGCCGGCGCGCCCGACCTGGCGCGCTGGGCCGGCCTGCCGCTCGGTCGCGCGACCGCCGCCCTGGAACCACTCGCCGGCGCCGCCGGCGGCCCGGTCCCGACGATGCCTCCGCCCCGACTGCTCGGACCGTTCGACCCGTCGCTGCTCGGCTGGGACGGACGCGCCGACATCGTCGGCGACCACGCCGGGATCGTCACCACCAACGGCCTGTTCCGCCCGGTCGTCCTCGTCGACGGCCGGGCGGTGGCGACGTGGCGCATCGCCGGATCACGCGTCCGGTCGATCGACTGGCTCGACCCGGTCGACACGCGGGCGCGCCACGCGGTCGACGCGGAGGTCGCCGACGTCGAGCGCTTCCTCTCGGGATAGGCGACGCCCGTTCGCCCGATATGGCAGGGTGCCCGGATGGACGTCCACCTCGTCGACGGCACCTACGAGCTGTTCCGCCACCACTTCGCGGTCCCGTCGCACCTCGACGCGAACGGGATCGAGGTGGCGGCCACGCGTGGGGTGGTCGGCTCGATGCTGCAGCTGCTCGAGGACGGTGCCACCCACGTCGCGGTCGCGACCGATCACGTCGTCGAGTCGTTCCGCAACGACCTCTACGACGGGTACAAGACGAGCGAGGGCATGGACCCGGTGCTGCTCACGCAGTTCCCGATGCTCGAGGACGCGCTCGAGGCGCTCGGCGTCACGGTGTGGGCGATGGTCGACCAGGAGGCCGACGACGGTCTCGCCGCGGGCGCGTCCGTCGCGGGCGCCGACGAGCGGGTCGGCCGGGTGCTCATCTGCACCCCCGACAAGGACCTCGGGCAGTGCGTCGGCGGGACGGTGTTCCAGTTCGACCGGCGCAAGGGCGAGCTGCGCGACGCCGACGGCGTCCGCGCGAAGTTCGGCGTCGGCCCGGCGTCGATCCCGGACTACCTCGCGCTCGTCGGTGACACCGCTGACGGCTTCCCCGGGCTGCCGGGCTGGGGAGCCAAGTCGACCGCAACCGTGCTGGCCCACTACGAGCACCTCGAGGCCATCCCTGCGCTCGCGAAGGACTGGGCCGTCGACGTGCGCGGCGCGGTGAAGCTCGCGACCGCGCTCGCGGCCCAGCAGGAGGACGCCGCGCTGTTCAAGGTGCTGGCGACGCTGCGGACCGATCACCCGGTGGGTGCGGTCGACGAGTGGCGCTGGACCGGGCCGACGCCCGAGCTGGCGGCCTGGGCCGGGCGACTGGGGGCCAGGGGCTTCGTGGAGCGGGCCGACCGTCTGGCGTCCCGACGCACCTGACGGCCAGGATCGCCCGATGACCGACTCCACCGACGCGGTCGTCGTCGACCGCCCCGAGCGGCGCGTCGCCCGCATCACGCTGAACCGACCCGAGCGGCGCAACGCGATGAACGCCGCGCTGCTCGGCGGCCTCTACGACGCGCTGCACGCCCTGCGCGACGACCGCACCTGCCGGGTGATCGTCCTCACCGGCGCGGGGAAGGGCTTCTGCGCCGGGCTCGACCTCGCCGAGGGCGTGCGGCTCCCGGACTCGGAGGGCCTGGGCCCGGCCAGGGGCGGCCTGCGCGTCCAGCAGTACATCGCCGACCTGATCCCGCTCATGCGCTCACAGCCGCAACCGATCATCTCGGCGGTGAACGGCGCGGCGTCGGGTGGGGGACTGGCGCTGACCCTCGGCTCGGACATCCGCATTGCGGCGACGAGCGCACGGTTCAACGTCGCGTTCATCAAGGTCGGGCTCTCCGCCTGCGACATCGGGACCAGCTGGATCCTGCCCCGCCTGATCGGCGCGTCGCGCGCGTACGAGCTGATGCTCACCGGGCGCTTCGTCGATGCCGAGGAGGCGTTGCGCATCGGGCTCGTCACTTCGGTCGCGCCCGACGCCGACCTGCAGGACGCGGCGATGGCCGAGGCCGAGCTGATCCTCGCCAACGGGCCGTTCGGCGTGCGCATGACCAAGGAGGTCATGTGGAGCCAGCTGGAGATCGGGTCGATGCGCGCGGGCATCGACCTCGAGAACCGCACGCAGATCCTGTCGAGCTTCGCGGGCGACATGGAGGAGGCCATGGCGGCCTTCCTCGAGAAGCGTCCGCCCAACTTCGCCGACTGAGGGAGCACACATCATGGGAGCACTCGACGGGCGCCGCGCGCTCGTGACCGGTGGAGGACGGGGGATCGGGCGCGCCATCGCGCTCGCCCTCGCGGGCGACGGCGCCGACGTCGCGATCAACTACCGGCGCGACGAGGAGTCGGCCGCGCAGACCGTTGCCGACATCGAGGCGCTCGGGCGGCAGGGCGCCGCGTTCGCCGCGTCGGTCGACGACCCCGACGCGTGCGCGGCGATGGCCACGGCCGTGCTCGACGGGTTCGGCCCGATCGACCTGCTCGTGCACAACGCGGGCATCGCGTCGCGCGGGCTCAACGTGGTGAAGACGGACCCGGAGGAGATCGAGCGCTGCTTCCGCACGCACGCGCTCGCCGGGTTCGTGCTGTGCAAGCACCTCGTGCCCGCGATGCGCGATGCCGCATCTCGGGAGGGCGGGCGCGGCGACATCGTGATGATCTCCTCCGTGGCGACGTCGCAGATGGCCGCCAACTCGTCGCCGTACAACATGGCGAAGGCCGCGCTCGAGGCACTCGCGATGGGCCTCGCCAAGGAGGAGCGGCGCAACGGCATCCACGTCAACGTCGTCGCACCCGGCCTGGTCGAGACCGAGATGGGCCGGCGGCTGGTGAAGGGCGCGATGGGCATCGAGGACATCCACTCCCTCGACGCCGGCTCGCCCTTCGGTCACGTGTGCACCCCCGAGGAGGTCGCCGAAGTGGTCCGCGCCCTCGTCGGCGACACCGGCGCCTACCTCACCGGCATCAAGGTCACCGTCGACGGCGGCACCTTCTAGATCCTCCAAACCCCGCCCGGCCCGGGCGTCCGTCTCCCTGACCGGGAAGACCGGTCCACGTCGCTTCACGACGAACCGCGGTCGGAGCCGGTCGGCTTCCTCCGTTTCGCGTAGTTCCGGCGGGTTGCGTACTGGGGTGTCGCACCTCCGTGCGACGGTGTCGGCATGGTCAGCATCCTCGTCATCACCGTCCTGATCGTCCTCGCCATCGGCGCGTCCGCGGGCGTCGCCGCGGTCGTCGTGGCCCGCCGGGACGCGGCCGCGCCGGCGGTTCCCGTCGCCGACCCCGACGAGATCGCGAACCGGATCGCCCACGCGGCGGCCCGCCAGCAGCAGGCCGCGCTCGGGAACCTCATCGAGACGAACCGCGCGCTCCTCGACAGCGAGCGCCTGCGGTCGAACGAGGCGTTCGCCACCGAGCGCGAGATGATGCAGCAGCAGCTCGGAGGGGTGCGGGCCGAGCTCGACAAGATGACCGCGCTCGTCCGCGACTTCGAGTCGCAGCGCGGCGCGAAGATCGACGCGCTCGCGGGCGCCCTGGCCCAGCAGCGCGCCGGCCTCGCCGAGCTCAGCCGCACCACCCAGGACCTCCGCGAGGCGCTCGCCAGCTCGAAGACGCGCGGCCAGTGGGGGGAGCGGATGGCCGAGGACGTGCTGCGGCTCGCCGGGTTCGTCGAGGGCGTGCAGTACCGCAAGCAGAGGTCGGTGGACGAGGGCAGCGGCATCCCCGACTTCACCTTCCTGCTGCCGCGCGACGCCGTCCTGTACATGGACGTCAAGTTCCCGCTCGACAACTACCTCCGCTTCGTGAACGCCGGTTCGGAGCTCGAGTCCACCCGAGCCCGGGACGACTTCCTGAAGGACGTGCGCGCGAAGGTGAAGGAGCTCGCCGCACGCGACTATCCGGGCGGATCCGCCGGCAGCCTCGAGTGCGTGCTCCTGTTCATCCCCAACGAGCAGCTCTACGCGTTCGTGCAGGAGCACGCGGCGTCGCTGCTCGACGAGGCGCTGCGGCATCGCATCGTGATGTGCTCGCCGATGACGCTCTTCGCGGTGCTCGCGGTCGTGCGTCAGTCCGTCGAGACGTTCCGCACCGAGCAGACGGCGGGGGAGATCCTCGAGGTGCTCGGCGCGTTCACCCGGCAGTGGGAGGCGTTCTCCGCGAAGATCGACGCCGTCGGCCGGGGCCTCGACACCGTGACGAAGGCGTACGACGAGCTGACCGGCGTGCGGTCCCGGCAGCTGGTCCGCCAGCTCGACCGCATCGAGCACCTCCGGTCCGAGCGCGCCCTCGACGTGACCGACGGCGGGTCGGGCCGCCTGATCGGACTGGAACCCTCCGCGTACGCTGGGTGAGTGCTCGTCGTCCTCCTGGTCGTGCTGCTGGTGGTGCTCCCGCTCACCGAGCTGTACGTGTTCGTCCAGGTGGGGGACGCCATCGGCTTCGGCCTCGCGATCGTCCTGTTGATCGCGTGCTCGCTCGTCGGGCTGTGGATCGTGAAGCGCCAGGGCGTCGGGACCTGGCGTCGGGCCCAGGCGCAGCTCCGGGCGGGGGAGATCCCGGCCGCCGAGGTGGTCGACGGCGCGGTGCTCCTCGTCGCCGGCACGCTCTTGCTGATCCCCGGGTTCGTCAGCGACCTCCTCGGGGCGGTGCTGCTGCTCCCGCCGGTGCGGTGGCTCCCACGCCGCTGGGCGAGCCGCCACCGGTACGTCCGCGGCACCAACCTGGTCTACGGGAAGGTCATCGACGTGCGGGGGACCGCGGGGCCGCGTGACCCCGGCGACGGCCCGCGCGCGATCGAGCCGCCCGAGCCGCAGCCCTGACGCGCCGACGCCGCATCACCCGGCCAGCACGCCCAATGCCACGAGGGCGGCACGCGCCTCGGTGACCCCGCGCGCCCGTCGCGCCACCAGCCCGGCGGCGAGCGCGCCGTCGACGTTGACCAGGTTGTCGTCGAGGAACACGACCCGTCCCGCCGGGACACCGAGCGCCGCGACCGCACGGTCGTAGATCTCGCGGTCGGGCTTCACTGCGCCGAGCTCGTACGAGAAGAACCGGTGCTCCAGGCCCGCGGTCTCGTCCCAGTGCCGGAAGTGCTCGTCGTAGTGCAGCGGGTTCGTGTTGCTCAGACATCCCACCGCCGCGACGGCACGCGTCTCGTCGATGAGCTCACGGGCGCCGGGGAGCGGTCCGCCGATCCAGCGCCGGAAGGCCTCGACGAACTCGTCCGGCGTCAGGGGCAGATCGAAGTCGGCGACCACACCCGCGGCGAACTCGTCGACGCCGCAGCCGCCCCGCTCGTAGACCCGGACCGCCTCGCAGGACAGCCAGCGCCGCCAGATCTCGTCGTCCGAGTCGATCCCCGTCAGCTCCTTCATCGGCTCGACGCCGCCGAAGTCGACGAGCACGCCGCCGAGGTCGAACAGGACGACGTCGAAGTCGGTGGTCACGGCGCGGACGCCTCAGCCGAGCCGCAGCAGCTCGGGCGCGGGCGCGCAGTCGGCGCGGTGCGCGAGCGCCCGCTGGTCCGTCGTCCCGTCGGGTCCCACGACGAGGTCGAACGCCGGTCCCGACCACTCCTCGGCGTCGAAGTCCGCGACGTCGTCCCACCACTCGTCGGCGCCGGGGCGCGGCGCGCCGCCGGGATCGGCGACGACCGCGGCGCGCAGGGCCTCGAGCATCCGATGGGGCAGCGCCACCCCGCGCGGCACCACGAGCCACGCCGCGGCACCGGCGTCACGCGCCGCTGCCACCAGCGCCGCGGTACCCGGTTCCACGAGGATCGTGTCGCCACCGGTCACGACCGGCGCGACCAGCAGGTGCGACGGTTGCAGGGCCGGCAACTCGGTCACGTCGACGACGCGCACCGGCTGCACCGACGTGCGCAGCCGGCGCGAGAGGCCGTCCGATCCGTACGGGTTGCGCAGCGCGAGCAGCTCGAGGTCGACGCGGTCGGCCAGCCCGTCGCGCAGCACCGGCGGCCACCCGAGCACCGCGACCGGCTGCTCGTGGGGGAAGGGGAGCGCGCCCGCGAGCCGGGCCGGCGTGGGATCCGAGCGCCACTCACGCCACGCCGACCATGCGCCCTCGGCGGGGTCCGGCGCGCTCAGCACCTGCGCGCACATCCACCACAGCGTCGGTACCCGCGGGTGGTACGCCAGCAGGCGCCGGCACGCGATGACGACGCCCATCGGGTCGTCGGCGAAGCCTGCGAGGCAGTCGGCCGACTCCTCGAGGAGCACCTCCTCGTCGTCGCCGAAGTTGCGGGCGAGGGAGCGGAGCCGCTCGAAGGGCCGCACGTCAGCCCTTCGGCTCCTTGGGCAGGCCGAGGACCCGCTCGCCGAGGATGTTGCGCATCACCTCGTCGGTGCCACCGGCGACGCGCATGCCCGGCGTCCCGAGCACCATCTCGGAGAACGCGAACGTGCCCCACTCGCCGGAGTCGGCGGCGAGGCGGGGGCCGAGGATCTCCGACGCGAGCGCGCCGACCCGCTGCATGTTGTTGGTCAGCGCGAGCTTGCCGGTGGACATCTCCGGCCCGGGCAGCTGTCCGGCGCGGATCTTCGCCATCGCGCGCAGGTTGTTGTAGCGGGCGACCGTGGTGTGGATGTATGCATCGGCGAGCCGCTGGCGCACGATCGGGTCGTCGTTCACCCCGAAGTGCTTCGCCATCTCGAAGTAGCGGGTGAGGCTCATCCCCCCGCCACCGGGCCCGCTCCCGCCGCCGATCGACGCCCGCTCGTTCATGAGTGTGGTCAGGGCGACGGTCCAGCCCTCGTCGACGTCACCGAGGCGGTGCGAGTCGTGGACCCGCACCTCCTCGAAGAACACCTCGTTGAAGCTCGCGCCCCCGGTCATCTGGCGCAGCGGGCGCACCTCGACGCCGGGCGCGTGCATGTCGACCACGAACATCGTGAGGCCCTTGTGCTTGGGCTTGTCGGGCGACGTGCGGGTGATGATCTCGCCGATGTCGGCGTACTGCGCGTTCGACGTCCAGACCTTCTGGCCGGTGAGGATCCACTCGTCGCCGTCGCGCTCGGCCTTCGTCTGGATGCCCGCGAGATCCGAGCCGGCGATCGGCTCCGAGAACAGCTGGCAGCCGATGACGTCGCCCCGCCACATCGAGCGCAGGTAGCGCTCCTTCACCTCGGGGACGGCGTGGGCGAGGATCGTCGGCGCCACCATGCCCAGGCCGATGCCGAAGCAGGACTGCGACGGGACCGCGTACTGCGCCGCGACCTCCCGGTACGCCCGGTCGTGCTCGCGCGACAGGCCCCGGCCGCCGTACTCGGTCGGCCCGGTGATCCAGCCGTAGCCGGCGTCGAACTCGGCCGCCTTCCACTCCTTGGCCGCGGCGACCTCGGCGGCCTCCTGCGCGGACGACTTCTCGTCGAACATCCCGACCCGGTCGGAGCCCTCACCCCAGACGAAGCGCTCCTCGCTGCGCTTCGCGGCGTGGGCATCGAGCCAATCCGTCGCACCGGCCGTGAAGTCGGCGAGCGAGATGTCGGTCATGCGGTCCTCCTCGGCGTGACCGCGGATCGTAGCGAGACCGGCCGTGCCCGGTTCCGAGCGGCCCGTCCGGCTATGGGGAACCTAAGGTGCTCCGGATGCCCGAGCCCGTCGATCTGGCCCCCGCGCCGCCACCCGGCCTGGCGACGGTCGGTGCCGCGGTGGACGCCCGGGTCGACGCGCTGCTCGCGGAGGAGATCGCGCGCTGGGCGCTCGTCGACGACCGGCTCGTCGCCCCCCTCGACGCCCTCCGCCGCCTGGTGCTCGCGGGCGGCAAGCGGCTGCGCCCGGCGTTCTGCCACTGGGCCTTCGTCGGCGCCGGCGGCGATCCGGCCGACCCGCGGGTCGTCGATCTCGGCGCCGCGCTCGAGCTGCTCCACACGTTCGCGCTGGTCCACGACGACGTGATGGACAACGCCGACACCCGGCGGGGCGCGGCCGCGGTGCACACGGAGGCCATCTCGGTGCACCGCGAACGGGGCTGGCGCGGCGAGGCCCGCCGCTTCGGGGAGGGTGTGGCGATCCTGGTGGGCGACTTCGCGTTCGTCTACGCCGATCAGCTCGCGTCGGTCCTACCCGCGAACGCCCGCCGGCTCTACGACGAGCTGCGCATCGAGCTGTGCGTCGGCCAGTACCTCGACCTCGCGGCCACCGCCTCGGGCGAGCGCGACCCGGTCGTGGCCCGCCGCATCGAGTGGTACAAGAGCGGCAAGTACACGGTCGAGCGTCCGCTGCACCTCGGGGCGGCGCTCGCCGGTCGGTCCGCCGAGCTCACCGCACCACTCTCCGAGTTCGGTCTGCCCCTCGGTGAGGCCTTCCAGATGCGCGACGACCTGCTCGGCGTGTTCGGCGATCCAGCGCGCACCGGCAAGCCGGTCGGCGACGACCTCCGGGAGGGCAAGCTCACCCCGCTCGTGGCCGCGACCGCGGCCCGGGCGGACGCCACCGGCCGGGGGCTGCTCGAGCGCATCGGTACCCCGACGCTGACCGACACCGACATCGCCGCGCTGCAGCAGGTCATGATCGACTGCGGCGCGGTCGCCGAGGTCGAGTCCGCGATCGAGGGCCTGGTCGCCCAGAGCCTCACTGCGCTCGACCGCGCGCCCGTCACCGACGAGGCCCGGGTGGCACTGCGGGAGCTGGGCAACTTCGTGGCGTGGAGGGACCGGTGACCGCGGCCGTCGAGCTGCGCGGGCTCGAGAAGCGCTACGGCGACCGGGTGGCGCTGCGGGGGATCGACCTCACCATCGCGCCCGGCGAGATCTTCGGACTGCTCGGCCCCAACGGCGCGGGCAAGACCACCACCGTCGAGATCCTCGAGGGCTACCGGGCCGCCGACGGCGGGACCGTGCGCGTCCTCGGCCACGACCCGGCGACCGACGCGGCCACGCTGCGCCCGCTCGTCGGCGTCATGCTCCAGGAGGGCGGGCTCTACCCCGGGCTGCGGCCGCTGGAGCTGCTCCGCCTGTACGCCGCGTTCTACGACGACCCCGACGACCCGGAGCGGCTCGTCGACCTCGTCGGTCTGCGCGAGCACACGCACACGATGGTACGGCGCCTGTCCGGCGGTCAGGCGCAGCGCCTGTCGCTCGCCACCGCGGTGATCGGGCGACCGCAGCTGGTGTTCCTCGACGAGCCGACGGCCGGCATGGACCCGCGCGCCCGCGCCGACACCTGGGAGCTCGTGCGCGATCTGCGCGAGCGCGGGACCACCGTGGTGCTCACCACCCACTACATGGACGAGGCCGAGCAGCTCTGCGACCGCCTCGCGATCCTCGACCACGGTCGCATCGTCACCTCGGGGACCCCCGCCGAGGTCACGCGCGGCGCGGTGGACCCCTCGGTGCGGTTCTCGACCGCGACCCCCGTCGACGCGGCGGCGCTCGCCGCCGACCTCGGCGTGCCGGTGACGGTCGAGTCCGGCCCGGCCGACTATCGCGTCGGCGCGCCCCCCACCCCCGAGCTGGTGGCCGCGCTCACCGCGCGGCTCTGCGACGCGGGGGTGCAGCTGACGGAGCTGCGCACCGGGTCCGCGAGCCTCGAGGAGGTCTTCCTGCGGCTCACCGAGGAGCCCGACGTCGCGGCCGCCGGGCGCCGGACCCGGGGCACCCGATGACCGCCGGAACCCGGGTCGCCGCGCAGACCCGCGTCGAGCTGATGATGACGCTGCGCCGGGGCGAGAGCCTGATCGTCACGCTCGCCATCCCCGTCGGGATCCTCGTCTTCTTCGGGAAGGTCGACGCCCTCAGCACGGTCAAGGGCGATCCGCTCGACTTCCTCGTGCCGGGCGTCCTCGCCCTCGCGGTCATGGCCAGCGCGATGGTCAGCCTCGGCATCGCGACGGGGTTCGAACGGCGCTACGGCGTCCTCAAGCGGCTCGGGTCGACACCGTTGTCCCGGGGCGGGCTGCTCGCCGCGAAGACGGTCCAGGTGCTCGTCGTCGAGGTGATCCAGGCCGTCGTCATCATCGGGACCGCGGTCGCGCTGGGCTGGCACGCGACCACCGGCATCGCGCTCGCGATCGGACTGCTCCTGATCGGCACCGTCGCCTTCGCCGGGATCGGCATGCTCATGGCCGGCACGCTCCGGGCGGAGGCGAACCTCGCCGCGGCGAACGCCCTGTTCCTGGTCCTCATGTTCCTCGGCGGCATGGCCTACCCGCTCGCGAAGCTGCCGGGCGCGGTCGAGGCGGTCGCCCGACTGCTCCCGGCCGCCGCGCTCGCCGAGACGGTCCGGGCCGCCCTGAAGGGCACCGCGTTCCCGGTCGGGGAGCTGGCCGTGCTCGTGATCTGGGCGGTCGCGGCGCCGCTCGCCGCCGCCCGGTGGTTCCGCTGGGAGGAGCAGTAGGCGGGGCTACTTCGCGGCGGTGCTCGTCGAGGTCGACGACGCCCCGGACCTCGCCGGCTTCGGCTTCGCGGAGATCTCGGCGACGGCCTGGTCGATGACATCGGCCGACGGGCCGCCGAAGATGCGCTTGCGGATCACACCGTCACGGTCGATGAAGTAGAGCTGCGGAACCGCCCGGATGCCGTACTGGCGGGCCACCGGGTCGCCGTCGCCACCCTTGGCGAGCGTCCACGTCGCCCCCTGATCCTTGGCGAAGGACCGCGCGTCCTCGGGGATGTCCCGGTAGGTGACGCCGATCACCGCAAGGTCGGCCTGCTTGCTCGACGGCTTCGCGACGAGCGCCTTGAGCCGCGGGAACTCCTCCTTGCAGGGGACGCACCACGACGCCCAGAAGTTCAGCACCACCGGTCGGCCCTTGTACCGGGAGAGCTTCACGCGTCCGGGCCCGTTCAGCCGGGCGAGGTCGAAGTCGGGCGCCTGCTGGCCGGAGCCGGTGCCGTTGGGATCGACGGTCGCCGGGCCCCTGGCTTTCTTCGCGCTGCCGTCGTCGCCCGAGTTGAGCACCGCGCCGATCCCGACCGCGACGATGATGGCGAGGGCCATGCCGCCGAGGAGGAGACCACCCCGCTTGCGGGTGTCAGCCCGCACGGACGAGCACGTCGGCCGCGATCGCGACGAACAGCGCGGCCAGGTACGTGTTGGAGAAGTGGAAGAAGCGCAGCGCGCCCTCGGGGGTCGGCCGGCGCACGAGGTCGGCGGCGCCGAGCACGAAGAAGATGCCCAGGGCCAGCGCGGCGATGCCGTAGATCCAACCGAGGTCGGCGACCGGGACCAGCGCGAAGCTCACCACGACGGTCACGACGGCGTACACGAGGATCTGGCGGGCGGCCGCGGCGGTGCCGACGACGACCGGCAGCATGGGGATCCCGGCCCGGGCGTAGTCGTCGCGGTACCGGACCGACAGCGCCCAGAAGTGCGGCGGGGTCCAGCAGAAGACGATCGCGAACATGATCCACGCCGACGCGGAGAGCGACCCGGTGACCGACGCCCAGCCGACCAGCGCCGGCACCGCCCCGGCGGCACCGCCGATGACGATGTTCTGCGGGCTCCGGGGCTTCAGCCAGATCGTGTAGACGAAGACGTAGAAGAGCATGGCGCTCACGGACAGCGCGGCCGAGAGCAGGTTGACCGTCAGGGTCAGCCAGACGAACGCGATCGCCTCGAGCGCGAGCCCGAAGACCAGGGCGGCCCGCGGCGAGATGTCACCTGCGGGCAGCGGCCGCGAGTGCGTGCGGCGCATCACCTGGTCGCGGTCACGCTCGATCCACGAGTTGATGGTGTTGGCGCCTCCGGCGCTCATCGCCCCGCCCAGCAGCGCGGCGCCGATGAGCCCGAGCGACGGCAGCTCGCCCGCGGCGAGCACCATGGCCGGAACCGTCGTGACGCGCAGCAGCCCGAGGACGCGCGGCTTCGTGAGCAGGAAGTAGGCCCGGACCACCTGGAGCCAGGAGCCGCGCTCCAGCGCTTCCGACGGGGAGGTGACCGGCCTGAGGTCT
>JAKOVT010000306.1 GCA_029781935.1 Actinomycetes bacterium | reverse complement strand
TCGCCGCTCGAACCCTGCGCAGCGCGTGGCCGGAGCGCGTCGACGAGGACCTGCGATGAGCGACGCCGTCGAGTGCCACGACCTGTTCTGCCTCTACGACGCGCCCACGGGCTCGGTCGCCGCACTGCGGGGCCTGTCCCTGCGCGTTCCCACGGGTGAGCGCCTCGTCGTCCACGGCCCCAACGGATCCGGGAAGTCGACACTGCTGTCGGTACTCGCCGCCGAGGTCGCGCCGAGCGCCGGGAGCGTCCGCGTCGACGGCGTGGAGCTCGCCCGCGCCGACGACGCCACGCGCACCGCGCTGCGCCGCGACCGGCTCGGCCTCGTCGACCAGCGCTCGCGACGGTCGCTGCGGCCCGAGCTCGACGTGCTCGACAACGTCGCGCTGCAGCTGCGCCTCGCCGGCTGCCGCAAGGGGCCCGCACGTGCCGCCGCGCGCGAGGCCCTGGGGGTTCTGGGTCTCGAGCGCCTCGCCGTACGCCGTCCCGGCACGCTGTCGGGCGGCGAGGCGCAGCGGGTGGCCGTGGCCGCCGCCCTGGCCCACCGCCCGGCCGTCGTGCTCGCCGACGAGCCCACCGGCGAGCTCGACGCCGGTGCCGCCGACGCCGTCTACGACGCGCTCGCCTCGGCGGTCGCGGACCTGGGGGCCACGCTCGTGCTGGTCACGCACGACCCGCGGGCGTCGCGCGTCGCCGACCGCGTGGTCCGCATCCGCGACGGCCGGCTCTCCGAGCAGTGGGACCCCGCCGCACCGCACTCCGAGACCCTCGTCGTCGACGACCGCGGCTGGGTCCGCCTGCCCGACTCGCTGCGCCACGGCGCCGGCGCCAGCAGCGGCGCGGTCGCCGTGGCGACGGCCGAGGGCGTGCTGCTTCGGGGCACGGGCACGGGCACGCCGACGGCGGCTGCGACGACCGCCAGCGGAGATCGGAGCACCGACGAGCGGCCGGCCGTGGGGTCTCTGCGCGACGTGTCGGTCGCGTACGACGGCGTCCCGGTCCTCGACGGCATCGACCTCGACGTGCGCGCCTCCACCCTCGCCGTGGTGTCCGGCCGATCGGGGTCGGGCAAGTCCACCCTGCTGCGGATCCTCGTCGGTCTCGCGCCGGCCGACCACGGCACGGTCGAGCTGCTCGGCCGACCGCTCGCCGGGCTGTCGCGCGACGAGCGCGCCGCGGTGCGCCGTACCGGCGTCGCCGTCGTCACGCAGGGCGGCTCGCTCGTGGAGACGCTGCACGTGCGCGACAACCTCGAGCTGGCCCGGACCTCGCGCGGGCTGCCCCACGACGACGCCCTCGCCGACGAGCTCTGCGACCGCCTCGGCCTCACGGCGCTCGCGCACCGGCCGGTGATGTCGCTCTCGGGCGGCGAGCGGCAACGCGTCGCGGTCGCCCGGGCACTCGCCGTGGAGCCCGTGCTCGCGGTCCTGGACGAGCCGACGTCGCAGCTCGACGAGGCCGGTGCCGAGGTCGTCGCGGCTGTGCTCGCCGAAGCCGCTGCACACGGTGTCGCGCTCCTGGTCGCCAGCCACGACCCGGTGCTGCTCGATGCGGCCGACGAGGTGGTCGAGCTCGGGAGTGCCAGGATCAGGGCACGGACCGCCGCGGAGGAGAGCTGACATGGCTGGATCGTTCGACACCAAGCTCGGCGACGAGCGGGCGCAGCTCGAGGCGTTCGTGCACGACCAGCGCGAGCAGATCGCCCTACTGCTCGACGGTCTCGACGACGAGCAGGCCCGACGCCGGCTGGTGCCGTCGCTCACGACGCTCGGCGGCATCGTGAAGCACTGCGCGTTCGTGGAGCGGGTGTGGTTCCAGGTCGGGCTGCTCGGCCGCACCCGGGCCGAGGTCGGGCTGCCGGAGGACGTCGACGAGAGCTTCGTCCTCACCGACGACGACACCGTCGCGTCGCTCGTCGCCGATTACCGCGCCGCGTGGGCCGAGTCGCTCGCGGCCGCGGCGCCGTACCGGCTCGACGACCTCGTCGAGCACAACAGGCGCAGCCCGATGACCTTGCGCTGGGTCGAGCTGCATCTGGTGAGGGAGCTGGCCCGGCACGCCGGTCACGGCGACATCCTGCGCGAGCAGATCCTCGCCGCCGACGGCCAGGAGCCCCTCGTCGTCCCCTGACCGGTCACCCCCGCCATCGCGGAGATGCCATGGCATTCCCGGAGATGCGAGGGCATTCGGGTATGTCACGGCGCGGGACGACGGAGGGCCCGACCGGTGAACCGGTCGGGCCCTCCGCTCTGGAGGAGATCAGGCGCTGATCAGGCGCACCGACCGCACTCGGGTCCTGGCGCTCAGGCCTTCGGGGCGTCGGCGAAGCGCAGGTAGGGCTTCACGACCTCGACGTTGCTGAACGTGGCCTGCGCGTCCTCGGTGGACACGGTCGTGGCGACGACGACACGGTCACCGGGACGCCAGTCGACCGGCGTCGCGACCGTGTACTGGTCGGTGAGCTGGAGGGCGTCGATGACGCGGAGGATCTCGTCGAAGTTGCGGCCCACCGACTTCGGGTAGGTGAGGATCAGCCGCACCTTGTTGCTCGGGTCGATGATGAAGACCGAGCGCACCGTCGACGTGTCGCCCTCGCCCGGGTGGATCATGTCGTAGGCGAGCGAGACCGACTTGTCGGGGTCGGCGATGATCGGGAAGTTCAGGTCGGTGCCGCCGACGTCACCGATGTCGCCGGCCCAGCCCTGGTGGCTGTCGAGCGGGTCGACCGAGACCGCGATGGTCTTCACGTTGCGGGCGGCGAACTGGTCGTTGAGCGCCGCCGTGCGACCGAGCTCGGTGGTGCAGACGGGCGTGAAGTCGGCCGGGTGGCTGAACAGGACGGCCCACGAGCCGTCCTTCCACTGGTGGAAGCTGATCTCACCCTCGGTGGTGTCCGCGGTGAAGTCGGGGGCGACGTCGCCCAGGCGCAGTGCCATGTCGTGTTCTCCTTCGGGCCGGCACGGGGTGCCGACGGGGGTTGCCGGTCGGTCGGACCAGGTCGCTGCTCGACGGTCGGCCACGGGCCGATCGCGCGGTCCGTCGAACCTACCTGCGGGCCCCCTGGGCCGGGAACGCGAGGGCCGGAGTCTGAGACGTCTCCTGCCCATCCTTCGCAGTAACCACGGCTGGTCGCTCCGGCATTCCCGACGCTCGCGCGCCCCGAGGTCTTACGGATCGCGAACGCGCGGCCGCCGGCGGGAACCAGCGGGGGCATGCTGCGGTTGCACCGGGTGCGAGCCGCGGTTGCCGTGACCGCCGCCCGCAGGAAGGCTGGTAGCCATGAACCTCTTCGGATCGTCGGCCAAGACCCGCATGGTCGCTCCCGCCGACGCCCACCCGGGCCACCCCGAGCGCATCTTCGACGTCCCTGCGACCCACGCGGTCCTCGGGACGCCGCTGGAAGGCCCGTTCCCCGACGGCGTCGAGTCCCTGTACGTCGGGCTCGGCTGCTTCTGGGGCGCGGAGAAGCGCTTCTGGCGGGTGCCCGGCGTCTACACCACCGCCGTGGGCTACCAGGGCGGCTACTCACCGAACCCGACGTACGAGGAGGTGTGCACCGGCCGCACCGGGCACGCCGAGAACGTCCTCGTCGTCTACGACCCCTCCGTGGTCTCGACCTACGACCTGCTCAAGGTGTTCTGGGAGAACCACGACCCGACCTCGGGCTACCGCCAGGGCAACGACATCGGCACGCAGTACCGCTCGGCGCTCTACTGGACCACCGACGAGCAGGCCGACCTCGCCACGCGCACCAGGGACGCCTACGAGCAGGTGCTGGTCGGGAAGGGCTTCGACCCGATCACGACCGAGCTCGCCCCCGCCGAGGACCGGCCGTTCTACTACGCCGAGCCCTACCACCAGCAGTACCTCTACAAGGTGCCGCACGGCTACGACTGCCACGCGGAGACCGGCATCCTCCTGCCGGCCCTCTGACCCCCTGCCACAGCGCCCCGCCCCCGCACGGGGGCGGGGCGTCGGTGCGATCAGCGCCCGCGGCGCGGGCGGTCGACGTCGACGCGCAGACGGACGGTGACGACGTCGCCGACGTCGAGGTCCTCCGCGTGCCTGACCTTGTCCTTGAGCGGCACGACGTACCCGCCGTCCTTGGGGAACAGCGACGTCGTGAAGTCGGTGCCGCCGACCGTGGCGGAGACGGGGATCATCCCCCAGCCGTAGCTGACGCGCGACGCCGTGGACTCGAGGGCGCCGCACTCGTCGTCGGGGACGGTGACGAAGTGGTACGGCGACGGCCCTCGCCAGAACCAGACCTCGCCGCTGAACTCGAGCTCCATCCGGCGAGCATAGGAGCCGGTGGCGACACTGCCGCGGCAGCGATCTCGGGTGGGAGCCGCGACCACGCGGCGTAGAGCGCGTCCATGCCCTCGACGCTAGGGGCGGCGGGCACCCGCGGCATCGGGGAGAGACCCTGGTCCGACCCCCAGCCGTCCCCCATCCCGCTCGGTGCCGTGGGCCCCCGGCGCTAGGTTCGCGGCATGCCGGATCCCGCCGTACGCCTCGAGCCCATGACCGAGACCGAGTACGCCGCCTACCGCGAGCGTGCGGAGGACTCCTACGCCGAGGGGATCCACCGCTCCGGCGCGATGTCCCTCGCGGACGCGCGCGCCAAGGCGGCCGAGGACTACGCCCGGCTGCTGCCCGACGGGCTCGCGACCGCAGGCCAGCGGCTCTGGACGGCCTTCGACGGCTCCGAGCCGGTCGGCGTCCTGTGGCTGGGCTTCACGGACACCGACGAGGGTCTCACCGCGTTCGGGTTCGACTTCGAGGTCCGCGAGGACCTGCGCCGCCACGGCTACGGCCGCGCCATGATGCTGGCCGCCGAGGGGGCCTGCCGCGATCTCGGCGTGGTGCGGGTGGGTCTCTCCGTCTTCGGCGACAATCTCGGCGCGCAGGCGCTCTACGAGCAGATGGGCTTCACGGTCTCGGCCATCCAGATGACCAAGCGGCTCTGAGCGTCGCCGCGCTCCCAGGTGTCGGGGCGCGCTGCGCGGGTAGCAGCCGTCGCATGGCTCATCGACCCCGCCCCGCGTTCGCCCGGGCTTACTCCTTCGGCATCGTCACCGCGGTGCTGTTCCTGCTCGCCTGGTCCGGGCAGTTCGTCTTCCAGCTCATGGTGGTGCAGCGGGAGGCGCAGGTGCACGGCCAGGCCTTCTCGTGGTCGGACTTCTGGCCCCAGTTCCTGTCGTCGACGCTGGAGAACTGGCAGTCGGCGTTCCTGCAGCTCGTGTGGCTGACAGCGGGCCTCTCGCTGCTGCTGTTCTGGGGCTCGTCGCTGTCCAAGGAGTCCGACGAGCGCGTCGAGCGCAAGCTCGACCTGCTGCTGCGCGAGCGCGGTCTCGAGCCGACCGAGGTCGACGCGCGCGTGCGCGGCGAGCTCGACGGCAGCCGCATCAGCCGGAGCTGATCAGGACGAGATGCTCGGCCCGGTGTCGTCGGCGTCGCGATCGGCCTGCAGGACCGACTCCACCGCTTCGGGAGGAAGGCCCTGCGCCCTCATCGCCCGCGTGATGTGGGTGAGGTAGCGGTCGGACGGGCGGACGTAGTTCGCGATCTGCACCAGGCGGTAGGTGAACGCCTCGACCGGTCCGTGCGGACCGACCGCCGACACGGTGGACTTCTCCAGGACCGACGCGTCGCCCTGGAAGGTGTCGAGCACCGCGAAGGCCTCGTCGGGCCCCTCGTACAGGACTCCCCACAACCGGCCGCCCTCGCGCTCGCGCGCGTTGAGCGCCCCGCCGCCCCAGTCGCGGTCGCGGACCGTGAACTCGCCGACGAAGCCGTCGACGTACGCCGGACCGACCACGGTGACGCCGGGGACGCGGGCCGCCATCCGCTCGGAGTCGATGTTGGCGCCGTAGGCGAAGTACCGCAGCATGCGCCGAGGCTAGTGGGCCACGGCCCGTCGCGGCACCCGGCGGGGCACCCGGCGCGGGCGTCGGCCCGGGAACGCTCGGGTCCGCGCGCCCCGATGGTCTAGCGTCGCTCCGGCCGCCGCCCCCTGCCTGGAGGATCCCGTGACCGTCACCACCGCCGTGCTCGCCGGCCGGCTCGTCGACGTCGTCGCGGGCGAGGTGCTCGCCGACCGCGCGATCCTGCTGGACCGCGACCGGGTGGTCGACGTCGTGGCGCTCGATGCGCGACCGCACAACGTGCCGGTCGTCGACCTGCGCGACCGCTGGGTCGTCCCGGGTCTCATCGACTGCCACGCGCACCTCGTCGGCGACCTCGACAACGGTCACGGGTACGCCGGGGTCGTCGACTCCTCGCCGGCGCGCGACGCGCTCAGCGGCGTGCGCAACGCGCGAGACACGGTGCTCGCCGGGTTCACGACGGTGCGCGACGTCGGCACGTTCCGCGCGTGGACCGACGTCGCGCTGCGCGACGCGATCGATGCCGGGTGGGTGCCCGGGCCTCGCATGATGTGCGCAGGCGCCTACGTCACCTGCCCGGGCGGTGGCGGCGACATCACCGGGCTGCCGCCCGAGGTCGACGCCCGCGTCCCGGCCGACCTCCGCGTCGGGGTGGTGCGCGACGTCGACGACGTCCGGGCGGCCGTGCGGCGGATCCTCGAGGGCGGCGCCGACTTCATCAAGGTCATCGCCACTGGCGCCGTGCTCACCGAGGGCACGCTGCCGGGCGAGGTCGAGCTCGACGAGGAGCAGGTGCGCGCGGCCGTCGAGGAGGCGGCCCGGCTCGGCACGCACGTGGCTGCGCACGCGCACGGCGCCGAGGGGATCAAGCTCGCGGTGCGGGCCGGCGTACGCAGCATCGAGCACGGCTCCCTCATGGACGACGAGGCGATCGCGCTCATGGCCGAGCACGGCACCTGGCTCGTCGCCGACATCTACAACGGCGACTTCATCCAGGAGACCGGCGAGCGCGACGGCTGGTCCGCGGAGACCCTGCGCAAGAACGCCGAGACCACGCAGACCCAGCGCGACGGTTTCCGCAGGGCCGTCGCAGCCGGCGTCAGGATCGCCTACGGCACCGACTCCGGCGTCTACCCCTGGGCCGACGCCGCACGGCAGCTGCCCTACATGGTCCGCCACGGCATGACGCCGATGCAGGCGCTGCAGTCGGCGACCGTCCGCGCCGCCGAGTGCCTCGACCGCGCGCTCGACGTCGGTTCGCTGCGTCCGGGGCGGTACGCCGACCTCGTGGCCCTCGGCTCCGACCCGCTCACCGACGCCATGGACGCCTACGCCTCGATCCCCTTCGTCATGAAGGGCGGCGACATCGTCAAGGACGACCCCGTCTGATCGTCACGACGCGCAGCCCGCCCGAGTCAGCGAGCGAGGTAGACGAGCAGGTCCTGCCGGGTGACGACGCCGGTGGGCAGGCCGTCGTCGACCACGATCGCGGCGTCGGCCTTCTCGAGCGCCTCGACCGCGACCGACACCGGCTCGCCCGCTCCGACGAGCGGCAGCGCCGGGCTCATGTGCTTCTCGACCGGGTCGGCGAGGTGCGCGCGGCCGGCGAACAGCGCGTCGAGGAGGTCGCGCTCGACCACCGACCCCACCACCTCGGCGACCTTCACCGGCGGCTCGGCCTTCACGACGGGCAGCTGCGAAACGCCGTACTCCCGCAGGATGTCGATCGCCTCGCGCACGGTCTCCTGCGGGTGCGTGTGGACGAGCTCGGGGATGCCCGGGCCCTTGGAGCGCAGCACGTCGCCGACCGTGCGGTCGGTGGAGGTCTGCAGGAAGCCGTACGACGCGAGCCACTCGTCGTTGAACACCTTGGAGAGGTAGCCGCGGCCGCCGTCGGGCAGCAGCACCACGATGACGTCGTCCTTGCCGGCCCGCTCGGCGACCTCGAGCGCCGCCTGCACGGCCATGCCGCACGAGCCGCCCACGAGCAGACCTTCCTCGCGTGCGAGCCGGCGGGTGACCTCGAAGGAGTCGGCGTCGGACACCGCGATGATCTCGTCGCACACCGTCGGGTCGTACGCCGTCGGCCAGAAGTCCTCGCCCACGCCCTCGACCAGGTAGGGGCGGCCGGTGCCGCCGCTGTAGACCGAGCCGACCGGGTCGGCGCCGATCACGCGGACGCGGCCGTTGCTCGCCTCCTTGAGGTAGCGGCCGGTGCCGCTGATCGTGCCGCCCGTGCCGACGCCTGCGACGAAGTGCGTGATGCGGCCGTCGGTCTGGCGCCACAGCTCGGGACCGGTGGTCTCGTAGTGCGATCGCGGGTTGTTCTTGTTGGAGTACTGGTCGGGCTTCCAGGCACCGTCGATCTCCCGCACGAGGCGGTCGGAGACGGAGTAGTAGGACCGCGGGTCCTCGGGGTCGACAGCGGTCGGGCAGACCACGACCTCCGCGCCGTACGCGCGCAGCACGTTCTGCTTGTCCTGGCTCACCTTGTCGGGGCACACGAACACGCAGCGGTAGCCCTTGGTCTGCGCGACGAGCGCGAGGCCGACCCCCGTGTTGCCGCTCGTCGGCTCGACGATCGTGCCGCCGGGGCGCAGCTCGCCGGCCTCCTCGGCCGCTTCGATCATCCGAGTGGCGATGCGGTCCTTCACCGAGCCGCCCGGGTTGAGGTACTCGACCTTGGCCAGCACGAGCGGGGCGTCGGGCCCGAGGTGCGCGGTGAGCGACCGCAACCGCACGAGCGGGGTGTTGCCGATGAGATCGACGACGCTGTCGGAGAACTCCATGCCGCGACCCTACGGGACCGCGCCGGGCGCCCGGCAGCGCGCCGGAGCAGCGCGCCGAGCAGGCGCGACGACCTGCGACGACATCCGTCTCGTCCGGAAGTGCGAGGCGGATCGTCGGTCGAGGGTGCCACCATGGCGGCATGGCACGCGCCCTCCCGACCCTCCCGATCCGCGACGAGCGGGTGCGCGAGATCGCGGTCGCGGCCGCCAAGGGCGGCGGCGGCCTGCTCGGTGTGGGCACGGCGGTGGCCGGCGCGACCCTCGGCGTCCTCGCGGTCCAGGCCCGCCGGGCCCGCCGCACCATCGGCCCGCGCACGACCGTCCCGCCGTACGCCGACGGCCGCTACCTCCCGCCCGGCGCGACCGTCGCCCGCGGCACGTCGCTGCGCCTGGCCGTCATCGGCGACTCGGGAGCGGCCGGCCTGGGCGCCGACTCCCCCGAGACCACGCCGGGCGGAACCCTCGCCCGCGACCTGGCCGCAGCCTCGGGCCGCACGGTGCTGCTCACCAACACGGCGGTCGTGGGCGCGCGCAGCCGCGACCTCGAGGCCCAGGTCGACCGCGTCCTGCACGTGCGCCCGCACGTCGCCGTGATCATGATCGGCGCCAACGACGTCACCCACCTCACCCGTCCGCAGCACTCGGTGCGCCTGCTCGGCGACGCCGTGCGCCGCCTGCGCGAGGCGGGCTCGGAGGTCGTGGTCGGCACCTGTCCGGACCTCGGCACGGTGCGTCCGCTCGCCACCCCGCTGCGCCAGGTCGCGCGCCGGATGTCGCGAGAGCTCGCGGCCGCGCAGGACATCGCCGTGCGCGAGGCCGGCGGCCGCCCGGTCCCGCTCGCCCAGCTGCTCGGCGAGCGGTTCGAGGCCGAGCCCGAGCGGTTCTTCAGCGCCGACCAGTTCCACCCCTCG
>JAKOVT010000300.1 GCA_029781935.1 Actinomycetes bacterium | reverse complement strand
CGAGGGTCTGCGTCGTCTGGGTCGCGATCTGGTCGGCCGAGGCGACGGCGCCGACCGCGAGGACCAGCCCGCTGCCGACACGCTCGGGCGACGCGACGAGCCACTCCAGCGCACGCATGCCGCCCATCGAGCCGCCGATGACGCTGGCCCAGCGCGCGATGCCGAGGTGGTCGGCCAGGAGGCGCTCGACGGCGACCTGGTCGCCGACGGTGATCCGTGGGAACCGCGACCCCCAGGGACGGCCGTCGACCGCGAGCGAGGACGGACCGGTGGTGCCCTGGCACCCGCCCAGGACGTTGGGCGCCACGACGAACCAGCGGTCGGTGTCGATCGCGGCCCCCGGGCCGATGAGGCCGTCCCACCAGCCCGGCGTCGGATGACCCGGACCGGTGGATCCGACGACGTGCGAGTCACCGGTGAGAGCGTGCAGCACGAGCACCGCGTTCGAGCGCTCGGCGTCGAGCCGGCCCCAGGTCTCGTAGGCGACCCGCACGTCCTCGAGGTGCCCACCGAGCTCGAGGTCGACGGGTCCGACGTCGGCGAAGCGGCGCGAGCCCACGGGGTCCCCCTCCTGCCAGGCACCGCTGGCAGGAGGGAGCACCCGGGGCGCGCTCATGGTGCTCAGGCCTGCTTGGCGGCCCGGAAGCCGGCGTCGAGGTCGGCGAGGATGTCCTCGATGTTCTCGATGCCGACGGCGAGGCGCACCAGACCCGGCGTGACGCCGGCCGCGAGCTGCTCCTCGGGCGTCAGCTGCGAGTGCGTCGTCGACGCGGGGTGGATGACGAGCGAGCGCACGTCGCCGATGTTCGCGACGTGGCTGTGCAGCTCGAGCGCGTCGACGAACTTCGCGCCCGCTTCCACACCGCCCTTGATCTCGAACGCCAGCACGGCGCCGGTGCCCTTCGGGGCGTACTTCTTGCCCGCCTCGTACCACGGCGACGACGGGAGGCCGGCGTAGTTCACCGACTCGACCTCGTCGCGCGCGGAGAGCCACTCGGCGACCTTCTGCGCGTTCTCGACGTGGCGCTCGACGCGCAGCGAGAGCGTCTCGAGGCCCTGCGCGATGAGGAACGCGTTGAACGGCGCGGCGGCAGCACCGAGGTCGCGCAGCAGCTGCACGCGCGCCTTGAGGATGAACGACAGGTTGGCGCCGAAGGCCGAGCCGACGCCGAGGTCGCGGGCGTACACGAGTCCGTGGTAGCTGGGGTCGGGCTGGTTGTAGTTCGGGAAGCGCTCGGGGTACTGCGCGTAGTCGAAGTTGCCGCTGTCGACGATGACGCCGGCGATCGCCGTGCCGTGGCCGCCGAGGTACTTGGTGGCCGAGTGCACGACGACGTCGGCGCCCCACTCGATCGGGCGGATCAGGTACGGCGTGGCGACGGTGTTGTCGACGATCAGCGGGACGCCGTACTCGTGGGCGACCTTGGCGACACCCTCGATGTCGAGGATGTCGTTCTTCGGGTTCGCGATGGTCTCGCCGAAGAACGCCTTGGTGTTGGGGCGGATCGCGGCCTTCCACTGCTCGAGGTCGTCGGGGTCCTCGACGAAGCTCACCTCGATGCCGAGCTTGGGGAAGGTGTAGTGGAACAGGTTGTAGGTGCCGCCGTAGAGCGACGGGCTGGAGACGATGTGGTCGCCCGCCTCGGCGATGTTCAGCAGCGCGAGGGTCTCGGCGGCCTGCCCGCTCGACACGAGGAGCGCCGCGACGCCGCCCTCGAGCGCGGCGACGCGGTCCTCGACGACGGCCTGGGTCGGGTTGCCGATGCGGGTGTAGATGTTGCCGAGCTCCTTGAGCCCGAACAGGTTCGCGGCGTGCTCCGACGAGTCGAAGGTGTACGACGTCGTCTGGTAGATCGGCAGGGCGCGCGCGTTGGTCGTGCCGTCGGGCGTCTGACCGGCATGGATCTGCTTGGTCTCGAAGCTCCAGGAGCTGCTCATGGGTTCTCTCCGTCTCATGGGGGTGCGGTGGCCCGCACGGGGCGAGCGAGGGTGGGTGGCGCGGTGCGCGGACGCGCGTGGGGATGCAGGCAGGGCAGAGGACCGGGGAGTCGTCCCGGCCGGGCGAGGTGCGGGGCTGCTCAGGCAGCCGAGGGCATTCGCCGGTCCGCGCCGCGACACATCTGGCTCGCCACCCGTCGGTAGTCGACGAAGCGGCGCGACACCAGGTTCACGCGAGGACGCATGCGCAGACAGTAGTCGGCAGCTGGGCGCGCGAGACCGGAGGGCCCACTCCGCGGACGGTTGCTGCGAAGTGTTCGCAGGAGGTCAGAGCGGCAGCCGCCGGAACACCGGACGGGGCAGATGCCGCAACGTCGACATGACCAGCCGCATCGGCCGGGGCGCGTAGACGACCGAGGCCCGGCGACGCAGTCCTCGCACGACCTCTGCTGCGACCTCGTCCGCGTCCACCGAGAGAGGAGCCGGCGCGAGGTGGGCCGTCATGGACGTGCGCACGAAACCGGGGCGGACGACCAGCACACGGGCACCGCTGCCGTCCAAGGAGTAGGCCAGACCGGAGGCGAGGACGTCGAGGCCGGCCTTCGTGGACCCGTAGACGAAGTTGCTGCGCCGCGCCCGTTCGCCCGCGACGCTGGACAGGACCACGAGCGCACCGTGGCCCTGGGCCCGCAGGAGACGCGCAGCGCCGAGGCACACCGAGACGGCGCCGACGTAGTTCACCTGGGCGGCGTCGACGGCGAGGTCGGGATCGGCCTCGAACGCCTCCTGGTCGCCGAGCACACCGAAGGCGACGAGCACGATGTCGATGTCGCCGCGCTCGAACACCCCGTCGAGCAGCGCGGCGTGACCGGACGGGTCCCGTGCTTCGAAGTCGAGCACCTCGAGGACGGGGACCGAGCCGCAGGTGGCGGCCAGGGCAGCACGCTGCTCCGACGGGCGCGCCGCGAGGACGAGCCGCTGGAGCGCGGGGCTGCTCACGGCTCTGACGACGGCTTGCGCGATCTCGCTCGTCGCACCGAGGACGAGGATCGAGGTGGGGCGATCGAGGGCGTCGGTCACAGGTCCAGCCTCCGCGAGAGGTCCGAGATGAAGGCTCGATCAGGGTCCAGCTCGTCGCGCACCGCCCGGAACCGGTCCAGTCCGTCGTAGCCGGTCCGGATGGTCGCGGGAACCGCGCGGGAGTCCTTGGCGAGGTAGTGCCGCCCCCCGGCAGCGAGGACCTCGCCGTCGAGCTCGTCCAGGACCGCCGCCAGCCCCGGGGTGGCCACGGGCAGGTCGAGGGCCAGCGTCCACCCGGGCATCGGGAACGACAGCGGCGACTCCGGGCGGCCCGGCCCGAACCGCTTGAGGACGGACAGGAACGACGCGGCCCCGACGGCGGACAACCGCTCGAGCACCGTGCGGACGACGCCGCCGGCCTCGTCGGGCACGACGAACTGGTACTGGAGGAAACCGCGTCGGCCGTAGAGGCGGTTCCAGCCGCCGACCGCGTCGAGCGGGTAGAAGAACGCCGCCACGCTCTGCAGCTCGCCGTCCCGGGAGCGCGGTGCCCGACGGAACCACAGCTCGTTGAAGGCGCTCACCGACACCTTGGTGAGCGGGCTCACCGGGAGTCTGGGGAGCGATGCCCGCGGTCGCACCGGGACGGCGTCTCGCCGGCCCGTCGGAGCGTGCTCGGCATGCTCTCCCACCGTCAGCACCCCGCGCCCGAGCGCCGGGCCTCGAGCCGTGCCGTCGACCCAGGCGACCGAGTAGCGGCGAGTCGCGTCGATCTCGACCATGCGCGCCATCAGCGAGTCGAGGTCGCCGTGCCGGGTGGTGTCGACGCGGAGGTAGGACGACGGCGCCGCGATCGTGGCGAACCGTGCCGCCACGATGACGCCGGTGAGCCCCATGCCGCCGATCGTGGCCGCGGCGAGCCGCGCGTCCTCGCCCTCCGTGCTGAGCCTGCGGACCGCGCCGTCGGCGGTGACGATGTCGACCCAGCGGACGTGCGCGCCGAACGATCCGTCGCGATGGTGGTTCTTCCCGTGGACGTCCGCGGCCACGGCGCCGCCCACCGTCACGAACCGCGTGCCCGGCGTGACCGGCAGGAACCTGCCTCGGGAGAGCAGCTCGGGGACCAGCCGGGAGAACAGGGCGCCGGCTCCCGCCACGACGTCGCCGTCGGGGAGCACCTCGACGTCGTCCAGCGCGGCGACGTCGATCACCGTGCCGCCGGCGTTCTGGGCCGCGTCGCCGTACGAACGGCCCGCTCCCCGAGCCAGCACTCCCCGCGGGCCGCGCGTCGTGACCGCATCGACCACCTCGGCCACGTCGCGCGCCTGCACGACGCGGGCGCGCGTCGGCATGGTGAGACCCCAGCCGGTGAGGAGCGAGTCGGTGCCGGGCGCACCCGACCGCGGCTCACCGGACGGCGACGACAACGAAGTCCTTCTTGAACGGATGCAGATAGGTCGACGGGTCGCGCACGATCCTCGGGTCGATGCGGCGTCCCACCACGGCTCCTCCGACGTGGCGGTAGACGAATCCCGTGGGCCAGGACCTGTTCATGTCCAGCATCACCGCATCGACCGATCCCGCCGACACGAGCGCACGCGCCAGCTGCAGCGCCGTGACGTCGTGGGCGAAGGCGAACACCAAGGAGCCGTCGCCGAGCCGGGCCAGCGCAGAGCGGTTGGCCCGGGGCGAGTTGCCGTTCGCGATGCCCCACGTCCGGGGGCTGTCCGACGTCGAGGCGCGGACGACCCCGCCCTCGACGAGCGGGGGCAGGTTCTGCCGGACCACGAGGACCCCCGGAGCCATGGCGAGGTCGCGCCCCCACACCCCGACGGAGAGGACCCCGTCTCGGGTCACCGTGAAGGCGCCGAGCCCGGGCCGGAGCGGCTGCACCGTCCGGCCGAGGTACTCGAAGCCGCCCACGCGGTCGCTGAGCTTGTACCCGGAGTTGAACGCGGCGACCATCGACGGCACCCACGACGCCGGGGAACGGTCCTGCGTCGTCGCCGGCGATCCTTCCGGGTACGTCGTGCCGGGGACGTAGCGGAACCGGAGCCTGGTGGTGTCCATCCACATCAGCGTCGTCGCCCCGAGGCGTGCGATCCGCACCGCGTCCGTGGCCGGAGCCAATGACCACGTCGTACCGGGCATCGTCGGCGGCGACAGCCGGACGGGCGCGACCGATGCGGCGGGCGGGGGCGAGATCCCGGCGGCGCCCGACGCCCGATCGGTCGGCGTCCCGCGCGACGCGGTCGGGAGGAGCGAGCTCTGGCCGGGCGTCGGCGACACAGGTGACGCGGCAGGGGCGGCGGGGGACGCCGACGCGGGTCCGCAGCCGCTCAGGAGCGCGACACCGACCAGCGCGACGGCGGCAGGCAACGCCCGACGACCGCCCCGGTCCGCCGCCCTGTGGCCCGCCGCTGCGTCTGGAACCGGTAAGGATCCCCCCGTCCGACGACGCCCGCGCCTAGCGTTGCAGGCATGCGCTCCTCGGGAGCTGTTCGCCGACAAGGGATCGCCGCGATGGCGGTCCTCGTCCTCGCGGCGCTCGTCAGCACGCGCACCGTCGCCCCCACCCTCGCCGCGCAGGGCGACGCCGGCCCGCAGGTGGTCGCCCCGCGAGCCCGCCCCGCTCCCCCGGACCTGCAGTGGTCGATCCGCACGGTCCGCGCAGCCGGCATCAGCCAGTGGATCGCCTGCGCGGGTTCGGGGCGCCTGACGATCGTCGTCATCGCCGGGCTGCACGCCGACCACCGGATGTGGCGATCCGTGCTGGGACCGTTCGCGCGCACGACGCGCACCTGCATCTACGACAGACCCGGGCTGGGTGCGAGCCCGCCTCGCGTCCCGCACCGG
>JAKOVT010000294.1 GCA_029781935.1 Actinomycetes bacterium | reverse complement strand
CCCCCCCCCGCCCGCCGCGAGCACGGGCACGACGACCAGGACGAGGTACAGGAGCGCGTCCGACCGGGTCATCGCCAGCACGCCGCACACGGCGCCGACCAACGCCGTGCGGCCGAGCGTCGGCCGATCGCGCAGGTCGGCCACCAGCAGCATCGCCACGGCCAGGACCACCAGGGTCAACGGCTCGCCGAGCACGTCGCTCTCCACGAGCCAGAAGCCGGGGTAGACCGCCACGAGCAGGGCCGCGACCAGGCCGGCCCGGGGGTTGAAGTACCGGCGGCCGACGAGTCCGGCGAGGACGACGAGGAGCACGCCGAGCGCCGCCGCCACCAGCTGATGGGTCTCGATGCTGCGCCCGCCGAGCCACGAGACCGCGCCGAGCGTGAGCGACCAGCCGGGCGGATGGGGCGCCGCCGGCACGTCGAGGGCCGAGAGCGTGTTCACGAACCCGTGGCCGTCGGCGAGACGGATCCCACTCAGGTGGAAGTCGGCCCCGTCATTGCCGATGGACGCCCGGTGATCGCCCAGGACCCGCCAGAGCCGCAGCGCCGCGCCGACCACGGCGATCGCGCCCAGACCCAGCCAGAACCGGTGCCGGGTCCACGGACCCGACGCGCGGGCGGCCCGACCGGTCGCCGGGCGGTCCTCCGGGGGCGCCTCGGCCGGCGCCGGCGGCCTCGGCGGTGGGGCCAGGCCGTCGTCCCCGGGATCGTCCGGTACGTCAGCGGCCGGCGCGTCGACGCGATCCTCGGCCGCGACCTCCCAGTAATCGCTCATACGACCCGCGGACTCCCAGCGAAAGCGAGCCGAAATCGTACCTCTCGTCGCCGGCCCTCCCCGTCACGCCGGGGCCGCGTCCTCGGCCGGCCGGGCTGGGGGTACCATTGCCTCCCGCAGCGGGCGTCGACCCCCAGTCCGGGAACCGCCCGGGCGACGGAGCGCGGTCGACCGTCCGCCCCAGCCCACGGCACGAGGAACGCATGCAGTTCGCTGACGTCATCGGATCGGTTCGTCGCCATTGGCGGGTTTCGGTGGCGATGTTCCTGTTGTCCATCATCGGGCTCGGCGTCTTCCTCTTCACCCGGAAGCAGGCTCGCGGGAGCGACAAGTGGCAGGCCCAGGTGCTGCTGCTCGTCCCCGTTCGCGGCAAGGACGGGGCCCTGCCCGCCGGGGTGCCGGCCGAGCTCCTCCAGGGGCAGGCCCAGATCGCGCTCTCCAGCGAGACCACCGCCGCCGCGATGGACGCCGCCGGGATCAAGGGCGACGACCGCGACCGCGTGACGTTCGGCTTCAAGACGAACTTCGACCCCAGCGCGACGGCGGGCAAGACGGGGAACCAGACCACGGGCAAGGGCGACATCCTCACCCTGACGGTCACCGCGCCCGAGCAGGCCCAGGCCGTGAAGCTGATCGACGCCTACTCCGACTCGTACAGCAACGCCCGCCGGAAGAAGGTCGGCGAGGACGACAACGGGAGCACCAAGGGCGCACGCACGTCGCTCGAGGTGTACAAGAACCAGCTCGCCCAGGTCGACACCCAGCTCCAGGCCCTCGACGCCAACGTGCTGAACCAGCTGCGGGCCTTCGACGCCACGCAGACCGCGGCCACGGCGCCGGGCCAGACGCCCCCGGCCGTCTACCTGCCTCCTGACGCGAACACCGACGTGGTCCTGCTCGCGTCGCAGCACCGCGCGCTCGTCGACCGCATCGCGGTCGCCCGCCAGAAGTACGCCGACAGCAGCGCCGACGCGCTGACCCCGTCGTCGTTCGCGACGGTGGTCGAGCGGCCCAACCCGACCGAGATCGTCCCGCCGGTCCCCTCGCCCTGGATGCCCGTCGGCGTGGCGCTCGGCCTCGGCGTGCTCCTCGCCATCGGCGTGCCGGTGCTCATCGACGTGCTCGACCGCACCATCCGCGAGCCCCGATCGGCCATGAAGGCCCTCGGCGCGCCCGTCCTGTCGACCCTGCCCGTGCACTCGGAGGCCGACCTCGCCCGCCTCGCGCTCCCGGGATCCGCGCTCGACGCCGCCTACCGCGCGCTCGCCACCACCAGCGTGGCGACCGACCAGCTGCCCCGCGCGATCGTCGTCACGTCGCCCGTCGGCGACGCGCAGGACGGCGTCGCCGCCAACTTCGCCCGCGCCCTCGCCGATCTCGGCCTCGACGTGGCGCTGATCGCGACCGACGACCGGCAGTCGTGGTACGTCGACGCGGTCACCGCGACCGGCGCGCCCACGCTGACCGACATGATCGCCGTCGCCCAGAGCGGTCGGCTCAACGGCCAGATCCGCGAGCGGCTCGTCACGAGCGACCTGTCGAACCTCACGGTCGTGGCTCCCAGCGAGGTCCAGGCCGACGACCTGCTCGAGGGCCTGCCACGCCTCTTCGAGGGACTGGCGTCGGCCGGCGTCGACGTGATCGTCATCGCCGGACCGGCGCTGCTCGAGGACCCGTCGGCGACGATCTTCGCCTGGAGCACCCGGAGCGTGCTCTGGGTCATCGAGGCCGGCCAGGTCACCGACCAGGAGGCCCGCGAGGCCGCGTCCCGGCTCGAACTGGCGGGCGGGACGCCCTTCGGCGTGGCGATGGTGAGCGAACCCACCTGATGGAGCCGGCGCCGGACGCACCGCGCCTCGACCGGCGGAGCCGCCTGGCGCTGGTCCCCGCGGCGACCCGCCGGGTCGGCGGCGACCTGCTCGTCAACGTGGGCGGCGCGACGGCGGCGGTCCAGCGCCTCGGCGGCGCGGGCCCTGACCTCTGGGAGGCGTTCGCCGGCGGCGCCAGCGTCGCCGAGGCGGCCGTGGACCTCGCCGACCGGACGCGAAGCTCCACCGAGGAGGTCGAGCGGGTCGTCCTCGACTTCGCGCAGGGCCTCGTCCGGGCCGACCTCGCCCGACCGGCGCCGTGAGCACCATCGACCCGGCGATCCTCGCGCTCGCGGGCGTCGGCTGCTCCGACCCGGCGCGCCTCCCGCGCGACGGTTGGGCGGCGCGTTGGGACGACGTGGTCACCCACCGGCTCGCCGGCTTCCTCGCCGCCGCCGCGGACGAGGGTCTCGTCGACCTCGACCCGGGCACGGCCGACCGCCTCCGCGCCCGCCTCGACTCCGAGGCCATCCGCGCGGTGCAGCTCGAGGGTGAGCTCATCCGCCTCGAATCCGTCCTCGCCGAGCTCGACGCCGTCGTGCTCAAGGGCGCGGTCCTCGCGCACGCCGCCTACCCCGACCCCGCGCTCCGTCCCTTCACCGACCTCGATCTCCTCGTGACCGGCGACCGCCACGAGGAGGCGGTCGCGGCGCTCGGCACCCTCGGGTACACGCGCTCCCGGCCCGAGCCGATCCGCGGCTACGACGCCACGATCGGCAAGGCCCTGACCCTCGTCCACCCCGGTGGCGTCGTCATCGACCTGCACCGGACGCTCGTCCCCGGCCTCGCCGGGGCGACGGTGTCGGTGCCCGAGATCCTCGCCGACCGGACGACGGTGACGGTCAACGGCCGGCCGGTGCCGGCCCCGTCGTGGGACGCGCACCTCGTCGAGGTCTGCGCGCACGCGGTCATCGGCGACGGTCTGTCGCGCGCGCTGTCGATCCGGGACGTCGTCCAGGTCGCCCGTCACCCCGAGGTCGACGCGGAGCACGCCGTCGAGCTGGCCCGGCGCTGGAAGCTGACGTCGACGGTGGCCGCCGCGGTACGGGCCGCGACCGAGCACGTCGGCGCCGAGCTCCCGATCCCCCTCGTCGAGCTCGCCGGCCGCTCCGAGCCGCGGGAGTCCGTCGACGCGGCGGTGGCGCCCGAGGACCGCTCCTCGCAGCGACGCATGGAGGAGCTGCGGGGCGGCGGGATCCGCCGGCGCATCGCCGTCGCCCGTTCGCTCGTCCTGCCGTCGCGCGAGTTCCTGCGGTTCACCTACGGCGAGGGGTCCACCCCCTCGTTGTACTGGCGGCGCTGGCGCACCCTCTCCGAGCGGTCGCGCGGTGCGCGCCCGCCGTCCCCGGACCCGGTCGCGGGACCCGCGGGCGAGCCCGAGGCCGGTGCGCCCGTCCCGCCGGTGCTCCCGCCGCTGTCCGCCCGGCCCGAGCCCCCCGAGCCGCGCCCCGACGCCGCCGCGGCGGCGCCTCGCCCGCTCCGGCGTGCGCCGGGTGGACCGACGCCCCGGCTGCCGGCGGTCGTGGGCCCGATCGGCACCATCGACGGGACGGGGCAGGTCGGCCCACGCGCCGTCGATCTCCCGCCGCGGGTTCCCCGGGCCACCGTGGCCCTGGCGCGGGCGTCCCTGTCGGCGGCGGCGGTCGAGCACGCGCAGCTCCGACCCCGGGCCACGACGCGCGACACGACCGGGCCCGTCAGCCGACAGCAGCGGTGGGCCGCCGCCCGCCCGCCGCGCCCCGTGGCGGGCGACGCCGACCGCGGCGGCGCGCGCACACCACCTCCCCGGCCACCGGGAGGCGAGCCCCGCCCGGGTCCCGGCGCCCCCGAACCGGCCACCGGCCCGACGACCGCACCCGCCGCTGCGTACGAGACCGGCACCCGGTACTTCGTCGGCGGCGTGGTCGCGCTGCTCCTCACCGCGGCCATCGCGCGGACCGGCATCGCGTTCTCCGGCGTGGTCCTCGTCCCCGTCGCGGGCCTGCTGTTCGCGATGGCCATGGCGCGGCGCCTCGCCCGCACCCGGCCGGACGAGGCCTGGGTCGGCGACTGGCTCATCGCCGGCGTCGTCGTCAAGATCCTCGCGTCGCTGTTCCGCTACTACACGCTCGTCTCGTCGTACAACGGCAACGGCGACGCCGCCGGGTTCGACCAGTACGGACGCGAGTTCGCCAAGGCGTGGATGGGGCAGGGGGTCGAGCCCTACCTCCAGGACCTGCGCAAGACCAACTTCCTCCGGTGGTTCACCGGCGTCGTGTACTACGTCTTCGGCGACCACATGGTCGCCGGCTTCTTCATCTTCGGGTTGCTGGCGCTCGTGGGCTCGTACCTCTGGTACCGCGCGACCGTCGAGTCGGTCCCCTTCATCGACAAGCGCCTCTACCTCTTCCTCGTGCTCTTCGCTCCGAGCATCGCGTTCTGGCCGAGCTCCATCGGCAAGGAGTCGCTGATGCAGCTCGGGATCGGGGCGATGGCGCTCGCGACCGCGTTCTTCCTCAAGCAGCGGCTCATCAAGGGTCTGCTCCTCGGCTTCGCCGGCGGGTGGGTGCTGTGGGTCGTGCGTCCGCACCTGCTCGCGCTCGTCACCATCGCATCCGGCTTCGCCTACATCGTCGGGATGTTCCGGCCCCGGGACCCGAACAAGGGCGTCGCCACGCGCACCATCGGGCTCGTCGTCATCGCGGTGCTCGTCGCGTTCACGGTCGGTCAGGGCATGAAGTTCCTGGGCATGAAGGACCTGTCACTGAACTCGGTCGAACAGACCCTCAACACCCAGGCCCAGCAGACCGGCGAGGGCGGGTCGAGCTTCGACACCGGTGGCGACTACCTGAGCCCCGTCAACCTGCCGCGCGGCTTCGCCACCGTGCTGCTGCGGCCGTTCCCGTGGGAGGCCGGTAGCCCCCTCGGGCTCGTCGCCTCGCTCGAGACGGTCATCCTCGCGGGCGCGCTGGTCGTGCGGTTCTCGTCGATCCGGACGTCGCTCTCCCGCGGGCGCGAGACCCCGTTCCTGCTCTACTGCTGGGTCCTGACGATCCTCTACGCGATGACGTTCGCGTCGTTCGCCAACTTCGGGATCCTCGTGCGACAACGATCGCTCGTGCTCCCGGCCCTCTTCGTGCTCCTGGCCGTCCGTCCCGTCCGAAGACAGGACGAGGCGGTCGACGTCGCCGCCGCGGTGACCGGCCGGCCCGTGCCGGAGGCGACCCGATAGTCGTCGACGTCCTCGGCATCCGGGTCGCCCTGTCGGCGCCCCCGGCGCTGGCGGCGGAGCTGGCGACCGTGGTCGGCGACCTCGTCGTCGCCGACGGTGCCGCGCGTGAGCTCGTGGTCGAGCGGGAGTCGGGCGGGACCTGGCGCCTGGTGGCCGACGGCGCGGTCGCGCACCGCGGCGTCGAGGAGTCGGTCGCGGCCGCCACCGTCGTGTGGTGGCTCAACACGGTCGCCGCCACCATGGCTCCCCACCTGCTCGTCCACGCAGCCGTCGTCGGCGACCGCAGCGCCGTCCTGCTGCCCGGCGCCTCCGGCGCCGGCAAGTCCACCCTCGCCGCGGCCTGCATCCGCGCCGGGCTCTCGTATCTGTCCGACGAGTACGCGGCGCTCGATCGGCGGACGGGCACCATCGCGGCGTACCCGAAGCCGCTCGATCTCGGCGCGGCCGGGCTCGTGCCGGCATCGGCCCTCCGCGCCGACGCCGTCGCGCCGCAGCTGGCGCCCGGCGGCATCGTGTTCCCCCGGTTCGCGCCGGAGGCGCCGCCGGGGCGCACCGCACTGACCCCGGGCGGGGCGGTCCTGGCGCTGGCGGCCCACGCGACCAATCTCGGCCGCCTGGGCGGCGCCGCGCTGCCGTGGATCGCCGGTCTCGCACGCGCCTGCCCGGCATGGGAGACCACCTATCCGGCGGCCGCCGAACCGGTCGCCCTGGTGCGGGAGCTGGCGGAGGCCCCCGCCACCGCGGTGGCGCCGACGCCGGTCCTCGGGCCGATCACGCCGTCGACGACGACCGTCGAGCTCGGCACCGAGCTCGTCGTGCACGACGCGGTCACCGGACGGGTGCACCTCCTCGCCGGCGACGCGGCCGTCGTGTGGGCCTCGGTGCCGGACGCCGGCGGCGTGGCCGACGCGCTCGTCGGGCTCGGGGTCGCGCGCGGCGCGGCCGACGAGGGCGCCGTGCGTGCCACCGTCGACCACCTGCGTGCGCAGGGCCTCCTGCCCGACCGACCCGCGACGCCCGCCGGATACGATCCGACCCCATGACGGCCCGGGTCGAGCCCCTGCCCTGGGACTCCGAGTTCTTCGGCTTCCCCATCGGCCGGGTGGCGCTCGAGGGCGCCACCCCCGAGATGCTGCGCGCCGTCGACGAGCAGGCCCGGGACCTCGGGCTCGCGTGCGTCTACGGCACGCTGGACGAGATCGACACCGACGAGGCGTTCCTCGTCCAGGCGCACGGACACCGTCTCGTCGAGGTCGCGCTCCGGTTCGGCCGCCCCGCCGGCCCCTTCACGCCGCGCCCCACCACGTCACGGGTCCGACGGGGGACGCCCGAGGACCTGCCCCGGCTCGAGCACGCGATCTCGGTGCTGGGGCCGTGGAGCCGGTTCGGTTCGGACCCGCGGTTCGGCCACGAGGCGGCGCGCCGCATGTTCGGGGCCTGGGTCGAACGCGCCGCCCACGACGGCGAGGAGCACCTGCTGCTCATCGCCGAGGACGACGACGGGGTCACCGGCCTCTCCACCAACGTCCGCACCCCGGTCCACCGCGTCGACCTCATGGGGGTCACGAAGCCGGGGACCGGCGCATCGCAGGCGCTGATGAACGGGCTCTTCGAGTGGGCCGACGGCGGTCCGACCGAGGCGGGACCGTGCGCGGCACGCAACATCGCGGTGCTCCGCTACGTCGAGGGCTGCGGATTCAGCGTCGTGGCCTGCCAGTACAAGTTCCACTACTGGCTCGACGACCGACCGTCCGCCTGAGCCGGAGGCGGCTCACGGCCGCGTGAGGATCTCCGGGCCGTCCTCGGTCAGGGCGACGGTGTGCTCCACGTGCGCGGCGAGTCCGCCGTCGACGGTCACCACGGTCCAGTCGTCCTCGAGGACCGCGGTCTCGGCCGTGCCGGTGGTGAGCATCGGCTCGATCGCGAGCACCATGCCGGTCTGCAGCTTCGTCCGCCGCCCGCGCACCGTCCGGTAGTTCGGGATCTCGGGCGCCTCGTGCATCGCGGTGCCGATCCCGTGGCCCACGTACTCACGCACGATCGAGTACCCGGCCTCCGTCGCGACCGCCTCCACCGCGCCGCCGACGTCGGCGAGGGTGCGCCCGGTGGCGAGCTCGGCGATGGCGGCGTCGAGGCTGTGCACCGCGGTGTCGATCAGGCGCCGCGCGTCCGGCTCGATCTCGCCGACGCCGACGGTGATCGCCGCGTCGGCGTGCCAGCCGTCGATGATCGCCCCGCAGTCGAGCGAGATGATGTCGCCCTCCTCGAGGGCGTAGCCACCGGGGATGCCGTGGACGACGACGTCGTTCGGCGACGTGCACACGACGGCCGGGAAGCCGTGGTACCCGAGGAAGTTCGATCGCGCCCCCCGACGGGCCAGGACCTCACGGGCGGCCCGGTCGATCTCCGCGGTGGTCACCCCGGGTCGGGCCATCGCCGCGCACACCGAGTGCATCTCGGCCACGACGCGCCCGGCCCGCCGCATGATGCGGATCTGCGCCGGGGACTTGCGCAGCGTCACGGAGCGCCGAAGCGGCTCGCGATCGCGGCGAGCAGCGCCCGCTCGACGTCCTCCTCGCTCCCGAGCCCGTCGACGGTGACGAGCAGCGACCGGTCGCGGTAGAAGTCGACGAGCGGCTTGGTCTCGGACTCGTAGAGCGCGAGACGCCGCCGGATCGACTCCTCGGTGTCGTCCTCGCGGCCGCGCGAGCGCATGCGCTCCACGACGACGTCGCTCGGGACCTCGAGGTCGATCACGATGTCGAGGCCGTGCTCGCCGAGGATCCGGTCGAGCTCGAGTGCCTGCTGGCGGGTGCGCGGGAACCCGTCGAGCACGAAGCCGGGGTGCACCTCGCCGGGGTTGCCGAACCGCTCCTCCACGACCGCGATCACGAGGTCGTCGGGCACCAGCTCACCCCGGTCCATGTACTCCTTGGCCTCGAGCCCGGCGCGCACGCCGACCTCGGCGGAGTCACGGAACATCTGCCCGGTCGACAGGTGCTGCATGCCGTAGTGGCGCGCGAGACGTACGCCCTGCGTGCCCTTGCCCGAGCCCTGCTTCCCCAGCAGGACGATGCGTGGTCCTCGCCGCGCCGACATCAGACCCTCAGGAGAGGAAGCCCTCGTAGTTGCGCATCATGAGCTGGCTGTCGATCTGCTTCATCGTCTCGAGCGCCACCCCCACCGTGATGAGCAACGCGGTCCCGCCGAACGGGAACTGGCTGATGTTCCACAGCTTGAACACGAGCAGCGGTACCAGGGCGATGATCATCAGGAAGATCGCACCGGGCAACGTGATGCGATTCAGGACCTTCGCGAGGTACTTCTCGGTGGGCGGTCCCGGGCGGATGCCAGGGATGAACCCGCCCTGCTTGCGGATGATGTCCGCCTGCTGCTGCGGGTTGAACGCGATCGCCGTGTAGAAGTACGCGAAGAACAGGATCATCAGCGAGTACAGGAACATGTACACCCAGCTGGTGCCCTTCACCAGGTAGTCGTTGGCGAAGTTCTGCAGCCACGTCCAGTTGGTGGCCGTGGCGATCAGCGCCGGGAACGCGAGGATCGAGCTCGCGAAGATCACCGGGATCACCCCGGACTGGTTGACCTTGAGCGGGATGTAGGTGCTCTGGCCGCCGTACATGCGCCGGCCCACGACCCGTTTCGCGAACTGCACCGGGATTCGCCGCTGACCCGACTCGACGAAGACGATGCCGGTGATCATCGCGATGCCGATGAGGATGATCACCACGCCCTTGAACCAGCCGCCCTCGGCGAAGATCGCGCCGCCCTGCGCGGGCAGGCGGGACACGACCGAGGCGAAGATGATGATCGACATGCCGTTGCCGATACCCCGCTGGGTGATCAGCTCACCCAGCCACATGACCAGCGCGGTGCCGGCCACCCACGTCATCACGATCAGCGCGGCCCGCAGCCCGTTGTAGTGCGGGATCATGTCCTTGCCCTGGAAGCCGATCGTCTGCAGGAGGCCCTGCTTACCCTCGTGCAGGGCGATCACCAGGCCGGACGACTGCAGCAGCGCGAGGCCGACGGTGACGTACCGGGTCCACTGCGTGATCTTCTTCTGGCCGGTCTGACCCTCCTGCTGCCACTGCTCGAGCTTCGGGATGACGACCCCGAGCAGCTGCATGATGATCGACGCCGTGATGTACGGCATGATCCCGAGGAAGAACACCGAGACGCTGGTGATCGCACCGCCCGAGAAGAGGTCGAGGAATCCGACCACGCCCGAGTTCGTCGAGGAGTGCTGCAGCGCCTTGATCTGCGCGTAGTCGACGTAGGGGACCGGAACGTGGGTCCCCAGGCGGTAGATCAGCACGATGAAGATCGTGAAGAAGATCTTGTTGCGCAGGTCGGGCACCCGGAACATGTTCCGCAGCCGGGACAGCATGGGTGTGACGACCTCCTCGACGAGTCCCCGGAGAGGGCTCGAACACTACCGCCAAGCCGGACCCCGGAACGCTTCCGGGGCTCCGGGACGGGATGTGACGGGCTACCGGTTGGTGAGGGCGTTGCCCTTCGCGGGCGGACGGCGGTCGCCCCACGGCGCCGGCACGACCTCGACGCTCCCGCCGGCGGCCTCGATGGCCTGCTTCGCCGACGCCGAGAAGGCGTGGGCCTTCACCGTGAGGCTCCTGCTCAGCTCGCCCCGGCCGAGGACCTTCACCAGTCCCTGCTTGGCCACGAGGCCCCGGGCCCGCAGCGTGGCCGGAGAGACCTCGCTGCCCGCCTCGAACGCGTCGAGGGTGTCGAGGTTGACCACGTGGTACTCGACCCGGAACGGGTTCTTGAAGCCCTTGGCCTTCGGGATGCGCCGGTGCAGCGGCGTCTGGCCACCCTCGAACCCCGGCTTGATCGTGTCGCGGGCGCCCTGGCCCTTGGAGCCGCGGCCGGCGGTCTTGCCGCCCTTGCCGCCGATGCCACGGGCGATGCGCTTCGGCGCGCGTCGGGATCCCGCCGCGGGCTTGAGGTCGTGGACCTTCATCTAGCTCAACTCCTCGACACGGATGAGGTGCGGGACCTTCTGGATCATCCCGCGGATGACCGGCGTGTCGTCGTGCTCCCGGCTCGTGTTGATGCCGTGCAGCCCGAGCGCGCGGAGGGTGCCGCGCTGCTTGGGCTTGACGCCGATCGTCGAACGGACCTGGGTGACCTGGAGCTTCATCACGCGACCTCGGTGATCTCGGTCTTCTTCGCGTTGCGCTCGCGGTACGCCTTCAGCATTCCGACGGTGCTGACCTCCTCGGCCGACTTCCCGCGGATCCTGGCCACCTCGTCGGGACGACGCAGACCGGCGAGGCCGGCGATCGTCGCACGCGAGACGTTGATCGCGTTCGAGCTGCCGAGGGACTTGGCGAGCACGTCGTGCACGCCGGCGGCCTCGAGGATCGCACGGGCGGCGCCACCCGCGATGACCCCGGTACCGGGCGCGGCGGGCTTCAGCAGCACCCGCGCCGAGTCGTGGCGACCGACGATCTCGTGGGTGATCGACGAACCGGCGAGCGGGACGGAGAAGAGGTTCTTCTTGGCCTCCTCCATGCCCTTCTGGATCGCGGCCGGTACCTCCTTGGCCTTGCCGTAGCCGAGCCCGACGTTGCCGTTGCCGTCGCCGACCACGACGAGGGCGGTGAAGGAGAAGCGCCGGCCGCCCTTGACCACCTTGGCGACCCGGTTGATCGCGATGACGCGCTCTTCGTACTGCGAATCGTTGGCCATGTCCTAGAACTCCAGTCCGGCGCCGCGGGCGCCGTCGGCCACCGCGGCCACCCGGCCGTGGTACTTGAATCCGCCGCGGTCGAACACGACGGTGTCGACGCCGGCCTGCTTGGCCCGCTCGCCGACCCGCTCGCCGACCGCCTTGGCGGCGGCCACCGTGCCGGTGGAGCCGGCGCCGCGGACCGAGGTCTCCATCGTGGAGGCGCTCGCGAGCGTGCGACCGGCGACGTCGTCGATCACCTGGGCGTAGATGTGCTGGTTGGACCGGAACACCGCGAGGCGCGGGCGCGCGGCGGTGCCGCGCACCTTCTTGCGCACGCGCAGATGGCGGCGCTTCCGACCGTCGAGCGTCTTGATGTTCATCGGCCCTACTTCGCTGACTTCCCGGCCTTGCGCAGGACGCGCTCGCCGGCGTAGCGGATGCCCTTGCCCTTGTACGGCTCGGGCTTGCGGATCTTGCGGATGTCGGCCGCGACCTGGCCGACGAGCTGCTTGTCGATGCCCGACACCACGATTCGGTTCGGCGCCGGCACCTCGAAGCTGACGCCCTCGGGGGCGTCGACCGGCACCGGGTGCGAGTAGCCGACCTGCAGCTCGATCTTCGACGGTCCCTGCGCCGTGGCGCGGTAGCCGACGCCGACGATCTCGAGCTCCTTGCGGAAGCCCTCCGACACGCCGACGACCATGTTGGCCACGAGCGAGCGCGTCATGCCGTGCAGCGCCCGGTGCGAGCGCTCGTCGTCGGGACGCGTGACGGTGACCGTGTCGCCGTCGCGCACGACCGTGATGTCGTCCGGCACGTCCCATGCGAGCGTGCCCTTGGGGCCCTTCACCGAGACGCTCGAGCCGTCGATCGTCACGTCGACGCCGGAGGGCACGGAGATGGGGGCCTTACCGATGCGTGACATGGCTCACCACACCTGACACAGGACCTCGCCGCCGACCCGGCGCTTGCGCGCCTCACGGTCGGTCAGCAGACCCTGGTTGGTCGAGAGGACCGAGATCCCCATTCCGCCGAGCACGCGGGGCACCTCGCCGGCACCCTTGTAGACGCGCAGGCCGGGACGGGACACGCGCTTGATCCCGGAGATCGTGCGCTTGCGGTCCGACGTGTACTTCATCGTGATCGTCAGCTTGTCGCCGGGACGCTTGGGGTCGTCGGCGACCTCGAAGCCCTCGATGTAGCCCTCCTGCTCGAGGATCTTGGCGAGGGCCACCTTCAGCTTCGACGCCGGCATCTCGGTGAGATCGTGCATCGCGATGTTCGCGTTGCGGATCCGCGTGAGCATGTCGGCGATCGGGTCGGTCATCGTCATCTGCTCACCCCCTACCAGGACGCCTTGGTCACACCGGGAACCTCACCCGCGTGCGTGAGCTCGCGCAGGCAGATCCGGCACAGACCGAACTTGCGGTACACCGAACGGGACCGGCCGCAGCGACGGCAGCGGGTGTAGGCGCGGACCTTGAACTTCGGAGCCCGCTGCTGCTTGTTCTTGAGAGCTGTCTTGGCCATCTCTTACCCCTGTGCCTCACGGCGGAACGGGAACCCGAGCGCGCGGAGCAGTGCACGCCCTTCGTCGTCGGAACGGGCGGTCGTGCAGATGGTGATGTCCATCCCTCGCACCGTGTCGATCTTGTCGTAGTCGATCTCCGGGAAGATCAGCTGCTCGGTGACACCGAACGTGTAGTTGCCCCGACCGTCGAAGCTCTTCGGGTTGAGCCCGCGGAAGTCGCGGATCCGGGGGATCGCGACGCTCACGAGCCGGTCGTAGAACTCCCACATGCGGTCACCGCGCAGGGTGACCTTGGCGCCGATCGCGTTGCCCTCACGGAGCTTGAACGTCGCGATCGACTTCTTCGCCCGGGTCACCGCGGGCTTCTGGCCCGTGATGAGCGTGAGGTCGGCGACGGCGCCGTCGAGCAGGGACGCCTGCTGCGTGGCGCGGCCGACGCCCATGTTGAGGACGATCTTCACCAGCTGCGGAACCTCCATCACGTTGCCGAGCTGGAGATCGGTCTTGAGCTGCGGACGCAGCTCCTCGAGGTACCGGGTCTTGAGACGCGGGGTCGTGGTCGCCACGGTCACAGGTCCTTCCCGCACTTGCGGCACACGCGCAGCTTGGTGTCGCCCTCGAAGCGGTACCCGATGCGCGTGTGCTTGCCACAGGACGTGCAGACGATCGCCACGTTCGAGACGTGGATCGGCATGTCCTTGTCGATGATGCCGCCCTGCATGGTCGCCCGCGTCGCCCGCTGGTGGCGCTTGGCGACGTTCACGCCGTCGACGATGACGCGGTCGGACTCGGGGAGCACCCGGGTCACCTGACCGACCTTGCCGAGGTCCTTGCCGGCGATCACCTGGATGGTGTCGCCCTTCTTGATCTTCATCACAACACCTCCGGTGCGAGCGACACGATCCGCATGAACTTGCGGTCGCGAAGCTCGCGGCCGACGGGACCGAAGATGCGGGTGCCACGCGGCTGCATCTGGTCGTTGATGAGCACCGCCGCGTTCTCGTCGAAGCGGATGTAGCTCCCGTCGGGACGGCGCCGCTCCTTCTTCGTGCGCACCACCACGCACTTGACGACGTCGCCCTTCTTCACCGCGGCACCCGGCGTCGCGTCCTTGACCGTCGCGACGAACACGTCGCCGATGCCCGCGTAGCGCCGGCGCGTACCGCCGAGCACCTTGATGCAGAGCACCTCGCGGGCGCCCGAGTTGTCCGCGACCTTGAGCCGCGACTCCTGCTGGATCACCGCGCACGCTCCAGGACTTCCACGATCCGCCAGCGCTTCTGCTTCGACAGGGGGCGGGTCTCGGCGACCCGGACCCGGTCGCCGTCGCGGACCTCGTTCGCCTCGTCGTGCGCGTAGAGCTTCGTGGTGCGCTGCAACGTCTTGCGGTACCGCGGGTGCTGGACCCGGTCCACGACGCTCACGACCACCGTCTTGTCCATCTTCGTGGACACGACGATGCCCTCGCGCACCTTGCGCCGGTTGCGCTCGGTGGTTTCCTCGCTCATCGCATCTCCGCTCATGTCGCTCACGCCTCCTGCTGCGCTTCGGCAGCCGCGATCTCGCGCTCGCGCAGCAGGGTGTTGAGACGGGCGACCTCACGCCGCACGTCACCCAGCCGTCCGAAGTTGTCGAGCTGACCGGTGGCCAGCTGGAAGCGGAGGTTGAAGTGCTCCTCCCGGGCTTCCGCGAGCTTCTGGATCAGCTCGCCGTCGTTCAGCTCTCGGAGTTCCGTTGCCTTCGTCATCAGGACCTGCTCACGCCTCGTCGTGACGCACCACGAAGCGCGTCTTGATCGGCAGCTTGTGCATGGCGAGGCGCATCGCCTCGCGGGCGAGCGGCTCGGCCACGCCGGACAGCTCGAACATCACCCGGCCCGGCTTCACCACCGCGACCCAGCGCTCCGGGTTGCCCTTGCCCGAGCCCATCCGGGTCTCGGCCGGCTTCTGGGTGATGGGCTTGTCCGGGAAGATGTTGATCCAGACCTTCCCGCCACGCTTGATGTGACGGGTCATCGCGATACGGGCGGCCTCGATCTGGCGGTTGGTGATCCAGCCCGGCTCGAGCGCCTGGATGCCGTAGTCGCCGAAGGTCACCCTGGTCCCGCCCTTGGCGGTCCCGCTCATCCGTCCGCGCTGCACCTTCCGGTGGCGGACCTTTCTGGGCATCAACATCTACATCAACTCCTGGGCCGAGCACGCGTGCGCAGCATCGAGCCGCAGCGTCCCGATCAGAACGGCGGTCACCGCGACCGGGCGGAGGCGACCATGAAGGCGAGCGAAGGCGACCATGGGGGCGTCAGTCCTCGTCCCCGTGGAACTTCGGAGCCTCGTGGTGCTGGCGCGTGCGCCGCTCGATCTCCTCCTCCTCGGCGAGGAGACGCTCGAGCTCGGGGTCGGCCTCCTTGACGAGCGGCGCCGCCTCCGCGACCTCCTGGTCGCCGACGGCGGACTCGTCGACGGGCGTCGACTCCTCGGCGGGCCGGCGGCGACCGCCGCCTGCGCTGACGACGCGACGGCCGGTGGCGCCGGCGGTCTCGCCGACGGCCATCGCGGCCTCCTTCGCGATCTTGTCCTCGGCCGCGGTCTTGTAGGGGAGGATCTCGCCCTTGTAGATCCAGACCTTCACGCCGATGCGTCCGAACGTGGTGCGGGCCTCGGCCAGGCCGTAGTCGATGTCGGCGCGCAGCGTGTGCAGCGGCACCCGACCCTCGCGGTACCACTCCTTGCGGCTCATCTCGGCGCCACCGAGGCGACCACCGCACTGGACGCGGATCCCGAGCGCCCCGGCCTTCATCGCGGTCTGCACCGCTCGCTTCATCGCCCGGCGGAAGCTCACGCGGCCGGTCAGCTGGTCGGCGACACCCTGGGCGATCAGCGTGGCGTCGAGCTCGGGCTGCTTGATCTCCTGGATGTTGAGCTGGATCTTCGGGTTACCGGTGATCTTGAGCAGACCGGCCCGCAGGCGGTCGGCCTCGGCGCCGCGGCGACCGATGACGATCCCCGGGCGGGCGGTGTAGAGGTCGACGCGCAGGCGGTCACGCGTGCGTTCGATCTCGACGCGGCTGACCATCGCCCGCAGCAGCTGGGTGCGCAGGTAGTCGCGGATCTTCCAGTCCTCGACGAGGAGGTCCTTGTACTCCTCGTCCTCGGCGAACCAGCGCGACTTCCAGTCGGTGGTGACGCCGAGACGGAACCCGTACGGGTTGACCTTCTGGCCCATCAGTTCGCTCCCTTCGACGAGTCGCCCGACTCGTCGGTGACGTCGTCCGCCGGAGCGGTCGCGTCGGTGTCGTCGGTGGCGTCGGTCTCCCCGGCGGCGTCGGAGATCCCGGCCGCCTGGGCGAGGGCCTCCGTGTCGTCGGCGTCGCCGTCGGGGTGCTCACCCGTGACGCCCGCGGCCTCGGCCATCGCCTCGGTCGTCGACTCGAGCTCCTCGGCGACCTCGTCGTCGTGGTCGTGGTCGTGGTCGTGGTCGTGGTCGTGATCGGCCTGCGCGGCGGTGCTCGCCGCCACCCGGCGGCCCCGGCTCAGCCGGCGTCGACGCTCGGCCGCCGCACCCACGCCCGCGGCGGACTCGCGCTCGGAACGGGCCCGGAGCTCGTCGTCGGAGTAGCGGGCGACCTCGATCGTGATGTGGCTCGTGCGCTTGCGGATGCGCGTGCCCCGGCCGCGGGCGCGCGGGCGGAACCGCTTCGCCGTCGGGCCCTCGTCGGCCCACGCCGCGGCGACGAACAGCTCGTCGCTCGAGATGTGGTCGTTGTGCTCGGCGTTCGCGATCGCCGAGTCGAGCAGCTTCGCGACCTCGACCGACGCGGCGCGCTCGCTGAACCGCAGGATCTCGCGCGCCTCGGAGACATCGAGGCCCCGGACGAGGTCGAGCACCTGGCGCACCTTCGTGGGCGACGCCTGGTGGTGGCGGAGGGTGGCGCGGGTCATCGCCGGCCCTGCCTCTCCTGCCCCGCGTGGTAGCGGAACGTGCGGGTCGGCGCGAACTCGCCGAGCTTGTGGCCCACCATCGCCTCGGTGACGTACACCGGGACGTGCTTGCGGCCGTCGTGCACCGCGAACGTGTGGCCGACGAACTCCGGCGTGATGGTGGAGCGACGCGACCAGGTCTTGATGACCTTGCGGTCACCCGACTCGTTCATGCGCTCGACCTTCACCCGCAGGTGCTCGTCGATGAAGGGGCCCTTCTTCAGGCTGCGCGGCATGGGGGACTACCTCCGGCTGCCGCGCGTGCGGCGACGACGGACGATCATGGAATCGGAAGCCTTGCCCTTCTTGCGGGTCCGGCCCTCGGGCTTGCCCCAGGGCGACACCGGGTGACGTCCACCCGAGGTCTTGCCCTCACCACCGCCGAGCGGGTGGTCGACGGGGTTCATGGCGACGCCGCGCACGTGCGGGCGCTTGCCCTTCCACCGGTTGCGACCGGCCTTGCCGATCGAGACCAGCGCGGCCTCGGAGTTGCCGACCGAGCCGACGGTGGCGCGACAGTCGATGGCGACGCGGCGCATCTCGGTGGAGGGGAGCCGCAGCGTGGCGAACTGGCCCTCCTTGGCGACGAGCTGGATCGCCGCGCCCGCGCCCCGGCCCATCTTGCCGCCCGCTCCGGGCTTCAGCTCGACGTTGTGCACGACGGTCCCGACCGGGATGTACCGCAGCGGCAGCGCGTTGCCGGGGCGGATCTCCGCGCCCTGGCCGCTCTGGAGCATGTCGCCGACCCCGACGCCCGACGGGGCGAGGATGTAGCGCTTCTCGCCGTCGCGGTAGTGGAGCAGCGCGATGCGGGCGTTGCGGTTCGGGTCGTACTCGATGGCCGCGACCTTCGCCGGCACCCCGTCCTTGTTCCGGCGGAAGTCGATGACGCGGTACTGGCGCTTGTGACCGCCACCACGGTGGCGCGACGTCATCCGGCCGTAGGTGTTGCGACCGCCGGTGCGCGGCTTGGGCTTGAGCAGCGTTCGCTCGGGCTTCGCCTTCGTGATCTCGGCGAAGTCCGAGGCGGACTGGAACCGACGACCGGCCGAGGTCGGCTTGCGCTTGCGGATGGCCATCGTCAGCTCCCGAAGATCTCGATCGTGTCACCGGCGGCGAGCGAGACGACGGCCCGCTTCTGGTTGGGGCGGCTGCCCCAGGTGCCGGTGCGGCGGTTGCGCTTGCGCTTCCCCGCGCGGTTGAGCGTGTTCACGTTGACGACCCGCACGCCGAAGATCTCCTCGACGGCCTGCTTGATCTGGATCTTGTTGGCGCCCGGCGCGACCTCGAACGTGTAGACGTTCGCGTCGAGGCCGGCGTAGGACTTCTCCGACACGACCGGCCGGAGGATCACGTCACGGGGGTTGCCGAGCCCGCTCATGCCGCGGCCTCCTCGTTCGATCCGCCGTCGGTGAGCCGGCTCACGATCGCCTCGAGCGTCGCCGAGGTGAACACGAGCCAGTCGTTGACGAGCACGTCGTAGGCGTTGAGCTCCTCGGGCAGGATGATCTGCACGCGGTCGCCGAGGTTGCGGAACGACTTCCACGCGGTCTCGTCGGTGCGGTCGAGCACGAGCAGCACGCGCGGCGCCCGCTCACCCTCGGGCCGGAAGCCGAGCGCGCCGAGCGCGGTGATCGCGTCCTTGGTGCGGGGGGCGTCGAAGCTCCAGGCGTCGATCACCGCCACCTTCGACTCCGCGGCGCGGTCCGACAACGCGGACAGCAGCGCGAGCCGCACCATCTTCTTGGGGGTGCGCTGCCGGTACGACCGTGGCTTCGGGCCGTGGGCGACGCCCCCGCCCCGCCAGTGCGGCGCCCGGATCGAGCCCTGGCGGGCGCGACCGGTGCCCTTCTGGCGCCACGGCTTCGCGCCACCACCCGCCACCTCGGCGCGGGTCCGGGTGCTGTGGGTACCGGCGCGGGCGGCCGCGAGCTGCGCGGTCACCACCTGGTGCATCACCGCGACGTTCGGCTCGATGCCGAACACCGCCTCCGGCAGCTCGACCGAGCCGGCGTCGCCGCCACTCTGGTTCCTCACCGTCAGCGTGCTCACTTCGCACCCGCCTTCACGCCGTTGCGCACGAAGACCAGACCACCGTTCGGACCCGGGACCGCGCCCTTCACGAGCAGGAGGTTCCGCTCGGGGTCGGCCTCGATCACCTCGAGGTTCAGGGTCGTCGTGCGCACGTTCCCCATCTGGCCCGCCATGCGCATGCCCTTGAACACGCGCGCCGGCGTGGCGCAGGCGCCGATCGAACCCGGGGCGCGGTGCTTCTTGTGGTTTCCGTGCGACGCGCCCTGGCCCTTGAAGTTGTGACGCTTCATCCCGCCGGCGAAGCCCTTGCCCTTCGAGACGCCGGTGACGTCGACACGGTCGCCCTTGGCGAACACGTCGACCGCGATCGTCTGACCGACGGTGAACTCACCGAGGTCGTCGACCCGCAGCTCGACGAGGTGCTTGGCGGGGCCGGCGCCGGCCGCCTTCAGGTGCCCGAGCTCGGGCTTGTTGAGCCGCGAGGCCTTCGTCTCGCCGAACGCGAGCTGCACCGCGGCGTAGCCGTCCCGCTCCGGGGTCTTGAGTTGCGCGACCTGGCACGGCCCGGCCTGGATGACGGTGACCGGGATCACCCGGTTCTCCTCGTCCCAGATCTGGGTCATGCCGAGCTTGCGCCCGAGGATCCCTTTGGAAGCCATCGTTTCGCCTTCAACTCTTCGGCCCGGAGGCCGTTCGTTCCCACCGGCGGGAGCCGGCGGGTCCGGGACCGGGCCTCGGGGGCCCGGTCCGCACGCGAACGCTCCGTCGGGAAGGATCCCGGCGGAGCGTCGGTCAGGTTGTGCCGTACGGTTCCGTCACCGGCGGGTGCGGCCTGTACGGACGTCGATTGAGGAGCCTGGAGAACCTAGTCGGCGCCGCGGACCGGTCTCAAGCCGACCGGCCCCGGACCGCGACGCTCCCTAGACCTCCGGGAACTTGATCTCGATGTCGACCCCCGCCGGCAGGTCCAGGCGCTGGAGGGACTCGACGGTCTTGCCCGCCGGCTCGACGATGTCGAGCAGGCGCTTGTGGATCCGCATCTCGAAGTGCTCGCGTGAGTCCTTGTCGACGTGGGGACCGCGCACCACGCAGTACCGGTGGATCTCGGTGGGGAGCGGAACCGGCCCCCGCACGCGCGCCCCCGTCCGCACGACCGTCTCGACGATCTTCTTCGTCGACTGGTCGATGATCTCGTGGTCGTACGCCTTCAGGCGGATGCGAATCTTCTGCGCCATGGTCGGAATCGCTACTTGACGATCTTCGTGACCCGGCCGGCCCCGACGGTGCGACCACCCTCACGGATGGCGAACCGGAGACCGTCCTCCATGGCGATGGGCTTCTGGAGCTGCACCGTCATCTCGGTGTTGTCACCGGGCATGACCATCTCCGTGCCCTCGGGCAGGCTGATCGTGCCGGTGACGTCCGTGGTCCGGAAGTAGAACTGCGGGTGGTAGTTCGAGAAGAACGGCGTGTGACGGCCGCCCTCCTCCTTGGTGAGGATGTAGACCTGCGCCTCGAAGTCGGTGTGCGGGGTGATCGAGCCGGGCTTGGCGAGCACCTGGCCGCGCTCGACCTCCTCCTTCTTCGTACCCCGCAGCAGGGCGCCGATGTTGTCGCCCGCCTGGCCCTCGTCGAGGATCTTGCGGAACATCTCGACGCCGGTGCAGGTGGTCTTCTGCGTGTCGCGCAGACCGATGATCTCGATCTCGTCGCCGGTGTGGACCACGCCCTGCTCCACCTTGCCGGTGACGACGGTGCCACGACCGGTGATCGTGAACACGTCCTCGATCGGCATCAGGAACGGCTTGTCGAGCTCGCGCACGGGCTCGGGCACGAACTCGTCGACCGCGGCCATGAGCTCGAGCACGCCCTGGGCGGCGTCGGCGTCGCCCTCGAGCGCCTTGAGCGCCGACACGCGGATGACGGGCGTGTCGTCGCCGGGGAACTCGTACTCGTTGAGGAGCTCGCGCACCTCCATCTCGACGAGCTCGAGCAGCTCCTCGTCGTCGACCGCGTCGCACTTGTTGAGGGCGACCACGATCGACGGGACCCCGACCTGGCGGGCGAGGAGCACGTGCTCACGCGTCTGGGGCATCGGGCCGTCGGTGGCGGCGACCACCAGGATGGCGCCGTCGACCTGGGCCGCACCCGTGATCATGTTCTTGATGTAGTCGGCGTGACCCGGCATGTCGACGTGCGCGTAGTGACGGTTGTCCGTCTCGTACTCGACGTGCGAGATGTTGATCGTGATGCCGCGCGCCTTCTCTTCCGGCGCCTTGTCGATCATGTCGAACGCGGTGGCCTGGACGTTCGGGTTGTTGTCCGCCAGCACCTTGGTGATCGCCGCGGTGAGCGTGGTCTTCCCGTGGTCGATGTGACCCATCGTCCCGATGTTCAGGTGCGGCTTGTTCCGCTCGAACTTCTCCTTGGCCATCCTTCAATCTCCGTTCGTTGCCCGCCGGGTCTACCTGCCGGCGCGCGTGGTTGTTCCTTGCAGTTGGTGTGGAACCGGTCGCGTGGCTACTCGCCGCGCATCCGCTTGATGATCTCCTGCGCGATCGACTCCGGGACCTGGGCGTAGGAGTCGAACTGCATCGTGTACGTCGCGCGCCCCTGGGTGCGCGACCGAAGGTCGCCAACATAGCCGAACATCTCGGCCAGCGGCACCTTGGCGTTCACGACGTGGGAGGTGCCGCGCTGCTCCATCCCCTCGACCTGGCCCCGGCGGGAGTTCAGGTCGCCGATGACGTCACCCATGTAGTCCTCGGGGGTGACGACCTCGACCCGCATCATCGGCTCGAGCAGGACCGGCTTGGCCAGGCGGGCGGCCTTCTTGACCGCCATGGAACCGGCGATCTTGAACGCCATCTCGGAGGAGTCGACGTCGTGGTACGAGCCGTAGGTGAGGATGACCCGGACGTCGACGAGCGGGTAGCCGGCGAGGATCCCGCCCTCCATGGCGTCCTGGATGCCGGCGTCGACCGCGGGGATGTACTCCCGGGGGATCACGCCACCGGTGATCTTGTCCACGAACTCGTAGCCACCGCCGGGGCCCGTGGGCTCCACGCTGATGACCACGTGGCCGTACTGGCCCCGGCCACCGGTCTGGCGGACGTACTTCTCCTCCACCTTCTCGACCGGGGTCGTGATGGTCTCGCGGTACGCGACCTGGGGCTTGCCGACGTTCGCCTCGACGCTGAACTCCCGCATCATGCGGTCGACCAGGACCTCCAGGTGCAACTCGCCCATACCGGAGATGATCGTCTGGGCGGTCTCCTCGTCGGTGCGGACCTGGAACGTCGGGTCCTCCTCCGAGAGCGCGCCGAGCGCCTTGCCCAGCTTGTCCTGGTCGGCCTTGGTCTTGGGCTCGATGGCGACCGAGATGACCGGCTCCGGGAACTCCATGCGCTCGAGCACGATCGGCTTCGCCGGGTCGCAGAGGGTGTCACCCGTGGTGGTGTTCTTGAGCCCGACGGCCGCGACGATGTCGCCCGCGAACACCGCGTCCTTGTCCTCGCGGTGGTTCGCGTGCATCTGCAGGATGCGCCCGACCCGCTCCTTCTTGTCCTTGGTGGCGTTGAGCACCGAGGCGCCCGACTCGAGTGAGCCCGAGTACACGCGGAAGTAGGTGAGCTTGCCGACGTAGGGGTCGCTCATGATCTTGAAGGCGAGGGCGGCGAAGGGCTCGCCGTCGTCGGCCTTCCGGGTCATCTCGGTCTCGCCCTTGACGTCGGATCCGACGATCGCGGTCACGTCGAGCGGGCTCGGCAGGTAGTCGACCACGGCGTCGAGCAGGGGCTGGACCCCCTTGTTCTTGAACGCGGTGCCGCACAGGATCGGGACGGTCCCGGCGGTGATGGTGGCGTGGCGGAGGCCCTTGCGGAGGTCGTCGGCGGTGATCTCCTCCTCGCCCACGTACTTCTCGAGGACGGTCTCGTCGTGCTGGGAGACGACGTCGATCAGCTCGTGGCGCCAGGTGTCGGCCTCGTCAACCATGTCGGCGGGGATGTCGACGACCTGGAACTCCTCGCCCATGCCGTCGTCCCAGACCAGCGCCTTCATCTGGAGCAGGTCGACGACGCCGCGGAACTCGCTCTCGGCGCCGATCGGCAGCTGGATCACGGCCGTCTCGGCGTCCAGGCGGTCCTTGATCATGTCGAGGCAGCGGTAGAAGTCGGCGCCGATGCGGTCCATCTTGTTGACGAAGCACATGCGGGGGACCGAGTACTTGTTGGCCTGGCGCCACACCGTCTCGGTCTGGGGCTCCACGCCGGCCACGGCGTCGAACACCGCGACCGCGCCGTCGAGGACGCGCAGCGACCGCTCGACCTCGACGGTGAAGTCGACGTGGCCGGGGGTGTCGATGATGTTGATCCAGCAGTCCCGCCACTTGCAGGTGGTCGCGGCCGACGTGATCGTGATGCCGCGCTCCTGCTCCTGGACCATCCAGTCCATGACCGCCGCACCCTCGTGGACCTCACCGATCTTGTAGGTGCGCCCGGTGTAATAGAGGATGCGCTCGGTCGTGGTGGTCTTGCCGGCGTCGATGTGCGCCATGATCCCGATGTTGCGCGTCCGCGCGAGCGGGAACTCTCTGATTACCGGACCGTCTTTGGCCATTTCGTTTACTTCCCTCTACATACGGGTGTACGCGCTCGGTGGGGAGCTCGGCCTCAGGCCGGCGTCGGCGTCCGTCCACCAAGCGAGTTCTCTGCGAGCCGCCAGGCGAGCAGAGCTGTCCGAGCGACTGGGCGGATGCCGACGCCGGCACCCACCGCGATCACCAGCGGTAGTGCGCGAACGCCCGGTTCGACTCCGCCATCTTCTGGAGGTCCTCGCGACGCTTGACCGCCGCGCCGATCCCGTTGCTCGCGTCGAGCAGCTCGGCGGCGAGGCGGGCCGCCATCGTCTTCTCGCGCCGCTGACGCGAGTACCCCACGATCCAGCGGATCGCGAGCGTCGTGGCCCGCCGGGGGCGCACCTCGACGGGGACCTGATAGGTGGCGCCCCCGACCCGGCGGGGCTTGACCTCGAGGACCGGACGGACGTTCTCGACCGCGCGCTTCAGCGTCGGGATCGGGTCACTGCCGGTCTTGCGCTCGATCTCGGTCAGGGCCTCGTACACGATGCGCTCGGCGGTGGACCGCTTGCCGCGCTGGAGGACCTTGTTGACCAGCTGCGTGACGACCACGGACCGGTGGACCGGGTCGGGCAGGAGCTCTCGGCGGGGGGCGGGACCCTTGCGCGGCACGACTAACCCTTCTTGGCGCCGTAGCGGCTACGGGCCTGCTTGCGGTTCGCGACACCGCTCGCGTCGAGCGCGCCGCGGATGATCTTGTAGCGGACACCCGGGAGGTCCTTCACCCGGCCGCCGCGCACGAGCACGATCGAGTGCTCCTGGAGGTTGTGGCCGATCCCGGGGATGTAGGCGGTGACCTCGACCCCGGTGGTCAACCGGACACGCGCGACCTTCCGCAGGGCCGAGTTCGGCTTCTTCGGCGTGGTCGTGAACACCCGCGTGCAGACACCGCGGCGCTGGGGGGAGCCCTTCAGCGCGGGCGTCTTCGACTTGTCGGTCTTCGTCTCCCGGCCCTTGCGGACCAACTGGGCGATCGTGGGCACAGCACTCCTGGCGGATTCTCGGGACCGGGGGTCCCGTGGGGGCTCGTCGCGACACCCGGACGAGCAGCACGAACATCGTGCGACCGGACCGATCGCACAAACCTCGGAAGGCTAGGCGCCGGAGCGGGGGCGATTCAACTCATGACCCGCTGGGGCGGACGCCACGCCGCCCGCTCGAAGCGGACGACGTGGCGCACACCGTCGGTCGTCGGGACGAACCGTCCCTATTCGCCCGCCGCGGCCTCGCCCGGGGTCGGCTCCGGTGCCGGGTCCGGCACCGCCGCGAGCCCGGTCGCGGGCCAGGTGGTGGGCTCCGACGCCTGGCTCGGGACCAGGAATCCCAGACCCGCGTCGTCGTCGCGCCGCTCCATCGAGGCCCGGAGACGCTCGGCGAGCTCCAGCGCGTCCTCGTCGGAGGAGTAGTACGCCATCGGCTCGTAGTCGGGCGCCTCGGTGCCGACGTCCCGGTAGCGCGGCATGCCCGTGCCCGCCGGGATCAGCTTGCCGATGATCACGTTCTCCTTGAGACCCTCGAGGCCGTCGTTCTTGCCCTCGATCGCCGCCTCGGTGAGGACGCGGGTGGTCTCCTGGAACGACGCCGCCGAGAGCCACGACTCGGTGGCGAGCGACGCCTTCGTGATGCCCATGAGCTCGGGGCGACCCTCGGCGGGACGCTTGCCCTCCGCCACGAGCCGCTTGTTGACGTTCGCGAACTCACGTGCGTCGGCCTTCTGACCCGGCAGGAACGCCGAGTCGCCGGGGTCCGACACGCCGACCCGCCGGAGCATCTGGCGGACGATGACCTCGACGTGCTTGTCGTGGATCGACACACCCTGCTCCCGGTACACCCGCTGGACCTCGTCGACGAGGTACTGCTGGGTGGCCCGGATCCCCTCGATGTCGAGGATCTTCTTCGGGTCGCGCGAGCTCTTGGCGTCGCCGGTGAGCTGGCCGCCGGCCTCGATCTCGGCGCCGTCGACGATGCCGGGCGCGAGGTGCGTGCGCATCGAGACCGCGTGCACCTCCTCCTCGCCGTCGTCGGCGACGATCGTGATCGTGCGCTCGCCCTTCTCGTTCTCACCGAGCCGGACCACGCCGGACGACTCCGCGAGGACCGCGGCGCCCTTCGGCGTGCGGGCCTCGAAGAGCTCGACGACACGCGGCAGACCGTGGGTGATGTCCTCACCCGCGACTCCACCGGTGTGGAAGGTCCGCATCGTGAGCTGCGTACCGGGCTCACCGATCGACTGGGCGGCGATGATGCCGATGGCCTCGCCCTGGTCGACGAGCTTGCCGGTGGCGAGCATCGTGCCGTAGCAGGCGCTGCACACGCCGGCCCGGTACTTCTCGTCGCCGGCCTCGGCGCCCTCCTCGGCCTGCGCGTCGACCTCCTCGGCGAGGTGCCGCGGGTACTCACAGGTGAGCACCGACCGCACCCGGACCCGCGTCACGCCGGGATCGGCGACGAGCTGCGCGAGCACGTCGTCGGTGACCTCGGTGTTGCGGGCGACGACGGTGCCGTCCGCGAGCGGGACGTCCTCGGCGAGACAGCGGCTGAGCAGGCTCGCCTCGAGCGCCCGCGCGTGCTCCGGGTCGTCGAGGACGTTCTCCACCCAGATGCCCCGGGTCGAGCCGCAGTCGTCGTCGCGGACGATGAGCTCCTGGGCGACGTCGACGAGCCGCCGGGTGAGGTACCCGGAGTCCGCGGTACGGAGGGCGGTGTCGGCGAGACCCTTGCGGGCACCGTGCGTCGAGATGAAGTACTCGAGCACCGACAGGCCCTCACGGAAGTTGCTCTTGATAGGGCGGGGGATGATCTCACCGCGCGGGTTGGCCACCAGGCCGCGCATGCCGGCGATCTGGCGCACCTGCATGACGTTGCCGCGGGCACCGGAGCCCACCATCATCTCGATGGGGTTGAACTGCTCGGCCTTCTGCTCGACGAGCATGGCCTCGGTGACCTGGTTGGTGGCGTCGGTCCAGATCTCGACTTCCTTCTGCCGCCGCTCGTCGTCGGTGATGATGCCGCGGTCGAACTGCTGCTCGACCTTCTCGGCCTCCTTCTCGTGCTTGTCGAGGATCCCGGCCTTGGCCACCGGCGTGCGCACGTCGGCGATGGAGATCGTGAGACCCGCCATCGTCGAGTACTTGAAGCCGAGCTCCTTCAGCTGGTCGAGGCTGTCGGCGACCTCCGCCTTCGTGTAGCGGTCGACGAGCGCACCGGCGATGTCGGTGATGTCGCGCTTCTTCACGATGCGGTCCTGGAACACGAAGTCCGCCGGGAACGCCTCGTTGAACAGGAGCCGGCCGAGCGTCGTCTCGACGAGGACGGTCCCGTCGCCGTTGGACCCGCTGCGCCGGATGACGATGCTGCCGTCACCGGCCGGGTCGTCGACCCAGGCACCGGCGCCGTCGTCCCAGCGCTGGCGCGCCGGGTAGACGTCGGTCGGGAACCGGCCCGCCGGCACGCGCACCTTGATCCGCGCGTGGATCGACAGCTCGGAGTTCTCGTCGGCGTCGCGCAGCTCGTGGGCCATGCGCGCCTCCTCGAGGGAGCCGAACACCCGACCCTCACCGGCCGCGCCGTCGACCACCTCGGTGAGGTAGAAGGCGCCGATGATCATGTCCTGGCTCGGGACCGCGATCGGACGACCGTGCGCCGGCGACAGGATGTTGTGCGCCGAGAGCATGAGCAGCCGCGCCTCGGCCTGGGCCTCCGCCGACAGCGGGAGGTGGACGGCCATCTGGTCGCCGTCGAAGTCGGCGTTGAACGCCGCGCAGACGAGCGGGTGGATCTGGATGGCCTTGCCCTCGACGAGCACCGGCTCGAAGGCCTGGATGCCGAGGCGGTGCAGCGTGGGAGCACGGTTCAGGAAGACCGGGTGCTCCTTGATGACCTCCTCGAGGACGTCCCACACCTGGGGACGCGCCCGCTCGACCATGCGCTTGGCCGACTTGATGTTCTGCGCGTACTCGAGGTCGACGAGCCGCTTCATCACGAACGGCTTGAACAGCTCGAGCGCCATCTGCTTGGGCAGACCGCACTGGCGCAGCTTGAGCCGCGGGCCGACGACGATGACCGAACGGCCGGAGTAGTCGACGCGCTTGCCGAGCAGGTTCTGACGGAACCGGCCCTGCTTGCCCTTCAGCATGTCCGAGAGGCTCTTGAGCGCCCGGTTGCCGGGGCCCGTCACCGGGCGGCCGCGGCGGCCGTTGTCGAACAGCGCGTCGACGGCCTCCTGGAGCATCCGCTTCTCGTTGTTGATGATGATCTCGGGCGCGCCGAGGTCGAGGAGCCGCTTCAGCCGGTTGTTGCGGTTGATGACGCGGCGGTACAGGTCGTTGAGGTCCGACGTCGCGAACCGGCCACCGTCGAGCTGCACCATCGGGCGCAGGTCCGGCGGGATGACCGGCACCGCGCGCAGCACCATGCCCATGGGCGAGTTGATCTGCTTGCCGTGGTCGTCGTTGCGGTTGAACGCCGAGATGACCTTCAGGCGCTTGATCGCCTTGGCCTTGCGCTGGCCCTTGGCGGTCTGGATGACCTCCTTGAGCTCGACCTCCTCGGAGGAGAGGTCGAGGCGGCTGATGAGGTCCTCGACGGCCTCCGCGCCCATGCCGCCCGCGAAGTAGTCGCTCCAGCGGGCGCGGATCTCCCGCCACACGCGCTCGTCGTCGATGAGCTGCTTGGGCTTCATCGTGCGCATCGCGTCGTAGACCGACTTCAGGAAGTCGAGGTCGAACTGGGTGCGCTCGCGGATCTCCTCGGCGTCCTTCTCGCACGCCTTCCGGAGCTTGTCCATGTCGGCCTTCCGGCCGCCCTCGCTCTCGGCCGCGGCGAGGTCCGCCTCGAGCTCCTGGAAGCGCTTCTCGATCTCGAGGTCGCGGCGCTTCTCCTCGTCGCCCATCTCGGCCTTGATCTCGGCCTCGATCTCGGGCAGGTCGGTGTGGAGCTTCTCGGTGTCGACCCAGGTGATCAGGTGGGCCGCGAAGTAGATGACCTTTTCGAGGCTCTTCGGCGCGATGTCGAGGAGGTAGCCGAGCCGGCTCGGGACGCCCTTGAAGTACCAGATGTGCGTGACGGGCGCGGCCAGCTCGATGTGGCCCATCCGCTCACGGCGCACCTTCGAGCGCGTGACCTCGACGCCACAGCGCTCACAGATGATGCCCTTGAAGCGCACGCGCTTGTACTTGCCGCAGTAGCACTCCCAGTCCTTGGTGGGACCGAAGATCTTCTCGCAGAACAGGCCGTCCTTCTCCGGCTTGAGCGTGCGGTAGTTGATCGTCTCGGGCTTCTTGACCTCGCCGTTGGACCACGTGCGGATCTGCTCCGCGGTGGCGAGGCTGATGGAGAGTCGAGCGGAGTCGTTGACGTCGAGCACCAGTTGCCTTCTCTCTTGGTTCTCGGTGTTTCGGTGTGCCGTGTCCGGGTGTCGCTCCGACGCAGCGGTCGCGGTGCCGATCGGTTACGGCATCTGGGCGTTGCGTCGGGCCTCGTCCTCTTCGTCCGTCCCGCGCTCGGGGCGGCTGAGGTCGATGCCGAGTGCCTCGGTGGTGCGGAACGCGTCCTCGTCGAGCTCGCGGATCACGATCTCGGCGCCCTCCTCGTCGATGACCTTGACGTCGAGGCAGAGGGCCTGCATCTCCTTGATGAGCACCTTGAAGCTCTCGGGGATTCCCGGCTCGGGGATGTTCTCGCCCTTGACGATCGCCTCGTAGACCTTCACGCGGCCGAGGACATCGTCGGACTTGATGGTGAGGATCTCCTGCAGGGCGTAGCTCGCGCCGTACGCCTCGAGGGCCCACACCTCCATCTCTCCGAAGCGCTGACCGCCGAACTGCGCCTTTCCGCCCAGCGGCTGCTGGGTGATCATCGAGTACGGGCCGGTCGACCGGGCGTGGATCTTGTCGTCCACGAGGTGGCTCAGCTTCAGGATGTACATGTAGCCGACCGTGACCGGGGAGTCGTAGGGCTCGCCGGTGCGGCCGTCGTACAGCGTCGCCTTGCCCTCGGTGTTGACCAGCCGGCGGCCGTCGGCACCGTCGGGGTGGAGGGTGGCGAACAGGTTCTGGATCGTGCCCTGGTGACCCGCGGCCTCGGCCTCGTCCCAGTGCGCGCCGTCGAACACCGGCGTGTTGACCCACACCGCGGGCTCGGTGATCGGACGGGTGGCCCGCTCGCTGCGCGGGGCGACCCGCTGGCCCTCCCACCCGTGGCGGGCGGCGTAGCCGAGGTGCGCCTCGAGCACCTGGCCGACGTTCATGCGGCTCGGCACGCCGAGCGGGTTCAGCACGATGTCGACCGGGGTGCCGTCGGCGAGGTGCGGCATGTCCTCGACCGGCAGGATGATCGAGATGACGCCCTTGTTGCCGTGACGGCCGGCGAGCTTGTCGCCCGCGCTGATCTTGCGCTTCTGGCCGACGTAGACGCGCACCAGCTGGTTCACGCCGGGCGGCAGCTCGTCGCCGTCCTCGCGGCTGAACACGCGGACGTCGATGACCTTGCCGTTCTCGCCGTGGGGCACCTTGAGCGAGGTGTCACGGACCTCACGCGCCTTCTCACCGAAGATCGCGCGCAGGAGGCGCTCCTCCGGCGTGAGCTCGGTCTCGCCCTTCGGCGTGACCTTGCCCACCAGGACGTCGCCCGGGCCGACCTCGGCGCCGATGCGGATGATGCCGCGCTCGTCGAGGTCCTTCAGGGTGTCCTCGGAGAGGTTCGGGATGTCCCGGGTGATCTCCTCGGCGCCGAGCTTGGTGTCACGGGCGTCGATCTCGTGCTCCTCGATGTGGATCGAGGTGAGCACGTCGTCGCGCACGAGCCGCTCGGAGAGGATGATCGCGTCCTCGAAGTTCTGGCCCTTCCAGGGCATGAAGGCGACCAGCAGGTTCTTGCCGAGCGCCAGCTCGCCCTGGTGGGTCGACGGGCCGTCGGCGAGGATGTCGCCCTCGACCACCTCGTCACCCGTCTTGACCAGCGACTTCTGGTTGATGCAGGTGCCCTGGTTCGACCGCCTGAACTTCGAGAGCCGGTAGGTGACCGGCTTCGCCGTGTGGTTGTACGCGACGGTGATGGTGGTGCCGGTCACCTCGGTGACCACGCCGTCGCCCTCGGCCACGTGCAGCTCGCCGGCGTCGTGCGCCGCACGCGCCTCGACGCCGGTGCCGATGTAGGGGGCCTCCGGGCGCAGCGTCGGCACGGCCTGGCGCTGCATGTTGGCGCCCATCAGGGCCCGGTTGGCGTCGTCGTGCTCGAGGAACGGGATGAGCGCGGTCGCCACCGAGACCATCTGCTTCGGCGAGACGTCCATGTAGTCGACCTCGTGGGGGTCCACGAAGGCGACCTCGCCGCGGCCGGCGCGCACGAGCACGCGCTCGTCGACGAACCGGCCGTTCTCGTCGATCACGGCATTCGCCTGGGCGATGACGTTGCGGTCCTCGTCGTCGGCGGCGAGGTACTCGATCGTGTCCGTGGCCACGCCGTCGACGACCTTGCGGTACGGCGTCTCGATGAAGCCGAACCGGTTGATCCGCGCGTAGCAGGACAGGTAGCCGATGAGGCCGATGTTCGGGCCCTCCGGCGTCTCGATCGGGCACATCCGGCCGTAGTGGCTGGGGTGCACGTCACGGACCTCGAACCCCGCGCGCTCACGGCTCAGTCCACCCGGGCCGAGCGCCGAGAGCCGCCGCTTGTGGGTCAGGCCCGCGAGCGGGTTCGTCTGGTCCATGAACTGGCTGAGCTGGCTGGAGCCGAAGAACTCCTTGATCGCCGCCACGACCGGCCGGATGTTGATCAGGGTCTGGGGCGTGATCGCCTCGACGTCCTGGGTCGTCATCCGCTCGCGCACGACCCGCTCCATGCGGGAGAGGCCCACGCGGACCTGGTTCATGATCAGCTCGCCGACCGAGCGCACCCGGCGGTTGCCGAAGTGGTCGATGTCGTCGGGGAAGTAGTCGTTCGGCTGGTCGTTGGCGTGCAGCTTCACGAGGTACGACACCGTCGCGAGGATGTCGGCGCGGCTCATCGTGTACTCGACCGGGCCCGCGTCGGGGTCGGCGTTCGGCACCGTGATGTCGAAGCGCTTCAGCGTGGCCGCGATCTTCGGGTACTCGTCCGAGAGCTTCTTGGTGACCTTGTGCCGGCCGACCTTGGCCATGTCGTAGCGCTTGGGGTTGAAGAAGAGGTTCTCGATCAGGCTCCGCGCGCTGTCCGGCGTGGGCGGCTCGCCCGGGCGCAGCTTGCGGTAGATGTCGATGAAGGCGGCGTCGACGCTGTCGGTCGGGTCCTTGTCGAGCGTGTTGCGCATCGAGTCGTACGGCCGACCGGCGGGGTCGGTGATGAGGTTGAGGAGCTCCTCCTCGGTCTCACCGAAGCCGAGCGCCTTCAGCAGCACCGTGACCGGCTGCTTGCGCTTCCGGTCGATCCGGACGTAGACGACGTTCTTCTTGTCGACCTCGAACTCGAGCCACGCGCCGCGGCCCGGGATCATCTTGGCGCTGACGATGTCCTTCTCGGGCGACGTCTTGTCGGGGGTCACGTCGAAGTACACGCCCGGCGACCGCACGAGCTGGGACACCACGATCCGCTCGGTGCCGTTGATGATGAAGGTGCCGCGCGCCGTCATCATGGGGAAGTCGCCCATGAAGACGGTCTGCTCCTTGATCTCGCCGGTGGCGGCGTTCATGAAGCGGGCGGTCACGAACAGCGGCCGCGCGAACGTCATGTCCCGCTCGCGGCACTCGTCCTCGGAGTGCTTCGGCGGGTCGAAGACGTGGTCGGTCAGCTCCAGCTTGAGCTGACCGGTGAAGTCCTCGATCGGCGAGATGTCACGGAGGACCTCGGCGATGCCGGTCTCCACGAACCACTGGAAGGACTCACGCTGCACGGCGATGAGATCCGGGAGGGCCAGCACCTCACGCAGCTGGCCGAAGGAGTACCGCTCACGGGACGCGAGACGAGTCAACGCAACTCCTCGAGGTTGAGGGGGGTGTGCAGGCGCGCGCGGACCCACACCAGGGAGGAACAGAGGTGGTGCGGGCGGATCGACACGGCTCGGCGGATCCTATCGCCCGCGCGCGCGTGGGCGCAAGCACACCGAATCAGACGGCCACCCCCGGCGGGGTGCCGTCTGGACGAACCGGGGGAGGATACAAATCCTCCCCCGGTAAGTCAACGACTCGGGTCCTCGCTCCGGGCCCCTGCCCGGAGGGGACTACTTGAGCTCGACCGAGGCGCCGGCGCCCTCGAGGGCCGCCTTCGCCTTCTCGGCGTCCTCCTTGGACGCCTTCTCGAGCACGGGCTTCGGGGCGTTGTCGACGAGCTCCTTGGCCTCCTTCAGCCCGAGGCTCGTGAGCGCGCGGACCTCCTTGATGACCTGGATCTTCTTGTCGCCGGCCGCCGCGAGGATGACGTCGAACTCGTCCTTCTCCTCGGCCGCCGCCTCGCCGCCGCCGCCCGCGGGAGCCGCGCCGGCCGCGGCCACGGCCACCGGGGCCGCCGCCGTCACGCCGAACTCCTCTTCGAACGCCTTGAGGAAGTCGTTCAGCTCGAGGACCGTCATGTTCTTGAAGACGTCCAGGAGCTCTTCGGTGCTCATCGTCGCCATTTCGTGTGTCTCTCTTTCGTTTTCGAGAATGGGTCAGTCGCCCGCGGGGGCGTCCGATTCGGTGGTCTCGGCCGGCCGGTCGGTGTCACCCGATGCCTCCGGGGCCTCTGCAGGCGTGTCCGCCTCGGGCGCCGGCGCGTCGGTCGCTGCCTCGTCGGGGGTCTCCTCGGCGGGGGCATCGGCCGGGGGCGCGGCCTCGCCGCTCTCGATCCGCTGGTCGATCAGCGCCTTCACGCCGTAGGCCATGTTGCGGGTGAACGCCTGGAACAGGCCGGCCGCCTTGGTGAGCGGGGCCTGGAAGCCGCCGGCGAGCCGGGCGAGGAGGACCTCACGGGGCTCGACGTCGGCGAGCGCGCCCACGTCGGCGGGGTTCAGGACCCGCGCGGCGAGCAGTCCGCCCTTGATGACGAGCGCGGCGTTCGTCTTGCCGAAGTCGCGCAGCGCCTTGGCGGCCACCACCGCGTCGCCCTTCACGAACGCGATCGCCGTGGGACCCTCGAGCATCGGGACGAGCTCGGAGAGCCCCTCCTCCTCGGCGGCGCGACGCGCCAGGGTGTTCTTGAAGATCTTGAAGTCGGTGCCCGCGGTCCGCAGCGACGCCCGCAGCTCCGCGAGCTCAGCGACCTTGAGACCCCGGTACTCGGTCAGGACGGCGGCGTCGGATTCCGCGAGCCGCTCACGGATCTCCGCGACGGCCGCCACCTTCTCGGGTCTGGCCAACCTGGCTTCCTCTCACTCGGTCCGGGCCGCAGAACGACACCGACGGACCCGAGGAGGGCCGGTCAGGATCGCCTCGTCCGGCGGGCACTCGGCCCATTACCGCCCGTGTGGGCGACCGGAGGTCTGCGGCGTGGAAATCGAAAGTCCGGGGACTCTACCCCGCCGTGCTCCCGGCGTGCTCATCGATCTTCACGCGGTTCGGATCGATCCGCACGCCCGGGCCCATCGTCGACGACAGGCTCACGCCCTTGATGTACTTGCCCTTCGCCGCGGCCGGCTTCGCCCGCATCAGCTCGTCGAGCACCGCCGAGTAGTTCTCGACGAGCGCCGCCTGCGAGAAGCTCACCTTCCCGAGCGGCACGTGCACGTTGCCGTAGCGGTCGGTGCGGTACTCGACCCGACCGGCCTTGAACTCGTTGACGGCCTTGGCGACGTCGGGCGTCACCGTGCCCGTCTTGGGGTTCGGCATCAGACCACGCGGTCCGAGCGCCCGGCCGAGCTTGCCGACCTGGCCCATCAGGTCCGGCGTCGCGATCGCGACGTCGAAGTCCATGAAGCCACCCTCGACGCGGGCCACGAGGTCCTCCGCGCCGACGACGTCGGCGCCGGCCTCCTCGGCTGCACGCGCCGCGTCACCCTGGGCGAACACCGCCACCCGCACGCTCTTGCCCGTGCCCTGCGGCAGCGACACCGTACCGCGCAGCATCTGGTCGGCCTTCCGGGGGTCGACGCCGAGGCGGAACACGGCCTCGACCGTCTCGTCGAACTTGGCCGACGCCAGGTTCTTCACCAGGTCGAGCGCCTCGACCGGCTCGTGCAGGCGGTCCCGGTCGAACCGCTTCGCCGCGTCGGCGTACTTCTTGCCGTGCTTCATGTGGTCGCTCCTTCAAGCTCCCTCGTGGTCCCGAGCCCGGTGGCGAGGTCCTCCACCGGTGGGTGCTGCCGTGACGTCAGACGACGTCGAGGCCCATGGAACGGGCCGTGCCCTCGACCTGGGCCATGGCGCCCTCGAGGTCGATGGCGTTCAGGTCGGGCATCTTCTGCTCGGCGATCGCGCGGACCTGGTCCCTGGTGACCTTGCCCGCCTTCTCGCGCGGCGTGACCGACGAGCCCTTCTCGATCCCCGCGGCCTGACGCAGGAGGAACGGCGTCGGCGGGGTCTTCGTGATGAAGGTGAACGTGCGGTCCTCGTAGATCGAGATCTCCACCGGGATGATCTGGCCCCGCTGGTTCTCGGTCGCCGCGTTGTACGCCTTGCAGAAGTCCATGATGTTCAGACCGTGGGGACCGAGCGCGGTACCCACCGGCGGCGCGGGCGTCGCCTGGCCGGCCTGGATCTGGATCTTCACCACTGCGGCGAGCTTCTTCTTCGCCATCTCTTCGGCTCCGTTCACGCCTTGTCGGCGTCGTTCGTTGCGAACCGGCTCACCGGACCGCGGTTCCGCGTTCGATCGTCGTTGCTACCAGTGGCCCGGTTCGCGGCCACTCACTCCGCGGTTCGCCCTCCGCTGCGCTTCGGGCTCGGGTCGTTGGGACCGCGATCGTGTCTTCGATTGAGCTGTTCGGGTGGAGGCATCCCTCACACCCCGGACCCCGGGACCCCCCGGCGGCCCACGATTCTCGCGGTGACGGCTAGAGCTTGGCCACCTGGCCGAACTCCAGCTCGACCGGGGTCTCCCGGCCGAAGATGTTGACGAGCACCTTGAGGCGGGACCGGTCGACGTCGATCTCGCTGATGGCGCCGTTGAAGTCGGCGAAGGGACCCTGAGTGACGCGGACCTGCTCGCCGACCTCGTACTCGAGCCGCGGCCGGACCTTCTTCTCCTGCTGGCCCTCGCGCTCCTCGCCCTTGCCGAGCCATTCCTCGACCTCGCGACGGGTGAGCGGGGTGGGCTTGGCGCCGCTGCCGACGAAGCCGGTGACGCCCGGGGTGTTGCGCACGACGTACCAGGAGTCGTCGTCGAGGGCCATGCGGATCAGCAGGTAGCCGGGCCAGACCTTCTTCTGCACGACGACCTTGCGGCCGTTCTTGAACTCGATGACGTCCTCCATCGGGATGACGACCTCGAAGATCCGCTCCTCGACGTTCATGGAGCGCACACGGCTGGCGAGGTTCTGCTTCACCTTGTTCTCGTAGCCCGCGTAGGTGTGGACCACGTACCAGCGCCCGGGCCGGTCGTACGGGCTCGGCTCGGCCTCGAGCTCCTCGTCGTCGTCGTACTCGGCGACCTCGAGGATCTCGGCGTCGCCGGGCAGCTCCACCTCGGTGGGCGACACGTCGGCCGGTGCGTCCGCCGCGGGCTCGGCCACGGGATCGGTGCCCGCGTCGCCGTCGTCCGCGGACGCGAAGGGATTCGAGAAGTCGTCGGTCACGGTCATCGGCTCAGTCGTAGAGGAAGAGGACGCCCTTGGCGAACACGTAGTCCGCGGCGAAGATCAGCGAGGTCATCACCACGACGGCGATCAGCACGATGATCGTCGAGTTGATGACCTCGTTCTTGGTCGGCCACGCGACCTTGCGGAGCTCGGCACGCACCTCGGTGAAGAACTGGGTGGGGCTGGTGCGTTCCGTCGCAGCAGCAGGCGCGGCGGAGCGACGCTCGGGACGGCGCGGCTGATCCGCTCCGGCCTTCTGCGCGGCTCGCCGCATCTGTCGGTTCTGCTGGTTCACCGCTGCAGGCCTTCCCGGGACAGGGTCCCTGGCTGGTCGTCTTCGGAGCAGGGCAGGAGGGACTCGAACCCCCAACCGCCGGTTTTGGAGACCGGAGCTCTGCCAAATTGAGCTACTGCCCTCCGGGCGCGCGGGGGCCGGAGGGGCGAGCCTAGCCGCGCGGGACGGCGGGACTCACGCCGGGAACGACCGGGGTGCGGCACGGCTCAGCCGGCGAGGACCCGCCGGCGCGAGCGGGCGGCGACCACCGCCGCGGCGGTGGCGACGGCGGCGCCACCGAGGGCCGCGCCGGCGACCAGCGCCCGCCGACCGCGCAGGTACGACCGCGCGACCTTGCGCTCGCCCTCGGCCGCCAGCGCGTTCAGCGTCTGGGCCAGACCGCCGGGCGCCGGCTCGAGATAGGTGGTCCGCAGGGCTCCGAGGCCGCGCAGCAAGCGCCGGTAGCGGGCCAGCTCGGCCTGGCACCGGAGGTCCGAGTCGATGAACGCCCGGGTCCGCGCGTCGACCTCGACGGTGCCGTCGACGAGGCCCGGGATCAGATCCGCGACGTCCTCATACCGCACGGGCCGACCTCCGCTCCTCGAACACGCTGTCCCGGAGGCGCTTGCGGGCCCGGTGCAGCCGGACCTTCGCCGCCGACACCGAGATGCCGAGCTCCTCGGCGATCGCCTCGTGGCTCAGGCCGTAGACGTCGCGCAGCACCACCACGGCACGCAGCTTCGCCGGCAGCGCGTCGACCGCCGTGCCGATCCGGGCCAGGTCGAGGCCCGACTCCGTGGCCTGCTCCGGCAGGACGTCGCCCGCCAGCTCCACCGGCTCGAACCCGGGCAGCAGCGGCTCGGTGCGGTTCCGGCGCCGCCGCGACAGGTGGGTCGACGCGCAGTTCGCGGTGATCCGGTAGAGCCAGGTGCTGAGCTGGGCGTCGCCCCGGAACTTCCCGATCCCCCGCCAGGCCCGCAGATAGGCGTCCTGGACGACGTCCCGGGCGTCCTCCTCGTTGCCGGTCAGGCGGACGGCGAGCGTGAACAGGTCCACGTAGGTCAGGCGCACGAGCTCGTCGAACGCCTGCCGGTCGCCGTCACGGGCGGCCTGGATCAGGGCGGACTGGTCGGGCATCGGCACACCGCTTTCGAGCGGGGATCAGACCCGGGAGGACACGACGAGGTTACTCCGCGACCCCGCCGGGCGGCGGGGACCGACCGAGGCGGCTAGCGGGTCTCCTTGTGGACCGTGTGCCGGCGGTCGAAGCGGCAGTACTTCTTCATCTCGATGCGCTCACGATCGTTGTTCTTGTTCTTGATCGTGATGTAGTTCCGCCGCTTGCACTCCTCGCAGGCCAGCGTCACCTTGATCCGCTTGTCCGACGCCATCGTCGATTCGCTCCGTTCGTGGCGACGCAGACCACTGCGTCGCGGGCATTGGAAGAACACTCGGTTCGGCCCGGGAGACGGGCTCCGAACGAGTTCTGGTAGCGGGAGAGGGGATCGAACCCTCGACCTCACGATTATGAGCCGTGCGCTCTGACCAGCTGAGCTATCCCGCCGCCGGGAGCCCCCTTACGGACTTGAACCGTAGACCCCTTCCTTACCATGGAAGTGCTCTGCCGACTGAGCTAAGGGGGCGCGCGCCTTCCGGCGAACCGGACGGAGCCCGAAGAGACTAGCAAGGCCGACCTCGTCGGTTACCGTCCAGCGCGTGCCGACCCGCCTCCGACCCGCCGTGCGCGCCGACGCGGAGGCCATCCGGGCGATCTACAACGTCGAGGTCGCCGGCTCGACCGTCACCTTCGACCTGGTGCCCCGCAGCCTCGGGGAGCAGATCGCCTGGATCGAGGAGCACGCCGGCGGTCATCCGGCGATCGTGGCCGAGGACGAGATCGGCGAGATCGTCGCATTCGGATCGCTCTCGCCCTACAAGGAGCGGCCCGCCTACCGCACCACCGTCGAGGACTCGGTCTACGTCCGTGACACGCACCGGGGCACCGGGGTCGGCCACCAGGTGCTCACCGAGCTCGTCCGCCTCGCCGGCCAGTTCGGCTACCACTCGGTGATCGCCCGGATCGTGGGCGGCCACGGCGCGTCCATCGCGCTCCACCGCCGCTGCGGATTCGAGGTCGTCGGGACCGAGCGCGAGGTCGGCCGCAAGCTCGGCCGCTGGCTCGACGTCGTGGTCATGCAACGCATGCTGTAGCCGGACCCTCAGGCTGCGCGCAGCGTGCCCCGCATGACACAGACGTGCCATTACCCTCCGGTGACTTCCCCCGGAGAGGTGATGCGATGACGGCCACGGCCCCCACCGATCTCGGCGCAGCGCGTGCCGTCGACGCGGTCAAGACCTACGGCATCGGCGATGCCGTCGTCCACGCGCTACGCGGGGTCACCGTCACGTTCCCGGCGCAGCGGTTCACCGCGATCATGGGCCCGTCGGGCTCGGGCAAGAGCACGCTGATGCAGTGCGTCGCGGGCCTCGACCGGCTCACGTCGGGCTCGGTCTTCATCGGCGAGACCGAGCTGTCGACGCTGAACAAGACCGAGCTCACGTTGCTGCGGCGCGACCGGCTCGGGTTCATCTTCCAGCAGTACAACCTCATCCCGACGCTCAGCGCGAAGGAGAACGTGCTGCTGCCGCTGACGCTCGCCGACCGCGACGTCGACCAGCCGTGGTTCGACCAGATCATCCGCACCGTCGGGCTCACCGAACGGCTCGAGAACCTGCCGAGCCAGCTCTCGGGTGGCCAGCAGCAGCGCGTGGCGGTGGCCCGGGCGCTCGTGCCGCGTCCCGAGATCATCTTCGCCGACGAGCCCACCGGCGCCCTCGACTCCCGCACCGGCATGGAGATCCTGAGCTTCATGCGCTCGGCGGTCGACGACTCGGGCCAGACGATCGTGATGGTCACCCACGACCCGCACGCCGCGTCCTACGCGGACAACGTGCTCTTCCTCGCCGACGGTCAGATCATCGACGAGATGCCGAACCCGACCACCGACGCCGTGCTCGACCGCATGAAGCGGTTCGAGGCGTAGCCGATGCTCCACCTCGCCCTCCGCGGCGTCCGGCACAACGTCAGCCGCTACGTCGCCACGCTGCTCGCGATCCTCACCGGGGTCGCGTTCTTCACCGCGACCGGCTTCGTCAGCGACCGGGTCATCAACTCGCTCGAGGGCGACGTCGACCGCCAGTACGGCAACGTCGACGTCGCGGTCGTCGCCGACACCACCACCCAGGCGCCCGGCGGCTCGTTCGCCGAGAAGCTGCGGATCCCGGGCGCCACCGCCACCCGGATCCGGACGGTGCCCGGCGTCACCGCCGTGGCGGGCACGGTGACCGGTCCGGTCGCGTTCCTCGCCCCGAGCGGCCGCAGCTTCGGTGCCGGCTCGACCGGTCGCCTCTGGGTGACCGACAAGGAGCTGAACCCGATCCAGCTCACGAAGGGCCGGGCCCCACGCGGCACCGACGAGATCGCGATCGACGGCGGCCTCGCATCACGCGAGTCGTTGCGGCTCGGAGGCAGCACCACGGTGCTGTCGGTCAGCGGGAAGCATGCGGCGACGATCGTCGGCATCACCTCGTTCGGATCGTCGGAGGCGATCGACCAGGGCGGGACGGTCTCGATCCCGCCGGCAGCCGCCTTCGACTGGTTGACCGCCGGACGGGTCGAGTACCAGAACCTCTTCCTCCGCGGCGACGGCGACCCCGCGACCCTCGCGAAGCGGGTCGCACCGCTCGCGCCGAAGGGCTTCGTCACCCAGACCGGCGACGAGTTCCGCGCCGACCAGCGCGAGCAGGCGGGATCGTTCGGCCGCTTCCTCAAGATGGGACTACAGGCGTTCGCTGCGCTCGCGCTCTTCGTGGGCGCGTTCGTCATCTACAACACGTTCAGCGTGATCGTGGCCCAGCGCCAGCGCGAGCTCGCCGTGCTCTCGGCCATCGGCGCGACCCCGAAGCAGATCAAGCGGTCCCTGCGCTACGAGGGCATCGCCGTCGGACTGCTCGGCTCGTCCCTGGGCGTCGTGGTCGGACTCGGGCTCACGTTCGTCCTGGTGTGGGTGCTCGAGCTCGTCGGCGTGACGCTGCCGGGCAGCGGCATCATCGTCTCGCCGAGCAACGTGATCGCCGGGATCGTCCTCGGCACCCTGGTCACGCTCTTCTCGGTGATGATCCCCGCCCGGCGGGCGGCGCGGATCGAGCCCATCGAGGCATTGCGCGACGCGGCGGTGGAGTCCCGCGCGATCCCCCGCAGCCGGGTCGTGACCTCCGTGGCGATGGTCGGCCTGGGGCTGCTCGCGCTGTTCCTCGGCGGCTCCGCCGTCCTGATCGGGTTCGGCGCCCTGCTCGTGGTCATCGGCACGATCGTCGCTGGACCGATGCTCGCGACCTTCGGCGCCCACCTGCTCCGACCCGTCATCGGGCGCGCCGGGCTGGAGGGCCGGCTCGCGATCGACAACTCCGCCCGCAACCCCAAGCGCACGGCGACCACCGCCAACGCGCTGTTGATCGGCGTGTTCCTCGTGACGTTCGTGACGGTCGCGGGCACGAGCCTGAAGGACTTCGTGGTCGCCGAGATCCAGCAGCTGAAGAGCGCCGACTACGTCGTCGCCAGCACCGGCGGCTCGCTCGACGAGTCCATCGTGCGCCGACTCGGCGAGGTGAAGGGCGTCGAGCAGGTCACCCCCTTCCGCCGCGAGTCGGTGACCATCGCGGGCCAGCCGTCGCAGGTCTCCACCGACGACGGCGGCGGGCTGTTGAAGGTCGCGAACGTGAAGGTCGCGAAGGGCTCGCTCTCGGACCTCGGCACCGGCACGATCGCGATGCTGAGCAGCTCGAAGCAGCACCTCGGCGACACCGTGAGCGTCGCGAACGCCGACGGTCGCAGCGTCGACCTGAAGGTCGTCGCGCTGCTCGACGACACGATCGACGCGTCGCAGATCGGCAACCTGGTGGCGACGGGTCAGTTCGACGAGCTCGTCGGCGCGACCGCTCCGACCGTCGCGTTCATCGACGCGAAGGAAGGGACCGAGACCCAGACGAAGAAGGCGATCGACAAGGTCGTGGAGCAGCGGCCCGACATCTCGGTCTTCGTCGGCAACTCGCTCGCGCAGATCGTCGGCAGCATCTTCGACTTCATGATCAACGCGGTGAACGGCCTGCTGCTGATGAGCGTGATCGTGGCGCTCATCGGCATCGTGAACACGCTCTCGCTGTCGATCCTGGAGCGACGGCGGGAGCTCGGGCTCCTGCGGGTCGTCGGCATGACCGATCGACGCGTCCAGCGGATGGTCCGGCTCGAGTCGGGACTCATCTCCGCGCTCGGCACGCTCACCGGCATCGTGCTCGGCCTGCTGGTGGGCTGGGGGCTGCTCGTCGCGATCAACCGGCTCTCGGACGCGTCGATCTCGCTCGGATTCCCGTTCGGACGACTGCTGCTGGTGCTCGTGCTCGGCATCGTCCTCGGCGTGATGGCGTCGTTCCTGCCCGCGCGGCGCTCGACCCGGCTCGAGGTGCTCGACGCGATCCAGTCGACCTGAGCGCGACCGGGCGCATCCACGCCGGGTCGCGAGGCCGGCCGTAGCCTGCGCGCATGCAGGTCGACATCACCGCCAACCCCGCGTTCTCGTTCGCCACGATCACCATCCCGGCCGGCGGCGAGGTGGTCGCCGAGTCGGGGGCGATGGCGGCGATGTCCGACGGCGTCGAGATCGAGACG
>JAKOVT010000268.1 GCA_029781935.1 Actinomycetes bacterium | reverse complement strand
ACACCAAGTTCGACTCGCACTGCGGCTGGCCCTCGTTCTTCTCCCCCCTCGCGGGAGACCGGATCATCGAGATCGAGGACACCAGCCTGGGCATGCGCCGGGTCGAGGTGCGCTGCGCGAACTGCGGCAGCCACCTCGGGCACGTCTTCGAGGGCGAGGGCTACGGCACGCCGACCGACCTGCGCTACTGCATCAACTCGGTCAGCCTGCGCCTCGAGCCCGCCGTCGAGGCGTAGCCGCCAGCTGGGCCGCCCTCGCGGCGGCTAGTCCTCGACCACGACGGCGTCGCCGACCCGGACGCGGCCGGGGACGACGACCCGCGCGTGCACGCCGAAGGGCAGCGGCTCGGTGGTGACCAGGTCGCCGCGGTAGCGCGCGAGCGCCTTGAGCGTGTCGAGGGTCGGTACGCCGGTATCCGGGTCCTGCGTCGTGATGGCGCACCGGCCGATGTTGCCCTCGGGCACCACGACCACCTCGCCCACACGCACCCGTCGGCCGAGCCACGAGTCCTCGTCGTGCTCCCCGGTGCCCGAGACCGTGAACGTCATCCGGAACCGCCGACCGTCGACGGGTGCGGCCGAGCCGGTCTCGCGCGCGAGGGCCGCCAGGGAACCGGTGGACTGGATCGAGACCGCACCGTCGCCCGCCCGGTCGACCGCCGCGCCCTCCGGGAACCGCAGCAGGCGCACCGGCTCGCCGGCGAGCTCCGAGAGCGCCTCGGCGTACCTGCCGAGCACGAGACGACCGGGTCGCGGTTCGCCGTAGAACACCGCCTCGACCGCCTCGCCGAGCTCCACCGGACCACCTAGTCGCGAGCCGTCGGGCAGCGCGAGCACGAGCGACTCGGGGTCGTCGCCGACCTCGGCCGACACCGCAACCAGCGGCCCGAACCGCTTGCCGTTCGCGAGCCGGCCGCGCTCGTCGACCAGGGCGTAGCGGCGATCGCCCAGGACCCCCGTGGTCGCCACGTCGACCACGTCGGGGTGCACGAGGGCGAGTCCTTTGACGGGGGCGACGGAGATGCGCTCGACCTGCATGCTCACGAGTATCCCGTCATGCGCCGAGGCGGCGGCGCGCGCCCTCGAGGAGGCGAGCCTGCTCGCGTCGCCGGAACTCGTCGATCTCGGGGAGGCCGGGCACCGGCCGGTCGCGCAGCGCGGCGAGGCTCGCTCCGAGAGCGAGCACGAGGTCGGTGACGTCGTCCTGGAGCGCCGCACCGCGCGCGGCCGAGGCGCCGTGCACCTCGAGGTCGACCACGAGGTCGTCGAAGTCGGCACGGTCGACGCGGTGCGCCGCGAGGAGCACCTGGTCCACCCAGCTGGGACCGGACCGGCTCATCCCCCAGTCGACGACGACGGCGCTGCCGTCCGGCCGTACGAGCAGGTTGTCGTCGCGCACGTCGAGGTGGATCCAGCTCTCCGGGGGCAGCCGTTCGGGCAACGCGGCCAGCCGGACGAGCAGCGCGTCGCGCTCGGAGACGAACCAGGCGGGGAAGTGGCTCGGGTCCTCCTCCAGCGCCCGGGCGACGCGCCGGTGCCACCTCGTCGCGCTCGCGGCCAGGTCCGGCCCGGGCAGTGCGACCGGGTCGGGTGTCAGCTCCGCGGCCTGCCGCACGAGCACCTCGCGCACGGCGGCCATGTCGCGGTCGTCGTCGAGATCGGGGTGGCCCCCCTCGACGTCGTCGAGCAGCAGCGCGACCCACGAGCCGTCGTCGTACGACGCGCGCAGAGCAGCGCGGTACGGCGTCTCCGGCAGGACGGACAGGACGGTGGTCTCGTGCCGGAACAGGTTCGGGGTGTCGGGGTTGACGTCGTCGCCGACGGCCTTGACGAACGCCCGTCGCCCGTCGGCACCGACCACGCGGGCGGCGACACCCGAGGAGAACCCCCCGAGCCGGGTGGTGGCCGAGACCACCGGCGAGCCGAGGGCGTCGTCGAGCCACGCGCGCACCGCGGCGGGCAGGTCGTGGAGGTCGCGGCGACGCCCTGCAGCGCGCGGGGCGACCGATCCAGCCATGGCCCTAGCCTCGCCGAGGTCGGCGGCCGGGTCGACCGCGTTCCGCCCCCGCCGACAGCCTCCGTGGGCCCGGGGTCCCGGCGGCCGCTGTCCGCGTCAGGGCAGGTCGGCGACGAGATCGGCCACCGGTCGGCGGCGCCCGGTGTAGAAGGGGATCTCCTCACGGACGTGCAGGCGGGCCCGCGAGCCGCGCAGGTGGCGCATGAGGTCGACGATGCGATGCAGCTCGTCGGCCTCGAAGGCCAGGATCCACTCGTAGTCGCCGAGGGCGAACGATGCGACGGTGTTGGCTCGCACGTCGGGGTAGTCGCGGCCCATCTGGCCGTGCTCCCTCAGCAGCTCTCGACGCTCCTCGTCGGGCAGCAGGTACCACTCGTAGGAGCGGACGAACGGGTAGATGCAGACATAGGCCCGGGCCCGCTCGTCGGCGAGGAAGGCCGGCACGTGCGACTTGTTGAACTCGGCCGGCCGGTGCAGGGCCATCTGCGACCACACGGGCTCCAGCACGGCGCCGAGCGCCGTCCGGCGGAACCGGTGGTAGGCGTCCTGCAGGTCGTCGGACGACGCCGCGTGCATCCAGAGCACGAGGTCGGCGTCGGCGCGCAGCGCGGCGACGTCGTACCAGCCGCGCACGACGACGTCCTTCGCGGCGAGCTGGTCGACGAGCTCGTCGACCTCGCGGGCGACCGCCGCGCGGTCGGCGTCGCCCAGCGCTCGGGCGGCGCGGAAGACCGACCAGCTCGTGTAGCGGATCGCGTCGTTGATGTCGCGGGCCGCCTTGCCCTGCTGGGGCCGCTTGCCGCTCGGCCCGGGCGCGGACGTGTCGACGGCGGAGGGGGTGGCAGTCGGGTCAGCCATGGCGCCATTGTCCGTCGGATCCCAGCCGCTGCGAAATCCAGTCCGCCGCCTTCGCGGCGCGCCCGATGCAGGCCGCGATGCCGACGCCGTCGAACGCCGCGCCGCAGGCAGCGAGACCCGGCAGGGCGTGCAGCGACTCCGTGATCCGCTCCGCCCGGTCGACATGGCCGACGGCGTACCGCGGCAGCCCACCGCCCCACCGCGTGACGGTGGTCGCGACCGGACGGGCCCGGCCCAGGCGCCCGACGAAGGCGAGGTCGTCGGCGGCGAGCGCCGCGAGCTCGTCGTCGTCGCGCTGCAGCACGGCGACGTCGTCGGCGTGCCCGAGGGAGCAGCGCGCCAGGACGAGGCCCTCGCGATCGGCCTGGTCGGCGACCCACTGCCACTTGTGGGAGGAGAAGGTGGCGGCCTTCACGGGACGGTTCTCCGAGGGCGGCACGAGATAGCCCGAGCCCTCGGGCAGGTCGCCGTCGGGCAGGTCCTCGACGCGGTAGGCGAGGCCGACGACGGCGACGCTGGTGGTCTCGATCTCGGCCAGCTCGGTCTCCGCCTGGATCGAGAGGCCGCGCACGAGCCGCGCGGCCGCCGGCGCCGGCACCGCCAGCACGACGGCGTCCGCGTGCACCACGCGCTGCTCGGTGGTCGGGCCCACCACGACGTCCCAGCCGCCGTGGTGCCCGTGCCGCACGGCGCGGACGGTGGTCGACGTCTCGACGACGGCACCCGCGGCCACGAGCCGGTCGGCCAGCGCCACCGGCAGGCGCCCCACGCCGCCGCGGATGCCGGCGAACGGGTTGCCACCCGCGGCGTCGCCGCGGGCGCGCCGCGCCGCGGCCAGCAGCGACCGCTCGCCGCGCAGCTGCTCGAACAGCCGGGGCGCCGCGGCCCGCATCGACACCTCGACCGCGCGGTCGGCGTACACACCCATCACCAGCGGAGCGACGAGACGGTCGACGACCTCCGGCCCGAGGCGGCGTCCGACGTAGTCGCCGAGCGACACGTCGTCGCCCACCGGGCGCCCGGGCATGACGTGGTCGAGCGGGATCTGCGCGAGGGCGCGGGACGACACCACTCCGGAGCGCGCGAGCGCCGCGAGGTCGGTGGGCACGCCCATCACCAGGCCCGTCGGCATCTCCCGCAGATCGCCGTCGACGAGCAGCCGCGGCCGGGCCGAGGTCGGCTGCACGAGGTCGTCACCGAGACCGCACTCGCGCGCCAGCGACACCGCCTCGGGCCGGGTGGCGAGCATCGACTCGGCGCCGAGGTCGACCGCCATTCCGGCGATCTCGCCGACCCGGAGCTTCCCGCCCGCGTGGTCGGACGACTCGAGCACCGTGACGTCGACGTCGTGCCGGCGGCGGCACAGCGACCAGGCCGCCGACAGTCCCGAGATCCCGCCGCCGACGACCACCACCCGGGGCCTCCGGGGAGGGGTGACGACGTCGCCTGCGCTCACGCGCTCACCCTGCCACTCCGTGGGGTGCCGGCGCGCCGCGGGGGCGGCCGACGATCGCCGCCGAACCGTGACCTCGCCGCACGGAACCGCTCCCCGCCGCCTGGCGTCACAGCGCCGACGGCACGGTGCCGTCCTCACCTCGTGGGAGGTCGCCATGAAGGTCCGCCGTCCCGTCGTCGCCCTGGCCGTCCTCGCGGCCCTCGCCCTGGCCGGCTGCTCGGCCGGCACCACGTCGTCGTCCGGCGCCGCCTCCCGCGCGCCCGAGGGGGTGCCGGCGCCGGCCGTGGCCGGTGAGGGCACCACCTCCGACAGCACCGGTGCCGTCGCCGGCGGCGGGGGCAAGGCGGCGTACGACGCGGCGTCCGGTCTCGGCTCGGTCTCGGTCGCACGGTCGATCATCGTGCGCGCCGATCTCGCGGTCCGGGTCGACGACGTGACCGCCTCCACCGCGCGCATCGGCCAGATCGCCCTGGCCCACAAGGCCGTCATCGCGAGCCAGGCGACGTCGGACGGCCAGGCGCCGCTCCCCGTCCCGGTCGCCTCCGACGGCACCGCCAGCACGACCGACTACTGCGCGAAGACCGGATGCCCCGGCGGCTACGCGACCTCGCTCACCACGCTCCGCGTGGCCGGCACCGAGGTCGAGCCGTTGCTGCGCGACCTCCGCGGGCTCGGCACCGTCACCTGGTCGTCGCGCACCGCGGACGACGTCACCGCCCAGGTCGCCGACGTCGGCGCACGCGTCGAGAGCGCTCGCGCGTCGCTGGACCGGGTGCGCCTGCTCATGGGCCGGGCCACCACGCTCGGCGAGGTCGTCACCCTGGAGGCCGAGCTCGGGAAGCGGCAGGCCGACCTCGAGTCGCTCGAGGCCCAGCAGCGCGCCCTCGCCGACCAGACCGCGCTCGCCACGGTCTCGGTGACCCTCACCAGCGAGGCCGCCCCCGTGGTCGCCGAGGCCGACACGGGCTTCGTCGCCGGGCTGCGGGCCGGCTGGTCGGCGTTCACGACGGCCCTGGTCGCGGCGCTCACCGTGGTGGGCGCGCTGGTCCCCTTCCTGGTCGTGCTCGTCCCGCTCGCGGTGCTCGCCTGGTGGTTCGCGCGGCGCTCCGCCCGGCGTCGGGCGGCTGCGGCTCCCGCGAGCCCCGCGCAGGTCTGAGGGCGGGACCGGTCCGGTCGGGCGGGCAGACGGCTAGCGCGACGTGCGGGCGTGCACCTGCTCGACGACGGCCATGAGGACGTCGGGGTCGGTGCCGGGCAGCACGCCGTGGCCGAGGTTGAAGATGTGCCCGGGCAGCGCCGCGGCGTCGTCGAGGACCTGGTCGACGCGTGCTGCCACCGCCTCCGGCCCCGCGAACAGCGCGGCGGGGTCGAGGTTCCCCTGCAGCGCGACCCCGTCGCCGACGCGACGGACCGCCTCCGACAGCGGCACCCGGAAGTCGACGCCCACGACGTCGGCCCCCGCATCGCGCATGTCGGCGAGCAGCTCGCCGGTGCCGACCCCGAAGTGGATCCGCGGTACGCCGAGGTCCGCCACCGCGCCCAGCGCGGCCCTCGAGTGCGGCAGGACGTACTCGCGGTAGTCGCGCGACGGCAGCGCACCGACCCAGGAGTCGAACAGCTGCACGGCGCTCGCTCCGGCGAGCACCTGCTGGCGGAGGAAGGAGCCGGCGATACCGGACAGCCGCTCCAGCAGCGCGTGCCAGACCTGCGGGGCGCCGTACATCATCGACTTGGTGCGCGCATGGTCGCGGCTCGGACCGCCCTCGACGAGGTAGGAGGCCAGCGTGAACGGCGCGCCCGCGAAGCCGATGAGCGGCGTGGTGCCGAGCTCGTCGGTGAGCGCGGTCACGGCCGCGAGGACGGTCGCGACGTCGTCGGACTCGAGATCGCGCAGCCGGTCGACGTCGGCCGCCGTGCGGAACGGCTCGGCCACCACGGGACCGACCCCGGGCTTGATGTCGAGGTCGACCCCGATGGCCTTGAGCGGGACGACGATGTCGCTGAAGAAGATGGCGGCGTCGACGCCGTACCGCCGGACCGGCTGCATCGTGATCTCCACGACCATGTCCGTGCGGAAGCACGACTCGAGCATCGGGACGCCCTCGCGCACCGCCCGGTACTCGGGCAGCGACCGTCCGGCTTGGCGCATGAACCACACCGGGGTGCGCGGCACGTCGAGGAGTCGGGCGGTGCGCACCAGCGGCGCGTCGGCCGTGCGGCCGTCGACGAGGGGGTGCGTGGCGGGGAGGGCGTCGGTCACGGCCCGATCGTGCCACGCCGGCGGGGAGCCGCTCGTCACGGAGTCGTGCCGCGCGGATCGCTGCGGAGGTCTCGGGCGCGCCGCCGACCGATCCGGCCGGGCGCGACCTACCCTCGCGCTGTGACCAGCCGGGACCGCGACGCGCGGGACGGCGCGACGGCGGTGCCCGCCGACTTCGCGACCGCCCTCGCCAGCATCCGCGCGGCCGAGCTGCGCCCGGAGATCGTCGTCGAGGAGACCCCGGCCCCGCAACGGCTCTCGCCGTTCGCCGTGGCCCTGCAGGCCGAGGTCGTGGTCGCCGACGAGGAGGCGGCCAGCGGCCGGTTCGTCCTGCTGCACGACCCGACCGGCCAGGAGCCCTGGGACGGCGAGTTCCGCGTCGTCACCTTCGCCAAGGGCAC
>JAKOVT010000249.1 GCA_029781935.1 Actinomycetes bacterium | reverse complement strand
CGTGCACGCCGTCGCCCAGCATCTTGACGACCGTGCCGCGATGCCGCTGGACGGCGCCGCGGACGAGCGCGTCGTGGCGCGCGAGCGCCGTGCGCATCCGCTCGGGCTCCTGCTCCCAGAGCCTGCTGCTGCCCTCGATGTCCGTGAACAGGAACGTGACGAGGCCGGCGGGGGCGGTCATGGCGGTCCGGTGCGTGGGCGGCACCCGATGCGCGGGCGGCGGCTCGGCGTGGCGTCCCAGTATACGGAACGCGCGGCGCCGGGAACCGGCCTCGGCGGTCCGAAGACCGGCCGTCGATTCCCGGCCGGACGGCCGTTTCGGCGCACGACCGTCCCGCCCCCCCGCTGTCCCGCCTCCCCCCTTCGACAATGCACCGATCTTGCGCTCGCGCAATCTTCGGTCACGCCGGCCACGGACGGCGGGCATAGCATGGATGCGAGGGAGACAGGGGCCTCCCTATGAAAGGGTGTGCAATGAGATTCGGCAAACTGGCGCTCTGCCTGGCGGCAGCGCTGATCATGGGTACCGCGGAAGCGGCGCCCGTCGTGCAGGCGACCTTGACGATGGGCAACGGCACGGCAGGCTTGGGGATCGACGTCGCCACGCGCAAGGCGTTCGTCAGCAACTACGCCGACGGCACGCTCACGGTCGTCAACGTCGATACGCTGGCGGTGTTGGGCACCGTACCGGCCGGGACGCACCCGCGTCGGCTCATCGTGAACTCGGCGTCGAACCTCGTCTACGTGGTCAACGACAGCGCGCCCGGGAGCGTCACCGTCGTCGAGACGGGAACCTACGGCATCGTCGCCACGATTCCGGTCGGCAACAATCCGCGGACACTCGACGCGGACTTCGGGGCGCGCGAGCTCTACGTGACGAATCACACCGGCAACACCGTCTCGATCATCAGCACGCAGACGCACACGGTGCTGGCGACGGTGCCCGTGGGCAGCGGCCCGCGCGCCCCGGCGGCGAACGAGGATCTGCGCAAGGTCTACGTCCCCAACTTCAACGACAACACGGTGTCGGTCATCGACGCCGTCACTCGCACCGTCACCAAGACGATCCCCGTCAGCACCGGGCCGAGCCACGCGGCGGTCGACGCCGACCACGACAAGGTCTACGTGAGCAACCTCACCGCCCACACGATCTCCGTGATCGATTCCACGACGGACACGGTGGTCAAGACGCTGCCGTCCGGCGTCGGCAGCGACGACAACTTCGGGCTCGTCAGCCACGCCTACCACCGGTACTACCTGCCGAACGCCGAGGACGACACGCTGACGATCGTCGACACGGACACGGACACCGTCGTGCACACGGTTCCGGTCGGCAACGAGCCGATCCAGGCGATGGTCGACGCGAACGGCGGCAACGTCTACGTCGTCAACCAGACGAGCCGGAACGTCAGCGTCCTCGACGCGAGGACCGAGACCTTTCTGACGAACTACGCCGTCGGCATCGGCCCGTGGCGCATCCTCGTCGACGACAACCATGTCTACGTCCTCAACGGGAACAGCACGAATCCGGACACGATGACGGTCTCGACGCGGCACAACACGCTCGCGAACACGCACCTCGCGACCGAGTGGTACCACGACGCGTTCGACCACTACTTCCACACGGCCTCCGCGCTGGAGAACCAGGTGATCAACGACGGCGCGTACGGCCAGGACTGGAGCCGCACATTCGGGTTCTTCCGCGTCTGGACCGCGCCGGGCGCGGGGCGCCAGCCGGTCAGCCGCTTCTTCAGCACGCAGTGGGGTACCAAGAGCTCGCACTTCTACACGGCGGTGAAGAGCGAGCGCGACCTCCTCGTCGCGGGCGTTATCACCGGCTGGCAGCTCGAGGCCGACGAGATCTACTACATCGGGCTCGCCGACTACGCGACGGGGGCGTGCCCGCTGGGCACGGCGCCGCTGTACCGTATGTACAACAACATGCTGGGCGGCGCGCCGAACCACCGGTTCACCGCCAGCGTCGCCGCGCGCGACGCGATGGTGGCGCAGGGCTGGACCGCCGAGGGATCGGGGCCGGACGTCGTCTACGGCTGCACGCCGCAGCTGTAGCGTCGGCCGCGCATCGCGTCCTCGCGCGATGCGGTCCGGATCGTCGCAAGCATCGGGACGAGCCCGTCGCCGAGTGGGGCCGCCGACCGGCCCCCCCGAAGGCGCGACAGGGTCTCCCCGATCGCGTTGGGCAAACCCGTGCGCGGCGGCGGACGCCGGCTCGACCGGCGTGCAGCAGCGCGACCGGGGCGCGTGTCGCCGCGCGCCCGCTACTTCGGCAGCGTCATCGGCGGCGCCGGGATCTTCTTCATCCCGACCTGCGACGTGACCGAGTTGCGCGCGGCCTGCGCGGTCGCCGATTGGGGCGACACCGGCACCGTGTCCGCGTAGGTCGGCACGATCGAGCCGAAGTCGATGTCGATCAGCACCGCGTCGGTCGACGACAGCGACGCGACCGACTGGAACACGCGAGCGTTGCCGGGCACCGACTGCGTCGCCGCGGGCGGCAACGTCATCGGGGCGGCGCCCTGCGGCGCGGGCTGCGCGGGTACCGTGCCTTCGCCGGGAAGCACGCGCCACCACGGCTGCGAGCACTCGAGCACGTCCGGGTAGAAGCGCGCGGTCGACGGGCAGTAGAGCCTGTGCAGCGGCGTGTCCGGTCCCGGCTCGACCTGCGCGGGCGCGGGCTCGAGCGTCGTCGCGTTGCCGGGCGACACCCAGACGCCGGTCACCGGCGCCATGACCGCGGCGTAGCTCGTCGGCAGCCCCCAGCCGGCCCAGCCCCAGCCGACGCCCCAGCCCCACGCGGGGCCCCACCAGGTGCTCCAGCCCGGCCACCAGCCGCCCACGCCCCAGCCCCAGCCGGGCCACCACCAGCTCGCGCCCCAGCCCCAGCTCGGGCCCCACCAGAAGCTCCAGCCCGGCCACCACCAGCTGCCCGACCAGCCCGGTCCCCACCAGCCGCCCGTCCAGCCCGGTCCCCACCAACCGCTCCAGCCCGGCCGCCAACCCGGATGCCAGCCCGAGCCGTGCCATCCGGACCCGTGCCAGCCGCTGTTGCCCCAGTTGCCGCCGTGCGGCGGCCGTCCGTTCCAGCCGCCTTGCGGCGGCCGGCCCGAGCCGCCGCCGCCGGGCGGACGGCCCTGCCAGCTCCCGCCCGAATTCGGCGGACGGCCCTGCGATCCGTAGCTCGCCCCCGGAACGCTGGTGACGAGCGGCTTCGTCGACGCGGACGGCGCGCGATACCCGGTGGCGCCGCGCGGGGCCGCACCCGGCACCGAGTTCACCGGCTTCGTGGTGGCATACGGCTGTCCCGCCGAGCGCGCACCGCCCGGCGCCGACGTCATCGGCTTCGTCGACGGGACACCGTACGGTTGCGCCGAACGCGCGCCGCCCGGCGCGGAGGTCATCGGCTTCGACGAGGACGGCGGGGCGCCGTAGGACCGCGAGCCGCCGACGTTCGCGGGAGGCGCGCTCGGGCGCGCACCGTAGCTCGCGCCCGGCGCGCCGTGGCCGCCGCTCGGTGCGCCCGCGCTACGTCCGCCGCCTCCACCCGAAGGGCCGGCCGAGTGTCCACCGCTGCCTCCGCCCGACGGGCCGCCTCCGCCACCGCCGCCCGTGTAGGCGCCGCCAGCGGCGAGGACCGCGCCGGCGAGTCCGACGCCGATCGCAGCAGCGAGCGCGCGAAGTGGAGGCAACGTTGTCATGGGATACCTGCGAGGGGACGCCCGCCAGCTGCGAACGGCTCGGGAAACCCCCGAGCTCTCCTACAACGCCCGGCGCATCGCCGGAGTTGACCCGCTACGACGCCGCGGGACGCCTCGTCGCGACGAGGGGTGCGTCGATCCCGATCCGCCCGCAGCCAGCGCGGGTCGCGAACAACCGGCGCCGGTCGAACGTCCGCCGGAAACGCTCCAGACGGCCGAGCTGCGTCGCGTCCGGCGCCGCGCGCGTCATCGCTTCGCCCAGTACGCGGCGCGCTCCGGGATCACCCAGCGGACGCCGCCGCGCGGTTCGGCGACGTCGCCGCGGTGTCTCGGGATCAGGTGCAGGTGGAGGTGCGGCACGGACTGCCCGGCGACGGGGCCGTCGTTGATGCCGAGGTTGAACGCGTCGGGCGCGTGCCGCTCGACGAGGATCCGATGCGCCTCGTCGGCGAGGCGCAGCATGTCGGCGCGCTCGTCGCCGGTCGCGTCGAACCACGACGCGACGTGACGCCGCGGAACGATCAGCGTGTGTCCGGGGTTGACCGGATAGTTGTCGAGGATCGCGAGCGCGAGCGCGCCCTCCGCGAGGATCTCCTCGGGCCTGGGATGGCAGAACGGGCACTTCTTTGCGGGGGCGGTCATCGGTTCGGCGGGATCCGGGCGTGTTTGCGCAAGGATACCGCCGAGCCGATTTCACCGACCCGGCGGTCGTCGCGGTGCCTCTCCGCCGCGCCGCCGGCGCGCCCCCGTCACTGCATGGCATCGCCCTGGCGCACCGGTCCCGGCAGCGTCGCGTTCGAGGCGGGCGTCGGAGCGACCGGTGTCGCTCCGGTAACCGCGGCGCTCGAAACGGTCTGCGGGGCCGCGGTCTCGTTGGAAGGCGCCGTGTTCGCGGGCGGCTTCGGCGCGGGCATCTCGCAGTCGGCCTCGCGCATCTGCCTGCGGATCGCCTGCTCCTCGCCCTTCAGCCGCGCGACGTCGCCTTCGAGTCCCGAGTTGTTGCCGAGCGCGAACAGCACCGGCCAGAACAGGACGACGCCGACGCCGGTGACCACCGCGTCCTGCGTGGCCTTGTCGTTCAGCTTGGCCGACTGCGCCCGCAGCGCGTCCTGCACCTCGTCGAGCTCTCGCGCGAGGCTCTTGCAGGTGCGGTCCGCGTAGCGGCTCGACGAAACGTGGCTCGCGGCGACGTTCTCGGGACGCGTGGCGCAGCCGGGCAGCGTCATCGCCGCGATCGTCAGCGCCGCGACGGTCCTCCTGGTGTTCATCGACATGATCGCTCCCTCCTTCGCTTGTGACGGAGCCATCTTGCGCAGCGTCGTCGCTCACGGCGTGAGCCTGCGCGGACCGTTCGTCGGCGGGTGGGACCTGCCGATGCGCTCGCGTGTCGACGAACGATCGTTCGTCGTCAGGGCTGCCGGAAGTCCGATGCCACGATCCCGTCGGCCCGTCCGTCGCTTTCGCCATGACACAATTCGCCGTCGACCGGCGAGTCCCGCATGAAGCGCACCGACCTCGAGAAGCACCAGGGCAAGAAGATCGTCGGCGAGATGAAGCGCGAGCCGACCTCGAAGCGCTACGGCGCGAGCGCGGGCGCGCACGTCGACAAGCGCGACCGGCGCGAGCGCGAGAAGGCGGCCGGCCTCGTGCCGTTCGCGGTCAAGCTGCCGCAGGACCTCGTCGCGTCGCTGCAGGCGCTCGCGAAGGAGCGCGGCGTGCCGATGAACGAGCTCGCCGAGTCGCTGCTGCGCAAGGGTCTCGCCGAATGAGGATCCAACCCTCGATCCGCGGCTGACGCGGGCCGGTCCCC
>JAKOVT010000247.1 GCA_029781935.1 Actinomycetes bacterium | reverse complement strand
CCACCACCGGTGGTCGGCCCACTCCTCATCGGAGCATCTGCTACTTGCGTCCTCCCCCACCGCCACCACCTGTGACGGTGATCGTCAGCGAGACGGTGCTCCCCACGACGGTCCCGGCGTCGGCGCCGGTGACGGTCACGTTCGGGAAGGTGTACTCGATGACGTACCTGCCTGCGGACGTCACGCGCAGGTTGTAGCCGTAGACCACGCGCCCTGTTGCGTTGATCTCAGCGGCCGCGGGCCCGTCGAAGATCGGGGCCGCGGGCGTCGCCTCGTTGTAGATCTTCAGGTGCGCACCGACATCCCAGACCCTGGTCTCGGTGGACACGACCGGGTTGCTGGCGAAGGTCGTCGCCTGCGTGACCGGGTCGATGGTCACCAGGGCCTTGGTGCCGTATGCCGAGAGCCGGTCGAGCTGGGCCGGCTCGAGCTTGATCACGTCGAAGCCGGTGAGCCCTTGGCTGCCGGCGTCCAGGCCCATCTCGACGCGGATGGGGCTGCCCACCTTGAGCTTGGCGGTCCCGGTGAGGTTGTCCCCCCACGCAGCCGCCGCCGACGCGGTCGGGACGTTCTGCAGGCAGCCGGCCTGCCAGGAGTGGGTGCCCTGGACGTAGAAGTAGCCCTCGACGGGGAAGCCCGTGCGCGGATCACCGGTCGGCACCTTGTACGTGCCGTCGCACGTCAGGCCCGAGGGGTTCGACGCCCCGACGTACAGCGCCGGGACCGAGAGGCTGTTGGCGACCGTCTCGCCGCCGCCACCTCCACCCCCTCCACCGCCGCCCCCTCCGCCGGGACCACCCTTGGCGTAGGCACTGCCAGGCAGGATGAGGATCGCGGTCGCCACGGCCGCGATGCCGTACAGCAACCGACTGCGCCTCATGACAGTCATCTCCCTCCCCGATTTGCTCGTCACGGGCCCCGCGGACAGTCCGTGGCTACGGCCCGGGCCGGATATCCGCGGCCGCGCGAGCGGTCGGGATCCGACCACGACCAGTCTCCGCCTCGGCGGTGTTCGGAGGACGGCGATCGTGTGTCGGACGTGTGAGGATCTCCCGGACGCGGCGACAGCCACGGCTGCCTAGGACGCATGAAACGACGGGCGGAAGCGCTTCTCATGCACGGCCGTCAGCGAGCGCCTTGCCGTGCGCGTCCTGGACGGAGGCCCCGAGACGTTGCGGTGTGCAGTCCCCCGTTGCATGGATCCGGGTCGCGACGTGCGGCGGCACGAGGTCCCTGCCACGCCGTCAGTCTCCGATGTCGGTGGGGCGTCGCCCCCTGCCGGGGTGACCGGGGCGTCCAGGGTTGGTCCCCTTTCCGGCCGAACCCTCGGCACCGCGATGCTGCAGGTAGGTCAGGACGGCGAGGACCCGACGGTTGTGCTCATCGTCCGGCGCGAGGCCCAGCTTGGCGATGACGCCCGCGACGTGCGTCTCGACGGTGCGGTCGGTCAGCCAGAGGCGGCGCGCGATCCCACGGTTCGTGCGACCCTCCGCCATGAGCGAGAGGACGTCCAGCTCGCGCGGTGTGAGGATCGAGAGAGGGTCGTCGCTCTGACGGGGTCCGATCAGCTGGGTGACGATCTCGGGGTCGAGGGCCGAGCCGCCGCTGCCGACCCGCCGGAGCGCGTCGAGAAAGTCGTCCACGTCGAGGACGCGGTCCTTGAGCAGGTAGCCGAACCGGCCGGAGCGCATGAGGTCCGTCGAATGCTGTGTCTCGACGTGCGCGGAGAGCATGAGGATCGCGAGGTCGGGGTAGTCGTCGCGGAGCCGGCGAGCCGCGCGGGCCCCGTCGTCGCCCTCGTGGGGCGGCATCTCGACATCCACGACCGCGATGTCTGGACGGGTGCGCCGGACCACGTCGACGAAGGAGACCGCGTCGCCGACACGCCCCACCACCTCGTGCCCTGCCTCCTCGAGGAGACGAGCGAGCCCTTCGCGGAAGAGCGCCGCGTCCTCGGCGATCACGATACGCACGGGATCACCGCACGAACCTCCGTGCCAAGCCCGGACGAGCTCGCGACGGCCAGTCGCCCCCCGGCGGCGGCGACCCGGTCGGCGAGCCCGGTGAGCCCGGTGCCGCGGGAGGCGTCGGCGCCGCCGCGGCCATCGTCCTGGACGGCCAGCGAGAGGTGCCCGTTCGCGCGCTGCGCCAGGATGGTGACGAATGACGCATCGGCGTGCTTGACGACGTTCGCCAGCGCCTCGCCGACGACGTAGTACGCGGTGGTCGCGACGTCGTCGGGGATCCCGTCGCAGTCGACCTCGAGCCGAACCGGCAACGGCACCGACGTGGCCAAGACCTTCAGTGCCGGTCCGAGCCCTCCGCCGAGCGCCGCAGGCCGCAACCCGTGGGACAGCGAGCGGAGCTCCGCGACCGACGTCTGCAGCTCGGCGACCGCCTGGTCGAGCATTCCGTCGAGCTCGGGATCGGAGTTCGCCAGCCGGGCCTGCGCGAGACGCAGAGTCATGCCGAGCGATACCAGACGCTGCTGGGCGCCATCGTGCAGGTCGCGCTCCAGACGTCGACGCTCGTCGTACCCGACGAGGAGCAGCCGACGGCGCGACTCGGCCACGTCGCGCAACGCCTCCGCGAGGTCGAGCCGCAGTCGGGTGACCTCGACCAGCGTGGCGCTCTCGCGCGCCACCTCGCGCACGAGCTCAGGACTCGACGTCGTCGGTCCTGGGACGAGGACCCCGACCCGAGTGCCGCTGAGCTCGATCGGAACCGTCTCCCGCTGAGGTTCCAGCGCCGCCCCAGTGCCGTCGACGAGACCGCCCCTCCCCGGGACCTGGTAGCCGACCTCGAGCTCCGGTGCCGCGAGAGCCGCGCGCAGCACCGCCGAGAGGTCCTCCGGGACGGCCGTTCCGAGCTCGATGCGGCGGTGGAGGCCGGCCAGCGCCGCCAGCGCGTCAGACCGCGCCGGGTAGATCCGACGGCCGATGGCCGACGAGACCCGCGAGCGCATCGGCGCGAGGGCCAGGGCGCATACCGCCGTCGCTGCCGCGGCAGCCGCTGGGGAACGCCCGCCGACGGTGACGCCGACGACGACCTCGACGGTCGTGTAGATCGCCAGCAGCACCGCACCGATGACGCCCGCTGTCACCGCGGCGCTGAAGGCGCGGTCGACGTCGTAGAGGTCGTGCCGCAGCAGGGCGATCGCGGTGGCCACGGTGAGCACGAGCGGCGTCGCAGCCAGGCCGATGACGACGAGGTCCGAGGTACCCAGGACGAGGTAGGACACCCAGCACAGGAGGAGCGTCGCGGGAAGCATGAGGGCGCCCAGCGCGAACCAGCGCAGCTGCGCACGCACCACCGCGTCGCGACTGCGACGACGCCTCACCACCATCGATGCCGCGCTCGCGACCAGGAGCCCCAGGAACACCAGCGGCAGCGCAGCCGCGAGCGGCTCCACCCAGCCGGGCGGCGATGCCGGGCCGAGTGCAGGGACGTCGGGGTACGGCCGGTCCGGGTCCCTGTCCACAAGGCCGACGAGGATGTCGAAGAGCGCCGGGACGACCAGCAGGCCCACGCCCACCGCGCGCCAGCGCGCGGACACGAGCCGCCCCAACGGGAACACGAGCATGAGCATCGCGCCCGGCACGTAGAGCCACATCCACGAACCGGCGGAGAGAAGCGCGAGCAGGGTCGGGACCGGAAACGCCGAGGGGTCCAGCGCGTGCGCCGACTGGTAGGTGTCGAGCAGCACGGACCCCAGGGGGACGGCGCCGACGAGCACCAGCAGGAGCCCCACGACGTTCGACGGACGCGCCGTGGCAAGCGCCACCCCGAACCCCACCGCCGGCAGCAGCACCAGTGCGCCCACCACCACCTCGAGCAGCATCCCGGTCTGCGGCCACCGCAGCGCCAGGACGAACGCCGCCCCCGTCGCAGCTGCAGCGACGCCGGCCATCAGGTACGCCGTCCAGCGCGACCAGGGCATGGTGACCAAGGTACGTCCGGCGTCCGATCTCCGACTCCGTGATTCCACGGAACCCGAGTCCCGTGACAGCACGGATCCGCACGAGCGGCGCCCCCGCCAGGCTGCGGCATGCGGGTCTGAACCAGGCCCTGACCAACCCGGCGCAGCGGGGCACGTTCACGGCCAGCGCTCATGGCCGGCCCCGGCGGCGATCACACCGCACCGCCTGGCTCGCGGCGCCGGCCGGACCCAGAGGAGAACGCGATGCCGACCAGCAGGTTCGACCGGATGCTCCCGTGGACGGGCGTGCTCATCGGCATCGCCTTCGCCTTCGACGGCTATCTCGAGACCGGTCCTGACACGCCCGACGATCCCGCTCGCCTCACCTGGCTCGCGACCCACCAGGCGATCGGCATCGCCGCCGCGATCGCATCGGCGGTCCTGAGCCTGCTCATGTTCTTCTTCGCCGCTGCGGTCCGCCGGGCGCTGCTCGCGCGCGACCACGTCACCGGCAGCTACGCCGCCGTGGCCTACGGCGGGATGATCGCCCTCGCGGCCGGCGCCAGTGCCGACGCCGCGCTCCAGCTCGGTGCCCTCGACGCGGCGAGCCGGGGGCACGGCGACGTGGTGCTGACCCTCGGCTACCTGTCCGAGTTCTCGTGGATCCCCTGGATCGTCGCCTCCGCCGCCATGTTCCTGGGGCTGGGGATCGGCGCGCTCGTGACGGACGCGCTCCCCCGATGGCTCGCTGTGGTCACCCTCGTCCTCGGCGGCCTGTGCCTGCTGGGGCTTCCAGGGATCGTCGTCTACCTGGTGAGCCCGCTCTGGTTCGCGGCGACGGGTATCGCGCTCGCGCGACGTAGTCGTCCACGGCGGGAAGCACCGAACGCCATCGCCGCACCCGTCGCGCATCCCGTGTGACTAGGGCTCGCCGACGTGCAGGCACCGCTGCCCCTGCGGTCGACCCGTCCTCGCACACCGGAACTCCATGCCCGTCCGATCGCGCGTCGTGCTGGTCCTCTCAGCCTCGGCGGTCCTCGTGGCCGCCGGTGTCACGGCGGCCCCGGCGACCATTGCGGCAGCGGACGTCACGATCACGGCCTGCGCGACCAAGGTCACCGCCGTCTGATCCACCCGGCGACGCACGTCCTCACCCAGTAACCGTTCAGCCTGTGAAAGGACTCCGCCATGGTCCGAGCTCTCCGCGGGGTAGCAGCGGCCGCGTTCCTGCTGTCCCTCACGGCGTGTGCCAGCCGCGGCACGACGCCTCCCGCCGCATCACCGTCGCCGGCTGCGGGGACGACTTCCGCCCCTGCCGCATCGGCGGCCACCTCGGGGACGAGGGTCACCGTCACCTCGACCCTCGACGGTCGCACCAGCCTCCCGAAGCGCCTGCTCTGGGAGGTCACGCCGACCGTGACCGACGGCGGCAGCGTCGATCGGATCGAGTTCTACATCGACGGGAAGCTCGGCTGGGTCGAGCACAGCGCGCCCTACGACTACTCCGACGACGGCGGCAACCTCGTCACCACCTTCCTGCCTGCCGGGCGGCATGAGTTCCGCGCTGTCGCCACCCTCGCCGACGGGACCAGCGCGGCCGACGAGGTCACGGCCACGGTCTCAGACCCGCCCCCGCCGCCCGCGACATGGAGGGGGGTCACGTGGGCACGGACCATCTCCGGCGGCGACCCCTCCGCCGACGGCATCTGGACCATCGCCGCCGAACCGTTCGGCTGGCACATCGCAGACCCGCAGGGAGGCGGCGCCAACCAAGACCTGGACTGGGCCGGACCAGACCGCGTCCGGCTCTACGCCTACATCAACGAACCCGTCCTCGGCGACTACCAGTACGGCGGCGCCTTCTGCGAGGCGCCGGATCCCACCCACGACTACCGCTACCGGATCAGCGCCGACGGACGGACGCTCACGCTCGCGCCCGCCTCCACCGACCCCTGCGGCGGCCGGGCCTTCATCCTCACCGGCACCTGGAAGCGGCGATGACGGACGCCCCCCTGGACCGTGGAGCCGCCGCGATCACGCTGCGGACCGTGAGCGCCCGGACGACGACACGACGGAACCCCATGCGCCGCATGGGGTTCCGTCGCGCGCTGGTGGCGGCTCAATTCCAGGAAGTCGCGCACTTCGGAAGGCCGAGCGGGGTGCGGTAGCGCTTGCCCCGCAGGGGACCTGCGAGCACCGTGCTGCCATCGTGGAGTGGCGCTGGACTCTCCTCGATCAGAGCCACCCGAGACTCACCACCGGGAGCAGGAGGTAGAAGACGAACGGTGGGATATCGCCGAAGCGCACGAAGACCGCAGCGAACACCAGTGACGCCACCACCGCGAGCCACCCCGTCCACGCGGCGACGTCGGACCCCACAAGGCCCACTCCGAGGGCGACCAGACCGGCGAGGGTCAGCCACACGTAGGCGCGGAACGGCCACCGGGACAGGGTGCCCCGCACGAAGCCCTCGATGTCGCGACCGCGGGCGTGCACCGAGACCGACCAGCAGAGCGCGCCGACCACGAGCAGCACGCAGGAGAGCGCCACGCCCACGAGCGGAGCTCCGGCCATGGACGTCGCGCGGACGCCGACCCCGATCGCGGCGATCAGCGCGCCAGCGGCGTACATCGGCTGCGCCGCCCGCCATCGGCTCCTGCCGGCTTCGAGCATGCGTCGTCGCTCGTCGACATCCGGCTCGGTGAACACGCGCGGTACGCCGATGGACGCGCCGACCAGGAAGACGACGGAACCGGCGACGACCACGACCGTCGCCGTCGTGGGATCGGCCATGCGCTTCTCCTCGGTCGGCCACAGGACGGAGGCTCTTGGCGGTCCATCTCCTGAAGATCGCAGTTCTCACCACCCGCACGTGACCGATCAGGTGCCGTGACGCAGGTTCTCGGCGTACGCCCCGAGAGCCTCGGCCGTCTCGCTGCTCGGAGAGTCCCGCCAGAGTCGGCACGCGGAGGTGACCGCGTCGATGGCGCTGTGCAGCTCGGTGTGCTGCGCCTCCACCGCCCGCACCAGGCTAGGGGTTCGGACAGTCGCGATCGCCGGCGCCGCCGGATCACCCTGCGGGGGACCACCGCCACACCCCAGTCCCATCCAGGCAAGCCCGACGGCCAGGAGCACCCCAAAGACGGCCGTGCCCACCTGGCCAGCCGTCGGCGGTAGGAACTCCGCGACGAAGAAGACGAAGAAGAAGCCGACCATCGCGCCGAGCACCGCCACTGCTGCCGACCGTGGCAGCACGTCTGCCTGATACGTCGCGATCGCCGTCAGCAACAGGCCCAGCGCCAACGCGATGCCCAGCCCGAAGACGAGCGGGTGCTCCCCCACCGGCCCGTTCTGCTCGGGGTGGAGGAGGGGAGTCGCGGAGACGAGGACAGGCAGCAGGAGCCCGATCTCCAGCAGCACGTGGCCGACGAGGCCCAGCGTGCCGCTGGCCTGCGCCTGGACCGCGTACACCGCAGGGAGTGCGAGAAGGAGGAGTGCCGAGGCAAGAAGGACGAGTGCGGCGACCCCGGGGCTCAGGGTCGCCTCGATCACGGGGCGCGTCGAGACGAGGACGAGGGCCACCCCGAGGGCGACGGCCCCGCCGGCGAGGATCAGGCCGGCCCAGTGGATCGGGCTCAACGCGGCGGTGCCCACGAGGCGCCCTCCGATCGGACGCTGGCTGCCCGGCAGCGCAGGACTTCAGGCATCGTGGACTGACTCGGCCCCGGGCGACCGGCCTCATGTCGCGATGCCGCTCATCGTGGCAGCGCGATCGAGAGCTTTCAATGGTCGTCGCCCACCCAGGATCGCCGAGGCGGACGGCCGCATCAGGACTGCCGGGTCGGCTGTCGGGTCGGTGCGCGTGTCCCATCGGGTCACGTCGCCATCGTGCAGAGGAGCGCCGTGCGCCGCCAGCCTCGACGCGGTCAGCCCTGGTCCCCCGAGCAATGTCGGGGAACCCGGCTACTCGGGAGTGGGACCTAGTCCAGGTAGTCGCGCAGCACCTGGGAGCGGCTGGGGTGGCGCAGCTTGGACATGGTCTTGGACTCGATCTGGCGGATGCGCTCGCGCGTGACGCCGTAGACCTTGCCGATCTCGTCGAGGGTCTTGGGCTGGCCGTCGGTGAGGCCGAAGCGCATCTTCACCACGCCCGCCTCGCGCTCGGACAGGGTGTCGAGCACCGAGTCGAGCTGCTCCTGCAGCAGCGTGAAGGACACGGCGTCGGCCGGGACGATCGCCTCGGAGTCCTCGATGAGGTCGCCGAACTCGCTGTCGCCGTCCTCGCCGAGCGGGGTGTGCAGCGAGATCGGCTCGCGGCCGTACTTCTGGACCTCGACGACCTTCTCGGGCGTCATGTCGAGCTCCTTGGCCAGCTCCTCCGGGGTGGGCTCGCGCCCGAGGTCCTGGAGCATCTGGCGCTGCACGCGGGCGAGCTTGTTGATGACCTCGACCATGTGCACGGGGATGCGGATGGTGCGCGCCTGGTCGGCCATCGCGCGGGTGATCGCCTGGCGGATCCACCACGTGGCGTACGTCGAGAACTTGTAGCCCTTGGTGTAGTCGAACTTCTCGACCGCGCGGATCAGACCGAGGTTGCCCTCCTGGATCAGGTCCAGGAACAGCATGCCGCGGCCGGTGTAGCGCTTGGCGAGCGAGACGACGAGGCGCAGGTTGGCCTCGAGCAGGTGGTTCTTCGCGCGGCGGCCGTCCTCGGCGATCCACTCGAGGTCGCCGCGCTGCTCCTTGGTGAGCTTGAGCCCGGAGTTGAGCTTCTCCTCGGCGAACAGGCCGGCCTCGATGCGCTTGGCGAGCTCCACCTCCTGCTCGGCGTTGAGCAGCGGGACCTTGCCGATCTGCTTGAGGTAGTCCTTGACCGGGTCGGCGGTGGCGCCGGCGACGGTGACGGTCTGGACCGGCTCGTCGGTGTCGTCGACGTCGGAGATGACGAAGGTCTCGGACTCGTCGTCCTCGCCCTCCTTCTTCTTCTCGCCGTCGCCGGCGACCTCCGCGAGGTCGTGCTCGATCTCGACCTCGAGCTCGTGCTCGAGCTTCTCGGCCTCGACCAGGTCGGCCGGGTCGGCGTCGGCGATCTCGGCGTCCTCCAGATCGACGACCTCGAGGTCGCCGTCCAGCACCGGCACGACCTCGACGAGCTGGTCACCCGCGACCTCGGCGGCGGCGGCCTTGCCCGTGGTCTTCGCGGGAGCCGCCTTCTTGGCCGGTGCCTTCTTCTCCGCGGGAGCCTTCACGGGCTTCTCGGAGGCCGCGGCCCTCCCGGCCGCCTTGGCCTCGGTCTTCGCGGGGGACTTCGCAGGGGTCTTCGCGGTGGTCTTGGCCGGGGCAGCCTTGGCAGGAGCCTTGGCGGGTGCCTTCGCGGCGGTCTTCGCGGGAGCCTTGGCAGCCGTCTTGGCGGGGGCAGCCTTCGTGGCGGGCTTGGCGGCGGGCTTCGCCGCCGTCTTCGCCGGCGCCTTGGCGGCGCTCTTGGCGGGGGCAGCCTTCGTGGCGGAGGCGCTCTTCGAGGTGGTGGCCTTGGTCGGCTTCGACGGCACGAACGAACCTCTCGCTGACGGACGGGCGCGCAACGCGCTCACCTGGGCGTGCGAGGTGAGGCGGTGCGCAAGGGGCGGACCGGTGCAACAGTGTCGCACGGGTCCGGCATTCCCCCCTACCGGGGACGCGCCCACGTGGATCGCGGGTGGGCAAGGTCACCCGGGACGCGCCGGATCGTCGGCGCAGGTCAGGTCGTGCGCGCCTTCGCCGCCTGCTTGAAGCGACGCACCTCGTGCAGCGTCTCGGTGTCGACGACGTCGGCCACCGACCGGCGGGAGCCCTCCTCGCCGTACGGCGCGCAGGCCTCGCGCCAGCCCCGCGGCCGCACGCCGAGCTGCTTGCCGAGCAGCGCCGCGAGGATGCGAGCCTTCTGCTCGCCGTAGCCGGGCAGGGCGAGCAGCCGGTGGTGCAGCGCCTCCCCCGTCGGGACGGCGCGCCACACGGCCTCCGCGTCGCCGGCGTACTCGCTCATGATGTGGGCGGCGAGCGCCTGGATCCGTCCGGCCATCGAGCCGGGGAATCGATGCACGGCGGGCGGCGTGGCCGCGAGAGCGGCGAACGCCTGGGGGTCGTACGCCGCGATCCGCGCCGGTTCGAGGCGGTTCGGCGTACCCATCCGCTCGGCGAGCTTGTAGGGGCCGAGGAACGCCCGCTCCATCGGCATCTGCTGGTCGAGCAGCATCCCCACCATGAGGGCGAACGGGTCGCGCGCCAGCAGCGCGTCGCCGTGGTCGTCGAAGCAGAGCTGCAGGGAGGGTCGCCGGGTCGCTGCTGTCGGAGTCGCCACCCCGCCACGCTAACCCTCCGCCGGGCGGCACGCCCGGCGTCTGGCAGGGGCGATGCTGTCGGCGGCTCAGGCCTTGACGGCGAGGACCGGGCAGCCCGCGTCGAGCAGGACCTGCTGGGCGTTGCTCCCCATGATCAGCTTGCCGACCGGGGTGCGCCGTCGCAGGCCGATCACGATGAGGTCGGCGTCGACCTCCTCTGCCACGGCGATGAGGTCTTCGGCGGGGTCCTGCCCACGGACGAGCTGGCGCACCTCGTGCTCCACGCCCGCCTCGTCGAGCCGGGCACGGACGGCGTCGAGCGATTCGTTGATCTCGGCGGCCTCGTTCTTGTCGAGGCTGGAACCGCCCTTGTGCGAGCTGATCACGACGATCCGAGCACCGCGCTGACCGGCTTCGAGGATGGCGCGGTCGAGCGCCGCCTCGCCCTCCGGCGTGTCGACGTAGCCGACCACGATCGGGCTGCCGATGGCACCCATCGTCCCTCCAGGAGTCGCACGAACGGCACGACCGGCGTCGTCCCGCGGGCGACGGTAGCGCCTGGCGGGCAGATGTGGCTCAAGACGCACGGGTTGCTGCCGATGCGAGTGTCGTGAGCATCGCCGCGCCGCGTCCTTCGGACGCCCTGTCCGCGGACCTCGACCGCACCCGGCGCACGCGCTCCCAGGTCGAGGCGCTCATCGCCGACCCCGCCCTGCTGGGCCCTGACTTCACGCCGATCCGCCGCCTCGAGGCGTCGGCCCCCGGCCTGGCACCGCTGCTCGGCTGGAAGGCCACCGGTCGAGGCGCCGCGGGGAGCGGCATCGCCGACACCCTCACGCTGCTCGAGCAGGCAGCCTCCGTCGGTCTGGTCGAACGGCTGGACTGGGCCTTCCGCGCCCACACCTTCGACCTGGCGGTCGAGGCCGGGCTGGTCGGTGAGCTGCACCTGACCCCGGAACCGGAGACGTTCGGTGCTCCCTGCCCCCCGCGGCTGGCGGTGTCGGTGCTGCGCGGCCGCCGCGCCCTGACCGTGTGCGCCGAGCTGCACGCCGACGGCTTCGACGACGAGGCGCGGCTGCTGGCCGCGGCCGACGAGATGGCGTCGTGGGGCTGGCACCTCGTGTACGCCGACCTGGTCGGCGGCACGGCCGCGGCGACCGCTCTGCGCCTCGCCGACCGGCTGCGTCCGGCGTACGTCCAGCTCGACCTCTCGGTGCCCGGCCGGGCCACCGACCCGCGCACCCGGGAGTGGCTCGACGCCGCCGCCGAGGTCGGCGCCAGCGTGATGGCGCTCGGGGTCGACACGCAGGCGGCGCTCGAGACTGCCCTGGCCCTCGGTGCCGTGTACGGCCGCGGCACCCTCGTCGGCCGCACCTCGCCGCGACCGTTCTGACCGGTCAGCCGACCAGCCGGGCCCGCGCTTCCCGGACCCGCAGCGGCAGCGAGGCCGACTGCTCGAGCGGCGGGCCGGGGACGATGAACGGACCGAGCCCCTCCACGGTGAACTGCCCGCGCCACACCGCTGTCACGCCGATCGTGACCGCTCCGGAGCGCCGATAGGCGTGGCTCACCGACAGGTCGGGCCAGCGACCGCCCGGAGAGGTCGACCACGCGCGCGCGCCGTCGCCGAAGGACCACAGCCAGCGGGCGCGCGCATCGAGGGTGACGGCGAGCCCGAGCACCGACAGGTCGGCGCCGCGGATGCCCGCCGCCGGCTGGCCGGCGGAGAGCACCGCCGGGACGCCGACGAGCGTGCCCGCTGCCGGCTGCACCGACGGTCGCAGCGGCGGCAGTGCGGCCTCCGCTCGATCGCGGACCGCCGAGCCGACGTCGGTGACCGTCACCGGTGGCCGATCGCCCTGGCAGGCCTCCCCGACGACCGCCCAGTCCTGACCGGGCCGCTGCAGCCAGATGCGGACCGGGATGGTGCCGACCGGGCAGCCCGTGCGGATCCGAGGGCAGCCGCCCGCGGCGGCCTCCTCCTTGGTGCACAGCCGCGACACGCGCCACCGGCAGTCCTGGCAGCCCGCGGCCTCGGACCGGCCGCCGCCGCGACGCCAGTCGCGCTCGGGCACGACCAGCCCGCCGGTCCCGACGTACAGATCGTGCTGGGGGTCCGGTGACACGTCCACGGCACGAGGGGCGACGGCGGTCGGCGCGACCGTGCCGGCGGCCGGCGGCGCCGGCACGGCCCCGGCGGCCAGCAGGATCACGACCAGCGGCGGCAGGACCAGCAGCAGGGAGGGGAGGCGCACCTGACGACGGTAGGCAGGAGGTCGCACGCGTGACCATCCCGGATGCGCGTCTGTGGAGGAGACCCGGACCGTTCCGCGAGGGTCGTCCCCCACGTGCGTCCCACCGGTCACAGCGGCCCGGATCCGGTTGCGCCGTGGTCCTCGTCGTCGAGGAGGTCGCCGCCGCGCAGCCTGTCGGCCTCGAGCTCCCAGGCGGCCAGCCCCGGGGCCGCCGACCGCGGTGGCCCGTCACCGGTCTCGAGGATCCGCGCCTCACTGATCCCCTCCATCATCGACGCCCACGTCCAGGGCGGGATCCCGGCGTCGAGCGCTGCCGACAGCAGCCGCGCCAGCGAGTAGCCGGTGTCGGCGGCCTCGGCGCGCGCCAGGGCCACGCGCGCCATCGCGCCGTCGCCCGACAGCCACGCGCACACGGCGAGCACGGAGGCGACGGGGGCGACACCCGGCCCGCGGGCGCACCGGACCGCCTCGACGAGCACGCCGCGGGCCGCTCGCACGAGGGTCGGGTCGGCGTCGACGCTGAGCGCACGCAGGAGCAGATCGCGCGGCCGCACCCACGAGGCCAGGGAGGTGACCATGCCCACGAGGGCAGCCTGCAGGTTCGGCTGGTCGAGCCCGGCGGCCTGTGCAGCCAGGCCCAGCAGGAAGGAGCCGACGTCGTCGGGACCGTACGAGGCGACGTCGTCGGCTCGCGCCTCGACCTCGTCGAGCACCTCGACGCGGAACGGATCGTCGTCGGCGCGCGGGTCGAGCAGCCGCTCGAGGGTGCGGCGGGACTGCAGCGGCGCGCTGCCGGTCCCGACGAGCTCCGCCTCGATGCGGAGCAGCTCCTCGTGCGGGATGAGACGCCCCTCGCGCGGGCAGCAGCGCTCGTCGCGGCACCAGTAGGAGCGCATCCGGTCCCCCACGACGCAGACCGCGTCGAGCGCCGCGACGCCGGCGTCGGCGAACGCTTCGGCTGCCGCGTCGAGGACCGGTCGGACGGGGAGGTCGCGGGCCCGCGCCTCACGCCACGGATCGGCGTCGGGCGACGGGTAGACGCAGAGGAGCGCCTCCGTGGCACCCACCCGGGCGAACGCGGGGAGCAGGGCCGCCCATGCGTCGCGGTCGGGCTCGACGGGCAGGTCGAGGCGCAGGGTCACGCGGACGGCGTGGGTGCCCGGCTCGAGGCCGAGGACGACGACGGAGTCCTCGGGGTGGAAGCCGAGCAGGTGCGGCACGACGGCGGGCAGGCAGTCGGGGCCGCGCACCACGAGGCGAGGCGCGTCGGACGGGGTCTCAGGAGGGCGGGGGTGCCCGGGGATCGCGGTCATGGAGCCGACCGTCACCGGCGCGCCCCACCGCGGTCGGCGTCCCGAGCGGCGACCGGTGGACGACGCGCGCGCCGGCCGATCTGGGGACGGACGGGCGGGACCCGTGCGCTCCGGATCAGCCGTACGTCGTGGTGGCGATCGCCTCGACGGTCTGCTCGGTGGTCCAGTCCTCCGAGCCCGGGATCTTGGGGACGAACCCGACGAGCATGCCGTCGGCCATGATCTGGGCCTCCAGACCAGCGGCGCCGTCGACGTCCCAGAGCGCCTCGCGGCCGTCCGGGAGCACGATGCGGACGCCGTGGCGGTTCACGCCACCGCTGTAGACGTGGGCGAAGACGCGACGCTCCCGGAGCGCGGCGACGACCTTCTCTGCCTCTTCGAGCTGCATCCCGGAAGTATCCCTGCCGCGTGCCTGGGAGCGCGCGAGGACCCCCGACGGGCGCGTCGCGCCCGGGCGGAGCAGCGTCAGGTCATCCCGACGACCGCGCGCCGGCCCTGCAGCACGTGGGCTTTGAGGTGGTCCGACGCCAGCCTGACCCAGCCCGCGACGTCGATCTCCCCCTCGACGGGGTCGACCGCCGTCCGCGCCCACTGCTCCGGGGAGAGCGACGCGAGCAGCCTCGTGTTGAGGTTCCTGATCGCGAGCACGACGGCGAGGGCGTCGGCCGCGGGACGGACGGCGTACAGGGTCGCGTCGGCGTGCGCCGCAGGGTCGAAGGCGGTCAGCCGTGGGCGGTCCTCGACGAGGATCCGGCGCAGGTCCACCGACAGCGCGGTCTCACGGTCGGCGACGTGGTGGACGATCTCGGCCACCGACCAGGCGTCCGGCGCCGGTCGTCGGTCGAGCAGCTCGCCGTCGCCGCCTGAGGCGTCCGTGAACACCGCGACCAGCTCCTCGAGCGAGTCGGTGTACGCCGACAGCGCCTCGATCCGGCTGTCGTCGGCGAAGACCAGGACGTGCTCGTCGCTCATGGCCCCGAGGCTAACGGGCGGCGGGACGTGCGGGGCCGGTGGCCGCGGCACCGCGGCGAGCCGTAGCGTGCGGGCATGGCCGAGCTCGTCTACGCACCGATCGTCACGATCGCCCCGCTGGTGTTCACCGGCCTCGGGCTCGACCTCGAGGTGCGCGGCGCCGACAACATCCCCCGCACCGGCGGCGCCGTGATCGCGAGCAACCACGTCTCCTACCTCGACTTCATCTTCGTCGGGCTCGGCGCCCACCCAGCGAAGCGCTATGTCCGGTTCATGGCCAAGGACTCGGTGTGGAGGCACCCGGTGGGCGGTCCGCTCATGCGCGGCATGAAGCACATCCCCGTGAACCGCGAGGCGGGCGCCGAGTCGTTCAAGGTGGCGCTCGAGGCCGCGCGCTCCGGCGAGGTCGTCGGCGTGTTCCCGGAGGCGACGATCTCGCGCTCCTTCGAGCTCAAGGACTTCAAGAGCGGCGCGCCGCGGATGGCGATGGACGCCGGAGTCCCGCTGATCCCGGTCGTGGTGTGGGGCACGCAGCGCTTGATGACCAAGGGCCGGCCGCGCGACTTCTCCCGCGGCAAGGCGATCTCGGTCACGGTCGGCGCCCCGATGGAGGTCCCGAAGGGGTCCGACACGGAGGCCGTCGGCGCCGACCTGCACGCCGTCATGGCGGGGATGCTCGACGACGCCATCGCCCGCTACCCCCAGCGGCCGTCCGGGCCCGACGACACCTGGTGGATGCCCGCCCGGCACGGCGGCACGGCTCCCACGCTGGCGGAGGCGACGCGCATGGACCGGATGGAGCTGCTGGAGAAGTCCAAGCGCAAGACCGATTGAGCCACAAGGGATCTCGGCGTACGCCGCCGAGCCGCCCGGCCGCTGCGGGCCGGAAACCGGACCCCCGTGACACCCGCCCGACAGGGGTGGGCAACCATACGTTCATGCGCTTGGACCATGTCTCCTACGCCGTGAGCAACAGCGAGCTCGTCGACACGGTGCAGCGGCTGGGGCAGCAGCTCGGGGGCTCGTTCCACGACGGCGGCCGGCACCCGCGCTTCGGCACCCGCAACTTCGTCCTCCCCCTCGAGGGCGGCACCTACGTCGAGGTGGTCGCGGCGCTCGACCACCCGGCGTCGGACAAGGCCCCGTTCGGCCAGGCGGTCCGCCGCCGCGCCGACGACGGCGGCGGCTGGCTCGGCTGGGTGGTC
>JAKOVT010000229.1 GCA_029781935.1 Actinomycetes bacterium | reverse complement strand
TCGGCCGGTCCGCCGCGAGCGGCAACCGTCCGCAGAACGGAATCGGCAGCAGCGAGCGGGTCAAACGAGCACCTCTGCCGGCGCCGGATGGCTGAGGAAAGCCGTCGGGCTCGCGGTGAGGCCGTAGGCGCCCGACTGGAACACCGCAATCAGGTCACCGGGCTCGGCGTGGGCGAGCTTCATCCGCTCGGCGAGGATGTCCAGCGGCGTGCACAGCGGCCCGACGACCGATTGCACCTCGTCCGCCGGTTCGTCCAGCCGATTGGCGACCGCCACCGGGTAGTTCTTGCGCAGCACCTGGCCGAAGTTGCCCGAGGCGGACAGGTGGTGGTGCAGGCCGCCGTCGGTGACGAGGAACACCTGTCCGCACGATTCCTTGCGATCGACGACGCGGCACACGTAGACGCCGGCGTGCGCGACCAGATAGCGGCCGAGCTCGATGACCAGCGGCGCGCCGAGGTCGGTGTCCGCTCGCGCGCAGAGCTTGCCGAGGTTCTCGGCAATGGGTGCGAGGTCGAGCTCGGTCTCGCCGGGGAAGTACGGCACGCCGAAGCCGCCGCCCAGGTTCAGCCAGTCGACCGGCCCGCCCCATTCGCGCAGCAGCGACAGCCCCAACTCGTAGGTCTTGACCTGCGCGTCGACGATCGACTCGGCGCGCAGGTTCTGCGAGCCGGCGAAGATGTGCAGCCCCGACAGGTGCACGCCGCTCTCGCGGACGCGATCGAGCACCTCGGGCACGCGCGCCTCGTCGATGCCGAACGGCTTCGGGCCGCCGCCCATCTTCATGCCCGACGACTTCAGCTCGAAGGCCGGATTCACGCGCACCGCCACGCGCGGCCGAACGCCGATCGCGGCGCCCGCCTCCACCGCCTGCTCCAGCTGCAGCGGCGATTCGACCGTCACCGTGATGCCGGCCGCCACCGCGCGCCGGATCTCGGACGCCGACTTGCCCGGACCCGCGAAGCTGACCCGGTCGGCGGCGACGCCGGTGTCGAGCGCGACGGCCATCTCCTGCGCCGACGCGACGTCGAGCCCGTCGGTGATCGCGGCCAGGTGCTGGACCACGGCCGGCATCGGGTTGGCCTTGATCGCGTAGTGCAGGTGAAGCGCCCGCGGCAACGCGGCGCGCAGCGCGACGACGCGCGCGTCGATCGCGCGGCGGTCGTACGCGTAGAACGGCGTGCGCCCGACGCGCTCGGCCAGTCGCCGCACCGGGATGCCGCCCGGGGCCAGTTCCCCGCCGACGACGGGGAAGGCCGCGACCGGGGCGTGCTGGGCGAACGTCACGGTGCCGGAGGGCGGGGTTTTCGCGGGGGAGGACATCAGTGTTGCTCTGCAGATCGGTTGGACGACGGACCGGCGAGGGCCAGGACACCCGCCAGTCGAGGTGCGAGTGTACGGGCGAAGGTCGCAGTCAGGTGATGCGAGTCAGAGTACAGCACCATGCCATGCCTTTCGGTGCTGCACGTCCGGTCCGGGCAGACGAGCGAGGTGGGGTCGAACACGCGGACATTGGCCGCCCGAGGTGCGTCGACCGGCCACATCCGGTCGACGATCGCCTGCGACGCGCCGCCCACTTCGAATGCGCACGCCGATTCGGAATCGAGCCCGCGC
>JAKOVT010000224.1 GCA_029781935.1 Actinomycetes bacterium | reverse complement strand
CCGGCAGCCACCTCGAGCTCGTCCCGATGGTGCTCGACGGCCTGCGCGAGAACGGGCTCGGCGACGTACCCGTGGTCGTCGGCGGCATCATCCCGGACGCCGACGGCGAGACGCTCCGCGCGCTCGGGGTCGCGGCCGTCTTCACCCCGAAGGACTACGACGCCACGGCGATCATGGCGCGCGTGCTCGACGAGGTCCGTGCCGCGCGCGGCCTGCCGCGGCTGGTGGGGATCGGCGAGTGACCGCTCGGGTCATCGCCGTGCGCCACGGCCAGAGCGAGGGCAACGTCGCCCGCGTCTGGACCAGCGCGGTCGACGGCTACCCGCTCACCGGGCTGGGCCGCGAGCAGGCGCGCGCGGTGGGCGAGAAGGTCGCGGGCGAGGGCGTGCAGCACCTCTACTCCTCGCCGCTGCCACGGGCCCGCCAGACCGCCGAGGAGATCGGTGCGGTCCTCGGACTCGAGCCCGCGCTGGCCGACGGCGTCGAGGAGTTCGACGTCGGTCACCACGAGGGCGAGGACGACGAGACGGTCGGGCCGATGGCGATCGAGGTGTTCACCCGCTGGTGGCGCGACGACGACCTGACGGCGTCGTTCACCGGCGGCGAGACCGGGCATCAGATCGTCGACCGGGTGCGGCGTGCCTTCGACGCGCTCGCCGACCGGCACGAGGGGTCCACCACCCTCGTCGTCTCGCACGGCGGGTCGCTGGCCGTCGGGCTCAACGCCCTGTGCGCGAACCTCGACTCGCTGTTCGTGTCGCAGCACATCCTCGCCAACTGCGACGTGGTCGACCTCGTCCGAGACGACACCGGGACGTGGACCTGCACCTCCTGGGCGGGCACGGTCCTCTGACCCGTCGCCGTCCGCGGCGATCGCGCGCCGCCGTGCGCGGACGTGATCACGTGTGCGGTTGCCGATCGCGTCCGGGCTGCCGGGGGAGGGCTCGTGCGGCAGACTGCGCGGAGTCGTCCGGGAGGTCTCGTGCTGCGTCGTTCCTCGGCGGTCCTCGTCGCCGCGCTGATCGGCGTCCTCGGCGTCGTCGTGCTGGGGGCGGGCCCGGCGTACGCCGCTGCCTCCACCGAGCAGCAGCTGCTCGAGAAGTACGTCCCGGTGGTCGTCGTGCGCACGCAGTCGACGACCTGCGGTGAGGGGGAGGCCTACCTGCCGACATCCGTCGCCTCGGTCCTCGGTCGGCAGGGTGTGGTGCTGCGCGGGCCGAACGGTGTCACGATCGACTCGCCCACGGCCGCGGACCTCGCGGGCAAGGGCGAGGGCTGGTACCTCGACCTGCCCGGGAACCCGTTGAACCCCGGGTGCGACTACGAGAAGTGGTTCGACGACGGGCCGCGCGACGCCACGGTGTACGGCCGCGTCACGACGGACCCCGACCACCCCGGGAAGGTCGTCCTGCAGTACTGGTTCTGGTGGGTCTTCAACGACTGGAACGACAAGCACGAGGGCGACTGGGAGATGATCCAGGTCGTCGTCCCCGCCGACTCCGTCGAGGCGGCGCTGCAGACGGCTCCGGAGAGCATCGCGTTCGCGCAGCACGAGGGTTCCGAGGTCGCCGCGTGGACCGATCCGAAGGTGCACAAGGACGGCGACCACGTCGCGGTCTACCCCGGTCAGGGATCGCACGCGGCGTACTACACGCAGGCGCAGTGGTTCGGGAAGAGCGCCGCCGCCGGATTCGGCTGCGACGACACGATGGCGCCGGGCACGCTCGTGCGCCCCGCTGTCGTGGTGCTGCCGGCGAGCGCGACCGGCGAGTTCGCCTGGCTCGACTACACCGGCCGCTGGGGGCAGAAGGCGCCGTCGTTCAACAACGGCCCGACCGGTCCGAACACCAAGAGCCAGTGGACGCACCCGGTCTCGTGGCAGGAGGAGGAGGGCCGTCCGTCGGCCGTCGACCTGCCGCCCCTCGGCGGCCCGGCCACCACCGGCTTCTGCTCGCTCACGGAGTCGGGCTCGCTGCTGTTCGTCCAGTTCCTCGATTCGCCGATCCTCGTCGTGGGCGTCGTCCTCGTGGTCATCGCCCTCATCGTCGGCGTGGCGTTGCGCACCGACTTCTTCGACAACGGCGACCGCACGCTCGACCGGCCGCGCAAGGCCGGCCAGATGGCCGTAGCCGCGCTGTCGCTCATGGCCCGCCGGTTCGGCGCCTTCTGGGTACCGATGCTGGTCATCGTCGTCACCGTCACCCTCAACCTCGCGCTCGACCGGCTGCTGGTGCGAGCCCGCCCCGGCGAGGACCTCACCGACGTCGACGGCTTCGGCGACAACGGCCTCGGCATCGGGCTCGCGCTGCTCATGTCGTTCCTGCTGCTGCCCGTCGTGGCCATGGCGATGGCGACGACGGTGGAGATCGTCGACGCGATGGCGCGGGGCGACGAGATCGACTCGCTCACGGCGTTGCGCCGGGTGCTCGTGCACCCCGGCGGGTGGGGGGTCGCCATCGGCGTCTACATCGTCGTCACCCTGCTCGCGACCACCTGGTGGCTGCTGCCGGTGGCCCTGTTCCTGCTCGCCCGCTGGGCGGTGGCCCTGCCGGCGACCGAGCTCGAGGACCAGGGCGTTCGCCGCGGGCTGGGCCGCAGCGCGTCGCTGACCAAGGGCCGGCGGATCCGGTCGATGCTCGTCGGCGGGTTCCTGGTGTGGTTGGCGTTCTCGCTGCCCGACGGCGTGGGCGCCGTCGTGCTGCTGGTCACCGGCTGGCCGTTCTTCGTGTCCGACGTGATCTCGGTCGTCGTCGCCGCGTTCCTCATCCCCGCGGCCTCGATCGGCCTCACGCTGCTCTACTACGACCTCCGGGCCCGCCAGACCGAGCCCGAACCCGCCACCGAGCCCATCCCCGCCTGATCTCACTCGGCCAAGTGCCCACCAGGACGCCCGTGGTGG
>JAKOVT010000197.1 GCA_029781935.1 Actinomycetes bacterium | reverse complement strand
GGGCCCTGGTCGCCGAGCTCGTCCTGCGGGTTGTAGAGGGTGCATTGCCGCATCGACAGGCAGCCGCAGCCGATGCAGCTGTCGAGGTTGGCGCGCAGCGCCTGCAGCGCCGCGATGCGCGCGTCGAGGACCGGGCGCCACGCGGCGCTCATCCGGTGCCACTCGCGCTTCGTGGGCGCGTCCTCGGGGCCGACCACCGCGAGAGCCGTCGAGATCTCGTCGAGCGAGAGCCCGACGTTCTGGGCGCTGCGGATCACGGCGATGCGTCGCAGGACGGCGCGGCGGTAGCGACGTCGGTCGCCGGAGGTCCGCGTGCTGGTGATCAGACCGAGGTCCTCGTAGTAGCGCAGGGCGCTCGGCGCGAGACCGCTGCGGTGCGCCACCTCGCCGATGCTCAGAAGATCGTCTGCCTTCATCGCTTGACCTCAAGTCCGCTTGATGTCCTGTGATGATCCCATGACCACGTTGCAGACCGGAACCTACGACGAGGCGCTCGAGCGCCTGCACCGGACCGGGCCCGAGTGGGACGGCTGGATGTCGAACCACGGCCCGATGGCCGTCGACGTCCTCGCCCGCCGCGATTCGGGCGGGGCCATCCATGCCTGGGTCGACGACTACGCCCAGCGGCTCGACGAGCTCCCCGCCGAGCGCCGGCCGATCCGCACCGCGCAGGACGAGCGCGAGGCGCTCGGCGACCCGGGACGTCTCGGCGACTGGCTCGCGCTCTTCTCGCGACAGGTCGAGGAGCAGCCGTGGCAGGAGCTGCTCGCGCAGTGGTGGCCCCGGCAGCTCCCCGGCATCGCTGCCGGCGCCACGCACGGTGTCATCCGCACGGGTCACGCGGTGCTGGCCCTGCTGGCGGAGGACAACGCGATCCGGCGCGCCGAGCTCGCGCAGGCGCTCGGCTACTGGGCGGGGCGCTGGCAGGCCGTCCCCCGGGTCGATCCGCGCGGCGACCAGGACGCCGCGCGGCTGGTGCCCAGCGTGCCTCGGATCGCGTTGCAGGAGGGTGGCATCCGCGACCGGCTCGCGCGGCTCGCCGACGTCGACGAGTGGCCCGGGCACGTGGCCTCGTTGGCCGAGCCCGACGACGTACCCGACGCGATCGACCACCTCGTCGACACCGTGGTCGCGCTGTATCCCCGAGCGGCGCACGGCAATCCGACGATGCTGGTCCACGCCGCCACGGCTCCGCACGCGGTCGCCCGCGCACTTCCGTCGCTGCCGCGCGACCACTGGGCAGCGTCGTACGCCTACGCCTGGTCGGCCACGGCGGCGGTGCTGTCGTGCTACCTGCCCGATCGGCTCGCGCAGCCCTCGGACGCCGCCCCCGGAGCGGACGACGCCTGGGCGCGGGCGCTGGACCATGGCGGCGAGCATGTGCTCAAGCTGGCCGACGTCGCACTCGACGTCCACGCCCGCACCGGCGACCCGGCCGCGGTCGCCGCGATCACGACAGCGGTGACCCTCGATGCGTGAACCGCGCGTGCCCCGGCGCCCTCGGCCCTACGACCCCGGGGGACGCCGCGACCCGGTGCCGCCCCCGCGCTGCGACCACGGCGCCGGCATCCTCCCCCGCTGACCGCCGGCCGCAGCCGTGGCGTCAGGGGCGGCGCGGGCGGAGGCGGTCCGGACCGCGTACGCCGGACGCACGGCGCACGACCGGACGCGGCAGCACCGACGTCAGGACGCGGATCGCCTTGTACTGCGCGCCCGGGACCGACACGGGCTTGCCGCGGCGGAAGTCGGCGAGCGCGTCGCGCACGAGGTCGGGCGCGTCGAGCCACATCCAGTCGGGCAGGTGCGACACGTCCATGCCCCCGCGCTGGTGGAACTCGGTGTGCGTGAAGCCCGGGCAGAGGGCCATGACGGTGACGCCGCTGCCGACGAGCTGGCGGTCGACCGACTCGGAGAACACCGTGCACCACGACTTGGCCGCGCTGTAGGTGCCGCCGGCGATGAAGCTCGCGACGCTCGACACGTTGATGACTCCGCCCGTGCCGCGCGAGACCATGCCGGGGAGGGCGGCGTGGGTCAGCCGCATCACGGCGGTGACGAGCACGTCGAGCATCGCCTGCTCGGCCTCGAGGTCGCCGTCGAGGAAGAGCTGGTTGACGCCGAACCCCGCGTTGTTCACGAGCAGCTCGACCGGACGCGACGCGTCGCGGAGCCGCTCCTCGACGGCCGCCAGCTGCGACCTGTCGGTGAGATCCGCGACGAGCACCTCGACCTCGACGCGGTGCCGGCCGCGCAGGTCGTCGGCGTACGCCGCGAGCCGCTCGGCGTCGCGCGCCACGAGGACGAGGTCGTCGCCGCGGGCAGCGAGCTGACGGGCGAACTCGGCGCCGATCCCTGCGGTCGCGCCGGTCACGAGTGCGGTGGCCATGGCCCCATCCTCTCCCGGAGGGCGGTCAGCGGCCGCCGGACACCGCGAGCGTGGTCCCGGTGGTGTACGACGCGGCGTCCGACAGCAGCCACACCACGGCCGCAGCGACCTCCTCCGGCGTGCCCGACCGCTTCATCGGGATGGTCGGTCGGATCCGCTCGGCGCGGTCGGGCTCTCCTGCGGCCGCGTGGAACTCGGTGTCGATGAGCCCGACGGCCACACCGTTGACGCGCACCCCCTCGGTCGCGACCTCGAGCGCCAGCCCCACCGTGAGGGTGTCGAGGGCCGCCTTCGTCGCGGCGTAGTGGACGAACTCGCCCGGGCTCCCGAGCACCGCCGCGCGCGAGGTGATGTTGACGATCGCGCCGCCCGCGCCCCCGTGCCGCG
>JAKOVT010000182.1 GCA_029781935.1 Actinomycetes bacterium | reverse complement strand
GCTGGTCGCGAGCACCGGTCGGTCGCTCAAGCCCGAGCACCTGCGCCCGCACGACCCGATCGACACCATCGAGCGGGTGCTGGCCAACATCCGCACCTGGGCGTCGACCCCCGAGCGGGCCCGGCACCGGCTCTGGGCCGCCGAGCTCTCGCTGCTGCTCCCCCGGCACGACCTCGGGCTGCGACGCGACTACGGCGAGGCGCTCATCGCGGTGGGCCGCTACCCCGAGGCCTCGCGGGTGCTCGAGGAGTACGCCGACACCGTGGCCGGACCCATGCCGCTCGAGGCCGAGCACGCGCGGCGCATCGCCCGCCAGGCCCGCGCCCGCCTCAACTAGCGCCGGTCCGAGGGCCCGCCGCCGGGTCTCCGCCGTACCGGCTGCGGACGCAGTGGGGAGCCTGGAGTGCCTCTCGGGCATCCCGGGGCACCCTCACGCGGGAGCTGTTGCGGGAGCCGTCTCGGGATCCGGAACGTGGGGGTCCGGGTCGTGGATGGTGCGGCAGGGTCGGGGCATGAGCGGGTGGGATGCGCAGGGCTACGACCGGTCGTTCTCGTTCGTGACGTCGTACGGCGCCGCACTGCTCGACCTGCTCGACGTGCAGCCCGGCGAGCGGGTCCTCGACGTGGGCTGCGGCACCGGGCACCAGGCGGCCGAGCTCGCCGCGCGGGGGGCGGACGTCGTCGGGATCGACGCCGACGCCGCGATGCTCGACGTGGCCCGCGCCGAGCACCCGGAGGTGTCCTTCCACCGCGTCGACGCGCAGGACCGCGACGCGATGACCGCGGTCGTGCCGGGCGACGGCTACGACGCCGTGCTGTCGAACGCGGCACTGCACTGGATGCCGCGGCAGGACGACGTGGTGGCGGCGCTCGCCGACGCGCTGCGCCCGGGAGGCCGCCTCGTCGTCGAGATGGGCGGCTCGGGCAACGTCCACCGCGCGACGGAGGCGATCCGCGGCGCTCGCCGCGAGGTGGGCCTCGACCCCGGCCTCGCGTCGTCGTGGACCTTCCCGACGCCGGGCGAGCAGGCGGCGCGCCTCGAGCGGCACGGCTTCCGGGTCCGCCTGGTGTCCCTCTACGACCGCCCCACCCCGTTGGGCCCGGGCGACACCGCCGCCGACTGGGCGCGGATGTTCGGGGCCGTCCTCGTCGACGACGTCCCGCACGCCTCGCGCGCAGCGTTCGACCACGCGGTCGACACGCACGCGTCCGCAGCAGGCCTCGATCGAAGGCCCGACGGCGAGCCCGGATGGTGGATCGACTACGTCCGCCTGCGGTTCGTGGCAGAGCGGCTGTGACGCAGCCCCGGCATACGCGGGATCCCTTGCGGCTCAGGCGCTCGCGGGCTCGACGTCCAGGTCCGCGTCGACGGCCAGCGGCAGCCGCAGCGTGACCGTGGTGCCCGCCTGCGGCGTCGACACCAGCGATACGTCGCCGCCGTGGGCAGCGACCACGGCCTGCGCGATCGAGAGCCCGAGACCGGTTCCGGCGCCCCGGGCGCGGGTCCGGGACGGGTCGCCGCGGTAGAACCGCTCGAAGGCGCGGTCCACCTCGACGGCATCCATGCCCGGCCCCTGGTCGCTCACCGCGATCGTCGCCCACCCCTCGCCCGCCGCCACGTCGAAGGCGATCGGCGTTCCCGGAGTCGTGTGCACGCGCGCGTTGGTGGCGAGGTTGTCGATCACCTGCCGCAGGCGCAACGCGTCGCCGACGATGCGCGCGGAGGCGGCACCGCGCACCACGACCTCGCGGTCGGGGGCAGCGACCCGCAGCCCCTCGGCCGCAGCCTGCACCACCTCGACCACGTCGAGGGGCGCCCGTTCGAGCGGGCGCTGCTGGTCGAGGCGGGCGAGCAGCAGCATGTCGTCGACGAGGACGCCCATCCGTGCGGCCTCCGCCTCGATCCGCGCGGCGGCCCGGGTGCGCGACGCGTCGTCGGTGTACACGCCGGTGCGGGAGAGCTCGGCGTACCCGCGGATCGCGGTGAGCGGAGTGCGCAGCTCGTGGCTGGCGTCGGAGACGAAGCGGCGCAGCCGGTCCTCGCTCTCCGCCCGCTCCTCGAACGCCTCCTCGATCTGTCCGAGCATCGTGTTGAGCGAGTCCGACAGTCGGCCGATCTCGGTGCCCGTCGGCATCTCGGGCACGCGCTCGGACAGGTCGCCGGCGGCGATGCGCTCGGCGGTGCGCTCGATCGCGTCGAGGGGTCGCAGCCCCACGCGGATGACGTAGCGCGACAGCAGCCCGACCAGGCCCAAGGTGAACAGCCCCACGGCGAGGGAGGCCAGCGCGACCTTGTGCGCGGTGTCCTCGGCGCTCGCGGTCGGGATGGCGACGACGGTCGTCGTGCCGTCGCGCGACGGGAACGCGGCCGCGCGGTACGCCGTCGAGCCGTCGGCCGAGGCGAGGTCGAAGGGCTGGCCGTGCTGCGCCTCGACGAGCGCGGTGTCGACGGCCGAGACGTCGGGCGAGGGCAGATCACCCACCTGGGTGCCGCGGACCTCGCGGAGCACCTGGCCCTGGGCGTCGAGCACCGTGATGACGAACGGGCTCGGCAGCTGCGGACGCCCGGACGTCGAGCTGCCCTGGGCGGGCAGCTGGCCGTCGAACCGCGGCGCCGACATGAGCTGCTGGTCGAGCGCCGACACGAGATAGGTGCGCAGCAGCAGGTTGGTCGCGAGCGCGGCGAGCAGCAGCCCCAACGCCGTCAGCACGAGCACACCGACGGTCAGGCGGGTGTGCAGCGACGCGCCGGACCTCCTCATGCGTCGCCCGCGGGGACCCGGATCGAGTACCCCACGCCGCGCACCGTGCGGATCAGGGGCACGTCGAACGGCGCGTCGATCTTCTTGCGCAGGTAGGAGATGTAGCTCTCCACCACAGCGCCGTCGCCGCCGAAGTCGTAGGCCCACACGTGGTCGAGGATCTGGGCCTTGGACACGACGCGCCCTGCGTTGAGGAGCAGGAAGCGCAGCAGCGAGAACTCGGTGGGCGTGAGCTCGATCAGCTGGCCCGCGCGGGTCACCTCGTGGGCGTCGTCGTCGAGCACGACGTCGGCGTACCGCAGGCGGCCGTCGTCGACGAGCTCCTGCTGGCCGGCCCGGCGCAGCAGCGCACGCACGCGCGCCACGATCTCCTCGAGGCTGAACGGCTTGGTGACGTAGTCGTCGCCGCCGATCGTGAGCCCGGTGACCTTGTCCTCGACCGAGTCCTTCGCGGTGAGGAAGAGGACGGGGACGGCGCGGCCCTCCGAGCGCAGCCGGCGCGTCACCTCGAAGCCGTCGAGCCCGGGCATCATGACGTCGAGCACCAGGGCGTCCGGGCGCCAGTCGCGCACGAGCGTCAACGCCTCCTGCCCTCCTGGCGCGGTGCGGACGTCGAACCCGACGAAGGACAGCCCCGTGGAGAGCAGGTCGGCGATGTAGGGCTCGTCGTCGACGACGAGGACCCTCGGGCGCGGCTCGGTGCTCACGAGGACCAGTGAAGCCGGGCTGCCTGGGAGTTTCCTGGGAGGAACCTGTCAGGCTGCGCCGCGTACCGGCACCCCCTGGATCAGGTCGTGGTGGGCGCGGGGGTGGGCTTGGTGGCCGCGGGACTCGGCTTCCCCGTGGTGCTGGTGGAGGGGCTCACCGACGGGCTCGGGGAGGCCTTCGCGGGGTCGACGCCGCACTTCACGCTCGGGCTGGGGCGGTAGCGGGTGGTGATCTTCTCCCGCTTCACCTCCTTGCCGTCCTTGATGAACACGCGGTAGACGTCGATGGAGAAGCCGGCCTGGCCGCCCTGCGCATGGCAGGTGGCGCTCGAGTCGTACTGGGTCGCCGGCACGGCGGTCTGGTTGTAGCGCGGGCCCGACTCGGCCTTGATGTCGTCGTAGACCTTGGTCCCCCAGATCTGCACCGTGATCGACGTGTTCTTCATGATCGTCGTGATGTAGACGGCGTGCGGGGTGTCGTTCCTGAACGACATGTCGAACTGGCCCCATGCGACCGTGGCCTCGAGGCCCGCGCGGTAGCGCGGGATCCAGATCGAGTGCGCCTGGGTGTGGACGCGCTGAAGACCTGCGTAGAAGGCGGCGGTCCAGGTGGCGGTGGCCGACGTCGAGACGCCGCCGCCGAGGTCCTCCTTGAAGATCCCACCCGGACCGATGACGAAGCCCTTGGTGTAGCCGTTGGCGACCGTGCGCTCCTTGAGCGTGTCGTTGAGCGAGAAGGTCTGGCCGGGCAGCAGCAGCGTGCCGTTGATGCGCTTGGCGGCCTGGCCGATGTTCTGCACGCGGTAGGCGGCGTACGGGAAGTGCTGGGTGAACGACGACATCTTCTCGGTGACGCCGAGCGCCGTGGCCTGCTCGGTCGACAGCTTCGGCGGGATCGCGCCGATCTGGGCGACGACGGTGCGCTCGGCTCCCGACTTGTCGAGGACGCCGAGCACGCCGGCCGCGAGCAGCTCGGGGTTGACGCCACGACCGACCTTCGCCGGGACGACGACGGGCTTGCCGCTCGAGACGTTCCACGTCGCGTCGCGACCCGGCGTCTCGATCGGGGCGAGGACCGAGGCGATCGACGCGCGAAGGATGGCGCCGTCGAGCGACGGGACGAGGGCGCCGTCCTTCGCGGTGAAGGTCAGCGCCTTCGCGATCGCCGCGGGCGGGATCGTGGCGGTGAGGTTCTGCGCGGTGACCGTGACGGGCGCGGAGATCGCCGCCTTCGCGGCGTCGGCAGCCTGCTGGGCGGCGTCGTCGGGGACGGTGGGCTGCGCCTCGACGACGGGGATGACCACCTGCTCGCCGGGGCGCAGGTACGCGGCGGTGATGGCGGACGCGGCCGCCTCCTGGTCGACGACCGCGCCCTTCGCGCCGGGGGTGACGACGACCGTGGTGCCCTTGACGACGACCGTGGGCTCGGTGGCGGGCGAGTCGGAGTCGGCCGCGATGCCCTTGACCGTCTCGGTGAGCCGGGCCTGGTCGACGTCGACCACGGGGTCGAGGACCGGACCGCCGGTGAACTGCGAGACCAGCGTGAGGGGGTTCCAGATCCGGCCCGAGATCCCCGCGACCGTCGCCGCGGCGTCGAACGACAGCCCTGCGGCGTCGGGGGACACGCTGACGGGCTGACCGCCGACGGTGGCAGGGATGGGGGCGGTGGCCTGCGCGGCCAGCGACTTCTGGAGGGTCGCGACGGCCTCGGTCTCCGACATCCCGCCGACCTCGACACCGGCCACCGTCGTGCCACGGGGCAGCCCGTCGCCGGTGCCCGCCACCAGGCCGAGGTAGACGACGCCGACCGCAGCGAACCCGACACCGGCCCACAGGCCCCACCGCGGTCCGGTGCGGCGGCCCGAGGGGTCTGGGAGGTCCTCGGCGAGACTGGTGGCGGCGGAGCTGGTCACGAGTGCGGTCCTACTGGGCGTCGGGAGCGGCCCGCGCGGCACTGCGCGGAGTGATCTGGGGGTCGTCCCAGGGTACGGGTGACTCCCGGGTAGGACGAATCACCACGTCGGGACGTTCACTGTCACCTCTGCGACAGTCCCGCGGCCGTAGGCGGTCAGTCACCCAGCGTGCGGAACCCGTGCCCGAAGTACAGCAGCGGACGGCCCTCGGACGCCGAGAGCCCGAGCACCTCCCCCACCACGATGTCGTGGTCGCCGGCACGGTGGACCGCCACCGTGCGGCACTCGAGATGGGCCAGGGCCCCGTCGAGGAGGAGCGCACCGGACAGTGCTCCCCGGTGCGTGGGCGTGGCGTCGAACTGGGCCACGAGGGGGCGGCCGCGCGTGGCGAACCACGCAGCCCGCCCCTTCTGGTGCTCCGCCAGGACGCTCACGGCCCAGCTGCCGACCGCGGAGATGGCCTCGTGGAACCGGGAGTCGTCCTCGACGCAGACCAGGACCAGCGGGGGGTCGAGGGAGACCGAGGTGAACGAGTTCGCGGTCATGGCGTGGTCGAAGCCGTCCTGCACGCACGTGACGACGGTCACACCCGTGGCGAAGCGGGCCATGGTGTCGCGGAAGCCGGTCTCGTCGACCGGTGCGCGGCGCTCGGGAGCCGACGCCGCCGTCAGCGCACCCTCCACCGCCTCGCTCATGAGGCGACCCTAACCCCGGGCCGTCGGGACGGCTGCCCGGCTCAGACCCGCACGCCCGCGAGCCGGGCGTGGTCGATGACGACGGCCGCCGGTCCCGCCACCAGGCGCAGCGTCGCGAGCGCCGACTCGCCGAAGGCGTTGGCCGAGCTGCTCGACAGCGCCAGGGTGCCGAGCAGGCGACCGCCGGCGCGCAGCGGCATCGACAGGAACGTCGCCATCGGCGCGTCCTCGACCTCGGCCGCGCCGAGCCTGCCGTGCGGGTCGGCGATGAGGCAGGCGAGCTCCTGCACCGACGTGTGGCCGCCGGTGGTCTGGTCGACCGCGCCGACGACGGACTCGAGGAACTGCCGGTAGTGGGTGTCGCTGACCTCGCGCGCGACGGACACGTACGTCGCCTCCGGCGAGCTCGCGATGCCGTCGAGCAGGATCACGCTGACCAGGTCGCAGTCGACGATGTTCTGCAGCGACCCGAGCACCGCGGCGACCGTCTCCTCGAAGCCGTGCACGTCGGCCGCGATCGTGGTGACGTCCTGGGTGACCGAGGCCTCGAACAGCTTGCGGTCGAGGATGTCGCAGACGCGGGCGAGGACGTCGTCGTCGCTCAGCTCGACGGGGTCGCCGCGCAGCGGGCCGCGACCTCCCCGGGCGGCCTCGGCGGCCGCCATCGCCGACGTGACCGCGTCGACGAGCTCGGGCGCCTCGAAGTCCTTGGTGAGGAAGCGCTCGCCGCCGGCG
>JAKOVT010000178.1 GCA_029781935.1 Actinomycetes bacterium | reverse complement strand
AGCAGCTCGTCGACACCCGCGTCTTCACCGAGTAGGGCGTGCCGGAGTCGCGCCGGGCGCGTTCCGTGTGCGAACGTCGGGGATCGTGAGCAGCACGTCGGCGGTCAGGCGCCTGCGCGGGTCGGTCGACCCCGCCGAGGCGATCGTCGTCGTCGTCCGGTTCGGAGTCCTGGGGCTCTGCGCGCTGCTGAGCCTGCTCGGAGAGGGCGATGTCCCCCGCAACGACCTGCTGATCCTCACCGCGCTCGCGATCGTGATGAGCATCCCCGTCCCCGTGTCGTGGTTCAGCAAGGGCCGCCCGCTCGTGGAGGCGGCGGTCGCCGCGGCCGTCATCGGCGCGACGAGCCCGCTCCCCGAGCAGCTGCTCCCCTATCTCATCGTGCCCCCGCTGGCCGCCGGCCTGCTCTGGGGCGCGCTCGCGTCGTCGACGGCCACGCTGGTCTCCCTGCTCGTGCTGGTCGGCATGCGGGCCCGCACCGGCGACCTCTCGTCGCGCACCGACGTGAACCTCATCGCCGAGTGGATCGGCCTCGGCCTCGCGACCGGGCTCGTCGGCTCCTGGGCGCGCTCGGTCGCCACGCGCGAGAGCCAGAACAGCTCGACGTACGTCGCTGCGCACCGGCTGCTGACCCGGTTGCGCGACGTCGCGCGCGTGCTGCCCACGGGCCTCGACGAGGTCACCCTCGCGCAACAGGTCCTCGGGGCCATGCGCGAGGACCTCGGCTTCGACCGCGGAGCGCTCTACGGCCGTGCGGAGGGAGGCGTGCTCATGCCCCTCGCGTACGCCGGCACCGACCACGTCGACTGGGTGCCGAGCCCGGACGAGGGGATCTGGGGCAAGGTCTGGGCCAGCGGTCAGGTCGTGCAGCAGACCGGGACGTTCAGCGACCCGGGCCACGGCCACTCGGCGGTCCTGGCGCTGCGGCTCGGCGACCGCCGCGTCGGGCTCATCGGTGTGGAGCGCGACGGCGGGCCGTGGAGCGCGCGCCATCTCTCGCGCGCCCAGGCGCTCGCCGACGACGCCGCCCTGCGCATCGACACCGGTCAGCTGTTCAGCGAGGTCCGGGCGCTGGCGACCGTCGAGGAGCGCCGGCGGCTCGCGCGCGAGATCCACGACGGAGTCGCTCAGGAGGTCGCGGCGCTCGGTTTCGTGGTCGACGACCTGCGGGCCAGGACGGCCGATCCGGAGACCCGCGAGGAGCTCGGCGACCTGCGCGGCGAGCTGACCCGGATCGTGAGCGAGCTGCGGCTGTCGATCTTCGACCTGCGCAGCGACGTGCAGCCCACGGCGGGTCTCGGCGCTGCGCTCACCAGCTACGTCCGGTCGGTCGGCACGGGATCGGGCCTCACCGTGCACCTGGTGCTCGACGAGTCGGCGTACCGGCTGCCCATCGAGGCCGAGACCGAGCTGCTCCGCGTGGCCCAGGAGGCCATCACCAACGCGCGCCGCCACGCCCGCGCGCGCAACCTCTGGGTGACCTGCCGGGTGGACCCGCCGCGGGCGTTCCTGCGCATCGCCGACGACGGCCAGGGGCTCGGGACCCCGCGCAACGACTCCTTCGGCATGGAGATCATGCGCGAGCGCACCGCGCGCGTCGGAGCGGTGTTCACCGTCCGGCAGCGGGTGGGCGGCGGCACGGTGGTCGAGGTGACGCTCGGTCCCGGCGGCGTCGCCGCCGAGCCCGCCACGCGGTCCGATTCGGCCCTCTGAGCCGTCCGAGGCCTGCCACCTGGCATGATCGACGCGTCAACCAGGTGAAGGGGTGACGCGGGGTGGCGATCAGCGTTCTGCTCGTGGACGACCACGAGCTGATCCGTCAGGGTCTGCGTCGCGCGTTCGAGCGCGACGGCGACTTCGAGGTGGCCGGCGAGGCCGGCACGCTGTCGGACGCGCGACGGCTGCTCACGCTCATGTCGCCCGATGTCGTGATCCTCGACGTGCGCCTGCCCGACGGCAACGGCCTCGAGGCCTGCCGCAAGGTGCGCGCCGACAACCCCGAGATCGGCATCGTCATCCTCACCATGTACGCCGGCGACGACCAGCTCTTCGAGGCCCTCGAGGCCGGCGCGTCCGCGTTCGTGCCGAAGAACGCGCCGTCCGAGGACGTCGTGGCCGCGGCCCGTCATGCGGCGAGCTCGCCACGCTCGTTCACGGCCAACGACCTCAACGAGGCGATGAAGCGTCGGCTGTCCCCGAGCGGCCCGCAGCTCTCGCCGCGGGAGCGCGAGGTGCTCGGCCTGCTCGCCGACGGCCTCGGCGTCGCGCAGATCAGCCGGCAGCTCTACATCAGCGAGTCGACCACCAAGACCCACATCTCCAAGCTCTACGAGAAGCTCGGCGCGGGCAACCGCGCCCAGGCCCTGATGACGGCCCTCAAGCTCGGTCTGCTCAAGCGGGATGAGAACGGTCTGTAGTCACCCGCGCGGGGGTCAACCGAACGGCTGACCAGGATCGGGCGACTTGTCCGATCAGATTGTCACGCTCCGCTGCCAGAGTAGGAGCTGGCCCCGAGAGGATCGGGGAACACAGATTCTCTGGAGGCAATCCCATGATCACCCGCATCCGCACCACGCTCCGCCGCGACGAGGGCGCCTCGGCGGTCGAGTACGGCCTGCTCGTCGCCGCCATCGCGGCGATCATCGTCGGCGTCGTGTTCCTGCTCGGCAGCCGCGTGAAGAGCACCTTCAGCAAGACCGAGTCCTGCATCTCGAGCACCAGCACCGCCTGCTGACGCTCCTCCCTGCAGCAAGGGCCCGGCGGGACACCCGCCGGGCCCTTCGCATGCCCGCCGCCTCGAGGGGGCCATCATCGACACCGTGAGCCAGCCCACCGCGACCGCGAGCGCGCCCGATGCGCCGCGCGCCGCCCGGCCGGTGCCCTGGCTCGCCCTGGCCGCGGTCGTCGCTCTGCTGGCCCCGCTGCGGGCGGGCATGGGCCCGATCCGCGACATCGACTCCTACTGGCACCTCCTGGTCGGTCAGGAGATCCTCGCCGGAACCCCCGTCGCCGAGGCGGGGCGCGGCTGGTCGATGGCCCCGGTGGCCGACACCTGGGTCAGCGCGCAGTGGCTCGCCGAGGTCGTGCTCGCCCGGCTCGAGTCCCTCGTGGGTCTGCAGGGGCTGCTGGTCTACCGCGTGGTCGGCCTCACCGCCGCGCTCGCCGTGCTCGCCGGCGTCACGCTGGTCCGCCGCCCGGTGCGGCCCGGCGTCCTCGCCTTCACCCTCGGCGCGCTCATGCTGTCGATCACCTCGCAGGAGCGGTCGCAGAACCTCACGTTCCTCCTCGCCCCGCTCGTCGGCTGGTGGGCCGAGCGGCTCTGGCGCGAGGGTCGGCTCCCCCGGTGGTGGCTCGTGCTGCCCCTCGTCGTGGTGTGGGCCAACTGGCACGGCGGCTGGGTGATCCTGCCCCTCGCCCTCGTCGTGGCCGCCCTGGCCCGGCTGCTCGACCACGGCCTGCGCGACCGCACCGCCGGGTACGCCGTGCTCCTGGCCGCCGGCACGTTCGTGGCCGCCGCGGTGTCGCCGTCCGGGGTGGCCAACGCCCTGGCGGTCGTGCGGTTCAGCTCGAGCACCGCGCAGATCCTCGAGTGGCAGCCGGTCACCTTCTGGGACTGGTCCGCGATCGCGTTCGTCCCGCTCCTGCTCGCGATCGTGATCGCGTGGGCGCGCGGACGGGTGCGGCCCTCGCGCGGTGAGCTGCTGCTCGTGCTGGTGCTCGCGGCGTTCGCCACGCTCGCCTGGCGCAACCTGGCTCCCGGCACACTCATGCTGGCGCCGATCACCGTCGGCATCGTCGCCCGCGCCATGGGCGAGCCCGACCCCGCTCCGGCCCTCCCGCGTCCACGCCTGTGGCGGACGGCGTGGGCCGCCGGCGCCCTCGGCCTCGTGCTCGGCGTGGTCCTGGCGACGACGCAGACGCCGGTCGTCGACACCGACGTACCGGTATCGCTCATCGCGCGCATCGAGGCGGCGAGCGCGCCGCAGCGCGTGCTCGACACGTACAACGTGTCCGGTCCGTTGCTGTGGTTCGGAGGCCGGCCGCCCCACGTCCTCGTCGGCATCGACGGCCGGGCCGACCGCTACGGCGGCGACTACCTGCGCCGCTACCAGTCCGGGCTGCTCGCCGCCCGGCCGGGATGGCAGCAGCTCTACGACGAGCTGGCGCCGACCTCGGCGCTGCTGCTGCAGGACGAGCCGCTCGCCGGCGTCCTCGTCGACGAGAAGGGCTGGGTCGAGGTCGCCCGCGAGGGCGACTACGTGCTGCTGCGTGCGCCGGACGCGCCCGGTTGGTCCTGACCGTCGACCAGGTCGCCGATCTGCCGTCCCGACCGCGCGGCCCAGGCACGGGCCGCGGCGATGCGCTCCGGCGAGGTCGGGTGCGTGCCGAACCACAGGTGCAGCAGGCGCGGCGGCCGCAGCGGAGCGAGGTTCGTGACCGCCAGCGTGCGCTGCATGCGCGCCACGGTCGTCGGGTCGCCGGTGAGCTCGAACGAGTGCGTGTCGGCGCGGCGCTCGATGCGCCGCGACACCGCGTTCTGCACCGGTGCCGAGAGCAGCCCGAGCCACGCGCCGCCCGCCACCAGCAGGCCCACGACCTCCGGGTCGCCGGCCGTGGCGGCACCACCGAGCTCGAGCACGCCCGGCACCGCGAGCAGCACGGCCGCCCCCGCGACGGCGACCGCCGCACCGAGCGCGCCGAGCAGCGTCCCGGTGCGGACGTCGTGCGCGACCACGTGCCCGAGCTCGTGGGCCACCACGGCGCGCACCTCGTCGTCGGCCCCGCGGTCGAGGAGCGTGTCGTGCACGACGATGCGTCGGGTGCGCCCGAGGCCGGAGACGTAGGCGTTGAGTGCCGAGGTGCGGCGCGAGGCGTCGGCGACGAGCACGTCGCGCACGACGACGCCGTCGTGGGTCGCGAGCGCGAGCAGCTCGTCGCGCAGCGCCCCGGACGGCATCGGTGAGAACCGCAGGAACAGCGGCTCGACGAGGACGGGGAGCAGGAAGCTGCCGGCGACGACCAGCAGCGCCGCGGCGAGCCCGACCGGCAGCCACCACGACTGCGGCCACAGCCGTGCCGCGCCGATCCAGCCGACCAGCCCCGCCGCGCCGAGCACGACGCCGAGCGCCAGCCCGACGAGCAGGTCGCGCGCCCACCGTGCCCAGGACCCCGTCGCGAGCCCGACGTCGAGCGCCGCGCGGCGTACGACGATCCCGCACGGGAGGGTGACCAGCCGTGGAACCAGGACCAGCAGCAGGAAGCCCGACACGACGCCGAGGAACCACGGGCCCGGGGTCGCGGCCACCACCGCGGCGACCGCGCCGGTGAGCACGAGGACGGTCGGGACCACGACGTCGAGCGCGACCGCCACCAGCCCCCAGGGGCGTACGCGGCGTCGGAACTCGCGCTCGCGGCGGCGCTCCTCGTCGGTGAAGTCGCGCGCCAGGTCGACGTCGGTGACGGCGGGGACCGGCTGGCGCGGGACCAGAGCCGCCGTCACCACCAGCAGGACCACGACGCCGACCACGGAGACGACGAGAGCGGCGATCGGCATGTCAGGACGCGAGGCTGCGGGCGCGCGAGCGCCAGTCCTTCTCCAGCGATGCCAGCGGATCGCCGGTGACCGACTCGAACGCGGTCGCGACGTCCTGGCCGTCGAGCACCACGGCTCGGTAGAGCGCCACGAGGTCGGCGGCTCCGTAGCGCTCGACGATCAGCGCGCACGCGAGGTGCGCCGACTCGTAGGCCAGGTCGACCGAGGCGCCCGCGAAGGCGGCGTCGTCGGGCAGCGGCGCCACGGTGCGGCCGCGGCGCACGGCGTCGAGCAGGTCGCCGGTCGCGACCGCGAGCGGGATGCCCGAACCGCGGTAGCCCATCCACTCCGCGACACCCTCCACGAGCCAGAGCGGGGCATCGGGGTGCTCGGGCGCATAGGTCGCCACGTGGGTCATCTCGTGGCGCAGGACGACCTGACGCCCGAGCGCGGACAGGTCGGCCATCGCGGGGGTGTTCACCCAGACCCGCTCCGCGGTGTGCGCGCCGGCGACGATGCCGCCCTCGGCCGTGGTGACGGCGGCGTACCCGTCGAGCGACGCGGCGGTCCGGCCCAGGGCACGCGCGAGCTGCCCGACCGTGCGCGGCACGATCACGACCGCGTACCGGCTCCAGCCGCGTCCCCACATCGCGGTCACCTGCGGAACGACGCGGTCGGCCGTGGCGGCGTACCGGCGCAGAGTCGAGGTCGGGCTGTCGATCCCGATGACCAGGGACCGGGTGCCGGTCACGACACGCAGCGTGCCGAGCTCCCAGAGCGCCGCCCGCTCGCCGCGCGAGACCTCCGACACCACCTTCCACGCACCGCCGGTGCGTCGCAGGGTCACCGTCTCGAGCCAGCTCGCGTCGGCGGTCTCGCCGGCGAAGCGCATCGTGAGGCGGACCGGCAGGACGACGAGGTCGTCGGTGGAGGTGGTCGGGCTGCTCGGCGTGTACGCCCACCGCACGAAGGGCAGAGCGGCCAGGCGCGAGAACACCGGCGCCTTGGCCTGGGCGGTCTGCGTCCGGGCCCACGCCTGCGCATCGTCGCGGCGCACCGCCGCGCCGCGCGCGTCCAGCACCTTCTGCACCGCGGCGAGCCGCTGGGCGGTGCCGGCCCCCTCGGGGAGCGGCGCCGCCACACCGGCCGGGCCCACGGCCCGCACGCCGGACCCGAGCGGGCTCGCCTTCGGCAGCACGACCACGAGCGCGAGGGCGGCCAGCACGACGACGGCAGCGCCCACCGCCGCCGTGCGGCGGGCGGGCGACCCCGACCCCGACTCGCTCATGCGACCACGGTACGTCGGCCCCGGCGCGACGAGACCCTCCCTGCGGGGGATGCCCCTCGGGGAGGGTCTCGACGATCGGGTCAGACCACGCGCCCGGCGCCGGAGTACCGCGAGCCGTACCAGGGACCCCAGGCAGCGATGACCTCGACGCCGTCACGGGGGTTGGAGGCGCTCACCATCATGCCGCCGCCGATGTACATGCTCACGTGGTGCGCGCCGCCGCCGAAGTAGAACAGCAGGTCGCCCGGGCGCAGCTCGCTGCGCGAGATGTGGCGCGTGGAGCCGTACTGCGAGCGCGAGTAGTGCGGCAGCGAGACGCCCGCGGCGCGCCAGGCGGCCATCGTGAGGCCGGAGCAGTCGAACGTGCCCGGACCGGAGGCGCCGGCGACGTAGCGATGGCCGACCTTGGACAGGGCGTAGGCCACGGCGATGCGGGCACGCTGCGACGGAGAGCCGCCGCCGCTGCCGATGCCGGGGGTACCGCCGCTGGTGCCGCCGCTGTTGCTGCCGCCGTTGCCACCGCTGTTGCTGCTGCTCGACGACGACTGCGCGATGCGGGCGGCCTCCTGGCGCGCCTTGCGCTCTGACGCGGCCTGGCGCTGGGCCTGGAGGGCGGCGAGCTTGGCGCGCTCGTCGGCCTTGAGCGAGGCGAGCAGCCGCTGCGCCGCGGCGATCTTGTCGTCGACAGCCGCCTTCTGGTTCGCGGCATCGTGCGCGGCCGCCTGCGCAGCGATCTGCTGCTGGGCGAGCTGGGCCTGGAGCTGGGCGAGCGCGAGGCGCGCCGCCGCGGTCTTGCGCAGCGAGGTGCCCTGCGAGCGGGCCACCTGGTCGAGCGCGGCGGTCTGCTCGAGGAACTGCTGCGGGTCGTCGGCGAGCAGCGCCTGCAGGCTCGGGTCGATGCCGCCGGTGGCGTACGCCGAGCGCGCCATGGCATCGACGGCGCCGACGACGCGGCCGTACTGCTTCTCCGCGGCGGTGATCTTGACCTTGAGCTGGGCGATCTTCACCGCGACGTCGGACTGGCGCTGGCGCGCCTCGTTCCAGAGCTCGGCGGCGTTGGCGGCGTCGTTCTCGAGCGCCGCGATCTCCGCCTCGACCTGCGCGATGGTCTTCGTGGGCGCTGCCGTCGCGGCGGAGCCTGTCCCGAGCCCGAGACCGGTCACCACCACGGCCACCACGGCCAGGGGCGCCACGATGCGGGCAGCACGGCTGGAGCGCGCGCGAGCGAACGCTGTCGTCCTGGTCGCCACGAGGGCGGCCTCCCTCTCCCGTACCGCCTACCGGGTGAGCTGACGGGCTCGGGCGGGAAGATCGCCCTACGACGGAGCCGTCCGGTTCGCACCGCACGACGTGCCGTCGATTCGCCCCTGGGGAAGTGGGTCCCCGGCTCCGGTCGTGCCCACCAGCAGGACTGGCCGGCCGTACCGAACTCGGCGGGGTGGTCACGGCCGTCGGGTGACGGCTTCGTCGTGGTCCACCTGCGGGCGACCATATCAGCCGTTCGGACACCTCATGGCCGCCCGTCCGCACCTCCGCGTCCACCGTTTCGTGATCTCGTCGTGACCCGGCGCACCAGCCCCATCCGACCCGTACGTCACACCAGTCACACCAGCACCACGACCGCGGAACCCCTGGGGCTCAGGGGATCTCAGCGACGTGCGAGACGTGGGAGCGAGTCAGACGGCGGCTCGGCCGTCGTCGCCCGGCGTGTCGGCGGTGGTGGGCGGGACCAGCCGCAGCGGCGGGACGAGCCCGGACTCGGCGAGCACCGCGAGAGCGGCGGTCTCGGCCGGCAGCAGGGACGGTCCGCCGGGGCCGGCCGGGCCCTCGACGATCCACTCCGGCGGTCCGAGCAGGACGGTGACGACGCAGTCGCCGCACGCGGGTCCGCGCGCCGCGCAGGTGTCGCAGTCGATCAGCACGGTCAGCACCTCGGGCTCTCGGGCCGGGACCTCTCCCCGACCACCTGCCGACGACGCTAGGGACGGGGTCCGACAGCGCCCCCGGCGCGGACGGCCGCGGGGTCCCGGCCGAGCTCGCGCAGCACGTCGTCGGTGTCGGCCCCGAGGCCGGGCGCCGTCCGGGGCTCGGCCTGCGCGCCGGACGGCCCGGGCGCCCACGCGGCGGTCCGGGCGAGGGCGACCCGGGAGCCGTCCACCAGACCGGCGTCCACGACCACGCCGCGCTCGCGCAGGTCCGGGTCGGCCAGGGCGTCGGCCACCGTGCGCACCGGAGTGACGCAGGTCTGGTCGTGCTCGAGCAGCGCGAGCCAGTCCGCCCGCGGGCGGGTGGCGAACAGCGCGGTCAGGTCGCCGCGCAACGCGTCCTGACCGGTCACGTCGTACTGGCGTGCGGCGAGCTCCGGGCGACCGGCGAGCTCCATCGCCCGGGAGAAGAACTGCGGCTCGAGGGCCCCCACCGCCAGCTCGAGCCCGTCGGCGCAGCGGTAGACGCCGTAGCAGGCCAGGCCGCCGGTGAGGACGTCCGGCGTGGGCGGTGCGACCCCGGTCGCGGCGACCGCCCCCTGCGCCAGACCGGTGAGCGAGAGGGCCGAGTCGAGCATGGTCACGTCGGCGCGGCACGGCTGGCCGCGCTCGGCGAGCCGCAGCCCGCTCACCACGGCGAGCGCGGCCTGCACGCCGGTCGCCATGTCGGCGACCGGCTGGGCGGGCATGCCGACCGAGCCGTCGTGGCCGCGTGCCAGCCCGAGCAGCCCGGCGTAGCCCTCGGCGTTGAGGTCGTGGCCGGGCAGCGCGCGTCGGGCGCCGTCGCCGTACGCCGTCAGGGAGACGTGCACCAGCACGGGATTCGCGCCCGCGAGCTCGGCCGGGCCGAGGCCGAGCCGGTCCAGCACCCCGGGACGGAACGAGTCGACGAGGACGTCGGACCGCGCGACCAGC
>JAKOVT010000508.1 GCA_029781935.1 Actinomycetes bacterium | reverse complement strand
ATCCCCGCGAGGTGCCCCTCGCGGTCGACGATTGCCGTCATGCCCATCCGCTTGCGCGTGATCTCGAGGATTGCGTCGACGAGCCGGGCACCGGCCGGCACCGTGGCCAGCGTGTCGCCCGATCGCATCACGTCGCCGACGCGCGTGAGAAGGCGCCGGCCCAGGGCCCCGCCCGGGTGCGACAGCGCGAAGTCCATCGGCCCGAAGCCGCGCGCATCGAGCAGCGCGACCGCCAGCGCGTCGCCCAGGGCCAGCGTCGCCGTCGTGCTGGCGGTGGGGGCGAGGTTGAGCGGGCAGGCCTCGCGGTCGACCGCGGCGTCGAGGTGCACGTCGGCCAGCCGCGCGAGCGGCGATTCGCGGTCGCCGGTGATCGCGATGAGGCGCGCCCCCTGGCGCTTGACCACCGGTACGATCTTCAGCAACTCGTCGGTGCTGCCCGAGTTCGAGAGCGCCACGAAGACGTCGTCGCGCGTCACCATGCCGAGGTCGCCGTGGCTGGCCTCGGCCGGGTGCACGAAAAAGGCCGGCGTGCCGGTCGAGGCGAGCGTGGCCGCGATCTTGCGCGCGACGTGCCCCGACTTGCCGATGCCGCTGACCACGACGCGCCCGGTGCAGGAGAGAATCATCCGGCAGGCGTCGGCGAAGCTCGCGTCGATGCGTTCGGCCAGGCTCGCCACCGCTTCGGCCTCGATGCGCAGCACCTCGCGCGCCCGGTCGAGCAGTCGCTCCGGCGTCACGGCGGTCGGTTGGCTCATGGGCGCGAGTATATGACGACTGGCACGCTCGCCGGGCGCCGCAGCGCCCGGGCGTCGTCCCGGTTTAGAATTCCGGGTTCGACGGAAAACCAGACCTCTCACGGCAACCCCTCGATGCCAGAGTTCCTCACGCTGGACAGGGTCCGTTTCGGATACGGCAAGCGCGTCATCCTGAACGACATCTCGATGCGTTTCGAGCGCGGAAAGGTCGTCGCGCTGATCGGAGGCTCCGGCTCGGGCAAGACGACCATCCTGCGGCTGATCGGCGGACA
>JAKOVT010000175.1 GCA_029781935.1 Actinomycetes bacterium | reverse complement strand
GCTCCTGGGACCGGCGGGGGAGCGGCTGGTGGCCGACGGTCTCGAGGTGCTCGTCCCGGGCGACGTCGAGGGTCCGCTCGTCGGCGGGAACCTGGCGCTGCTCGCCTCCTGCCCGGACGACCTGCTCCCGGCGGACGGCGCGGTGGTGCTCCTCGAGGACGGCGACGAGAGCCCGCACCGGCTCGACCGGGCGCTGACCTCCCTGCTGCGCCTCGGCTGGTTCGACGGCGCGGTCGGCGTCGTCCTCGGGAGCTTCACGCGCTGCGGCGACCCCGGCGTCGTCCGGGCCCTGCTGCTCGACCGGCTCGGCGAGCTCGCAGTGCCGGTGGTCGCGGGGGCGCCGATCGGCCACGACGAGCCGAACGTGGCGGTGCCGATCGGGGCGACCGCGCGCCTCGACGGCGGGACGCTCGTGGTCGACGTCGCGCGCCGCTGAGCCGTGCGGCTGCTCGTCGTCCGGCGGCAGGCGGGTCCGGCGACGGCGAGGGGACGCCGGGGCATGCCCGACGTCCCCTCGGTCCGTGCGTCGGATCCGTGCGTTCGATCCGGGCTCGGGTCAGACGAGCCAGGACGGGACGCGCTTCTCCCACATGCGTCCCAGGCCCCAGTAGCGGCCGGCGAGGACGAACATGAGGACCATCAGCGTGGCCGAGTAGATGATGTGCTCGTCGAGGAGCGGGTTGTTCGACGCGACGGTGGAGCCGCCCTTGTCCTCGTACTTCGCCCACGGCGCGACCGCCAGCCACATGCTCAGCAGCAGGATCGACGCCCCGATGCACGAGATGCGCATCCCGATGCCGAGCACCAGCCCGACTCCGGCGCCGAGCAGGGCGAGCATGAACAGCCAGTTGATCGGCGCGGACGGCGAGGTCGGGGCCAGGCCGTTGTAGAAGCTGGCCAGCGGGCCGTTCGGGTTGACGCCGAACTTCAGGAAGCCCAGCGTCGGGTTGCCCTCGCCGGTGCCGAACAGCCAGCCCTTGGTGCTCGAGTAGCCGAGGCCGAAGGTCTTGTCGAGGAACGCCCAGAGGAACGTGAATCCGAGCAGGATCCTCGTGACACCGGCCCACTTCTGGGCCGCGGAGATGGTGATGCGGTCGGAGCTGTCGACGGTGGTGCCGACGGCTGCGGTGTCGGTGGACATGTGCCCTCCCAGGTACGCCGGTCCGCCCCACGGCGAACCGTGCACGGGGACGTGAGCACCGCCCCCATTGCCGGAGAGGGTCCGCGTGGTGGCGCGTCGCGTCAAGCATCCACGCCACATCCGCCCCAGGAGTTCGAGTTACCCACCGGTCATCGGACGCGGGCGCGAGGTGTGCCTCGCGGTGCTCCTGCCTCCAGCCGGAGCAGCGGGCGGCCGGTTACGCGTTTGCGGTGCGACCCCGTCGCCGGGGGAGAATCGCGCCTCGTGGGTCATGTCGACGTCGCCAAGGTCACGCACACGCTCCCCGACGGGCGGGTGCTGCTCGACGAGGTGTCCTTCCGCGTGGCCGACGGTGCCAAGGTCGCGCTCGTCGGTGCCAACGGCGCCGGCAAGACCACGTTGCTGCGCCTGGTCTCCGGCGACCTCGACCCGCAGGAGGGCACGATCGTCCGCTCCGGCGGCCTCGGCGTCATGCGCCAGTTCATCGGCCAGGTGCGCGACGAGTCGACCGTGCGCGACCTGCTCGTGTCGGTGTCGCCGCCGCGGGTGCAGGCGGCCGCCGGGGCGCTCGAGAAGGCCGAGCTGGCCATGATGGACAGCGACGACGAGGCCACGCAGATGGCCTACGCCCACGCCATCGCCGACTGGTCGGACGCCGGGGGCTACGACGCCGAGGTGCTCTGGGACGTCTGCACGGTGGCCGCG
>JAKOVT010000173.1 GCA_029781935.1 Actinomycetes bacterium | reverse complement strand
GCTGGTCGGCGCGACCCTGCAGAACACGGCCAACCCGACGATGCTGTCGGCCGGCTACAAGCACAACGTGATCCCCGGCGAGGCGGTCGCCCATGTCGACTGCCGCTTCCTGCCCGGGTACGAGGAGGAGCTGCTCGCGCGGATCGACGAGGCGCTCGGCGAGCACGTCGTCCGCGAGGAGCACATCGCCGACATCGCGGTCGAGACGACGTTCGACGGAGCCTCGATCGACCTCATGGCCGCGGCTCTGCGGGCCGAGGACCCCGGCGCGCGCACCGTGCCGTACATGCTCTCCGGCGGCACCGACGCGAAGGCCTTCAGCACCCTGGGCATCCGCTGCTACGGCTTCGCGCCCCTCAAGCTCCCGCCCGCCCTCAACTTCGGCGCCCTCTTCCACGGCGTCGACGAGCGCGTGCCCCTCGACGCCCTCCACTTCGGCACCCGCGTCCTCGACAGGTTCCTGCGCGCCGCCTGATCCGCGGTGAAGGTGCCCCGCGGTGCGCTAGAGGCACCGCGGGCGCCCCTCACGGCCGGCACCGCTCCCTGCCGCGGGGGGTGCGAGCCCCGGGAAGGTCTCAGGGCTATGCCGTGCGGACCGCGCGCAGGACGCGGCGGCGCAGCCAGACGCGACGCCGTCCGTCGGGGTAGAGCCGGAGCCGGGCCAGCTCCCACGAGCCGTGCTCCGCGAGCTCGGTGAGTGCCGCGCGCGCCGCGTCCCGCGCGGTTCCTCGGGGCAGCGTGATCTCGCGGTACTCCCAGGTGGACGTGCGGGCCGCCATGCGGGCCATTGTGAACCAGCGACCTCGGCCGACGCAGGCGACCCACCAGCAGTCGGGGGCGTTCGAGGTGCCTCTAGCGCACCGCGGGGCACCTTCACTGCGGGAGGGGACGGGAACGGGGCGGCGCGGTCAGTCGTGGAGGAGGGCGGCGAGGCGGGTACGGCGGGGGCGGTCGGTCGTCGAGGCGACCACCTCGACGAGGCCCGCGGCGTCGGAGCCGAAGCCGTGCACGACCGAGACGTGGTCGCGACCGGTGCGCAGGCCGGCGTAGACCGAAGCCCGGGTGACCGCGGCGGTGGTCGCACCCGGCAGCACGAGGACCGCCGCGGGAGACAGCCGGTCACCGAGCTCCGAGAGCGCGACCACCTCGGCCCCCGAGCCCTCGAGCGCCGTGCGCACCGGCTCGACGCCGACCGGTCCGGAGGGCTCCACGACCGCCACGACGACGTCGGACGCCGCGTGCCCGAACGCCCGCGGGATCGAGGTCGACAGCAGCTGCCCGATCCGCACCAGCGCTTCGTCGGGCGACGCGGTCGGCACGACCACGAGCGACCGGTCGTCGGGCGAGGTCGCGACCCAGCGACCCGAGGCGACCGCGGCGCGCTGGACGCCGAGGGCGCGGTCGTCGCGCTCGGAGTCGCCGACGAGCACGGGGCAGACCCCCGACGCCGCGACGTCGAGCGCGACCGCGCCGGTGACGCCGTGCGCCAGCGGCAGCGCGTTGTCGAGCGAGAGCACCAGCACGGCGTCCTCGGGCAGGTCCTCGACCGCGCCGAGGGTCTCGTCGAGCCCGACCCGGTGCGCCTCGTCGAGCACGACCGTGGGTACGCCGGCGCCGGTGGCGCGGGCCAGCGCGAGCCGCCGTCCGGCGGGATCGGGCCCGGCCACGACCGCGAGCCGGTTCTCGGCCGCGAGCTGCGCGAGCCCGTCGGCGAGCAGCTCCTCGGACTCCGCGACGTCCGAGAGCGCCCACGACGCTCGCCCCTGCCAGTCGACGTCGACGATCGCGAGGTCGGCCAGCGCCGAGTCGACGTCGTCGCGCGAGGCGGTGCGCAGCACGACGTCCTGGGGGAGCAGCGTGTGCCCGAACCCGGCGGCGTCGGTGAGCAGTCGGACGGCGGAGTTCTCGGTGCTCATGCGCTCAGCGCCCGGTCCAGCCGCTGTCGGGGTACGACGACTCCGGCGACGACACCTCGTCGAGCGCCGTCACGATCTCGTCGGGCAGCTCGAGCTGCTCCACGGTGAGCGCGCCGCGCAGCTGCGCGGCGGTGCGGGCACCCACCACCGGCGCCACGACGCCGGGACGGTCGCGGACCCACGCCAGCGCCACCTCGAGCGGTGCCACGCCGAGGCCCTCGGCGGCCGTGCACACCGCGTCGACGATCGACCGGCTGCGCTCGCCGAGGAAGGGGGCGATGAACGACGAGAAGTGCGACGACGCGGCGCGGGAATCGGCCGGCGTGCCGTGGCGGTACTTGCCGGTGAGCACGCCGCGGCCGAGCGGCGACCAGGGGAGGATCCCGAGGCCTCCGGCGTCCGCGGCACCCACGACCTCGCGCTCCACGCCACGCTGCAGCAGCGAGTACTCCATCTGCGTCGAGACCGGACGTGCGGCACCCGGGCGGGCGGCCTGCTGCGCCGCGACCCACGCCGTCTGCCAGCCCGAGTAGTTGCTCACGCCGACGTAGCGCACCTTGCCCGACGCCACGGCCGAGTCGAGCGCGCCCAGGGTCTCGTCGACCGGTGTGAGCGGGTCCCATGCGTGCAGCTGCCAGAGGTCGATGTGGTCGACGCCGAGGCGCCGCAGCGACGCGTCGAGCGCGCCGAGGAGGTGGCCGCGCGACGCGTCGCGGCGGCGGTCGGTGCCCGGACGCGAGACGGCCTTCGTCGCCAGGACGACGGCGTCGCGACCGACCTCGTCGACGAGCGCGCCCACGATCTGCTCGGACCGGCCGTCGGCGTAGACGTCGGCCGTGTCGACCAGGGTTCCGCCGGCCTCGACGAAGGCCAGGAGCTGGTCGCGCGCCTCGTGCTCGTCGGTGTCGCGCCCCCAGGTCATCGTGCCCAGGGCGAGCCGCGACACGTGCAGACCGGACCGGCCGAGCGGACGCATCTCCATGTCGCGTGACCCTATCCGCCCTCGTGCCACCGAGCCGGTTAGGCTCCGCGAGGGTCGTGGATCGCGGCCCGCAGCGGTGCGCCGCCACGCGGCGCCGGGAGGGCGGACTCATGCGCCTCGGGGTGAACCTCGGCTACTGGGGAGCCGGCAACGACGCCGACAACCTCGTCCTCGCGCGGGAGGCCGACAAGCTCGGCTACTCGTCGGTGTGGGCGGCGGAGGCCTACGGCTCGGACGCCGCGACCGTCCTTGCCTGGGTCGCGGCCCAGACCGAGCGGATCGACGTCGGATCTGCCGTGTTCCAGATCCCGGGCCGCACCCCGGCCAACACCGCGATGACCGCCGCGACCCTCGACACCCTGTCGGGCGGCCGGTTCCGGCTGGGCCTGGGCGTCTCGGGACCGCAGGTCTCGGAGGGCTGGCACGGAGTCCGGTTCGACAAGCCGCTCACCCGCACCCGTGAGTACGTCGACATCGTCAAGCTCGCGCTGTCGCGCCGCAAGGTGCAGTACGACGGCGAGTTCTTCACGCTGCCCCTGCCCGACGGCCCCGGCAAGGCGCTCGTGCTCACCGTCCACCCGGTCCGCGAGCACATCCCGATCTACCTGGCTGCGATCGGGCCGAAGAACCTGGAGCTCGCGGGCGAGATCGCCGACGGCCTGCTCGCCATCTTCTTCTCGCCCGAGCACTCGAAGGACCTGCTCGGTCACGTGGCGGCCGGCCGGGCGAAGGCCGGCAAGACCCTCGAGGGCTTCGACCTGGTGCCCACCGTCCCGGTGGTCCTCGGCGACGACCTCGAGGCGTGCGCCGCCCCGGCCCGCGCCTACAGCGCGCTCTACATCGGC
>JAKOVT010000132.1 GCA_029781935.1 Actinomycetes bacterium | reverse complement strand
CAGATCGGGTCGCGTGATCGCCAGGCCCGATGCGATCGCCGGCGCGCGCCCGTGGATCGAGTGCATGCCGAAGGTGTTCATGTAGTACGGGAAGCGGCTCGAGCAGCCGATGCCGGAGATGAACACGATGTTCTCGTGCGCGACACCCAGCTCGGGCATGAAGCTCTGGACGCCGGCGAGGATGGCGTAGTCGCCGCAGCCGGGGCACCAGCGCACCTCCTGGTCGGTCTTGAAGTCCTTGGCGGACTCCTTGACGTCCGACTTCGGCACCAGGCGCAGCGACGGGAAGCCGAGATCCGTGGTTGCGTCAGACACTGGCGATCACGTCCTTGATGACGGCGGTGAGGTCCTCGGCCTTGAACGGGAGGCCGCGCACCTGGTTCACCGGGATGGCGTCGACGAGGAACTTGCCGCGGATGAGCAGCGCGAGCTGTCCGAGGTTCATCTCCGGGATGACGACCTTGTCGTAGCGGCGCAGCACCTCCTCGGTGTTGGCCGGGAACGGGTTGAGGTGGCGCAGGTGCGCCTGGGCGACCTTCGCGCCGGCGCGGCGGGCGATCTCGCAGCCGGCGTTGATCGGTCCGTAGGTCGAGCCCCAGCCCAGGACCAGGACCCGCGCGTCGCCGGTCGGGTCGTCGACCTCCAGGTCGGGCACCGTGATGCCGTCGACCTTCGCCTGGCGCAGCCGCACCATCCGGTCGTGGTTGTCGGCGTCGTAGGAGATGTTGCCGATGCCGTCGGCCTTCTCGATGCCTCCGATGCGGTGCTCGAGGCCCTTCGTGCCCGGGACGGCCCACGGGCGCGCCAGCGTCTCGGGGTCGCGGACGTAGGGCCAGAACGCGGTGCTGCCGTCGTCGGCCGTGTGGTTGTGCTCGGTCGCGAACGCCACCCGCAGGTCGGGCAGCGAGTCGACGTCGGGGATCTTCCAGGGCTCCGAGCCGTTGGCGACGTAGCCGTCGGAGAGCAGGAAGACCGGCGTGCGGTAGGTCGTCGCGATGCGCACCGCCTCGAGCGCGGCGTAGAAGCAGTCGCCGGGAGAGCGCGGGGCCACGATCGGAACGGGTGCCTCGCCGTTGCGGCCGAACATCGCCTGCAGCAGGTCGGCCTGCTCGGTCTTCGTGGGCAGACCCGTCGAGGGTCCGCCTCGCTGCACGTCGACGATCACGAGCGGGAGCTCGAGCGAGACCGCGAGGCCGATCGCCTCCGACTTCAGCGCGACGCCCGGGCCCGAGGTCGTGGTGACGGCGAGCATGCCGCCGTACGCCGCTCCGATCGCCGAGCCGACACCGGCGATCTCGTCCTCGGCCTGGAACGTCATCACGCCGAACCGCTTGTGCTTGCTGAGCTCGTGGAGGATGTCGGACGCCGGCGTGATCGGGTACGAGCCGAGGAAGAGCGGCAGCTCCGCGCGCTGCGAGGCCGCGATGAGGCCGTACGCGAGCGCGAGGTTGCCCGAGATGTTGCGGTAGCGGCCCGAGGCCATCGGTGCCGGCTGCACCTCGTACTGCACCGAGAAGTCCTCGGTGGTCTCGCCGTAGGACCAGCCCGCCTCGAACGCGGTGATGTTGGCGGCGAGGATGTCGGGCTTCTTGGCGAACTTCGCGCGCAGGAAGTTCAGCGTGCCCTCGGTGGGGCGGTGGTAGAGCCAGGAGAGCAGACCCAGCGCGAACATGTTCTTCGCGCGCTCGGCCTCCTTCTTCGTGATCGACGAGCCCTTCAACGCCTCCACGGTCATCGAGGTGAGCGGGATGCGGTGCACGGCGTAGGAGTCGAGGGAGCCGTCCTCGAGCGGATTCGCGTCGTAGCCGACCTTGGCCAGGTTGCGCGAGGTGAACTCGTCGGTGTTCACGATGATGTCGGCGCCGCGCGGCAGGTCCTTCAGGTTCGCCTTCAGCGCCGCCGGGTTCATCGCGACGAGGACGTTGGGGGTGTCGCCCGCGGTCGTGATGTCGTGGTCGGCGAAGTGCAGCTGGAACGCCGAGACGCCGGGGATCGTGCCGGCTGGCGCTCGGATCTCGGCCGGGAAGTCCGGGAGGGTCGAGAGGTCGTTGCCGAAGCTCGCCGTCCTCGAGGTGAACTGGTCGCCGGTCAGCTGCATGCCGTCACCGGAGTCGCCCGCGAACCGGATGATCACCCGGTGGAGCTGGACCACCTGCTTGCTCACGAATCGCCGCCTTCTCAGGACCCGCCGACGTCGGGCGGGCACAGTTCTGCCCCCGCGGACCCCCGCTGGGCGGAGGGCCGTAGGGACCATCCTCCCCCTCGGGGGCCGATGTCGCGCGCAACGGTCCAGCGGCCGGGACGGCGCGTCGCGGCCGGGCGTCACTAGGCTCGGGCGCATGACGGCGGCGGCAGGTGCGGGACCCACCCCGCTCGGACTCCCTACCCTCGGCCCGCCGACCGCCCCCGCACCCCTCCGGGTGGATCTGTCGTGGGGAGGACGCCGGCTCGTCGTGCACCTCCTCGAGGCCGGGTTGGCGTGCTGCACCCTCGAGGTGATGGCGGCCGCCCTGGACTCCCCCGCGTCGCGGGAGCGGGGTCGGCTCGCCGTCGAGCCCGGTGCCGCGGTCGAGGTGCTGGTGGTCTCGGGCACCCTCACGCCGGCGCTGGCTCCGCTGGTCCACGACCTGCGGGAGCGCCTCGGCGACGTGCGTGTGATCTCCTTCGGCGCCTGCGCGGCGACCGGCGGCCCCTACTGGGACTCCTACGCCGTCGTCCCCGGGACGAGCGGCGTGGTCGACGTCGACGTCGTGGTGCCGGGCTGCCCGCCGCCGCCCGAGGCGCTGCTCGAGGCGCTCGCCCTGCTGGCGGGCACGCCGTGAGCGCGGTCGTGGAGGCGGTCCGGGCGGCGCTGGGCGACGCGGTGTTGGGGGAGGATCCCGGGTTCGGCAGCCGCACCCTCGACGTTGCTCCCGACCGCTGGGCCGACGCCGCACGCGCGGCCCGCGACGCGGGGGCGACCTACTTCGACCTGCTCGCGGCGTACGACCTCGGGGCCGAGGGCACCGCGGTCGTCGTCCACGTGAGCCGCCCCGACGCCTCCGACCACCTGCTCCTGCGGACCCGGGCGGCGGCCGAGGGCGCAGCCGTGCCGACCCTCGTCGAGGTCTTTGCCGGAGCCGCCTGGCACGAGCGCGAGGCCCACGAGATGCTCGGCGTCGGCTTCAGCGGGCACGCACCGCTCGAGCCGCTCCTGCTGCACCCCTCGGCGCCGGCGACACCCCTGCGCAAGGAGGTCGTGCTCGTGGCGCGACCCACCACCCCGTGGCCCGGCGACAAGGACCCGGCCGACTCCACCGGCCGGCCGCGGCGTCGCACTCCGCCGCCGGGCGTGCCGGCCGACTGGCCGCGGGAGGGCGGATGACCGAGCGTCCCGCGCGCGCCCGCGGCGTGATCGGCCTGGTCGAGGAGCGCTGCACCGTCTGCATGCTCTGCGTGCGCGAGTGCCCCGACTGGTGCATCGACATCGACGCCCACGTCGAGACGCTGCCGCCCGACGAGGAGCGCCGCCGACCGAGGTCGGTGAACGTGCTCGACCGCTTCGCGATCGACTACGCGCTCTGCATGTACTGCGGCGTGTGCGTCGAGGTGTGCCCGTTCGATGCGCTGCACTGGGCGCCGACCCCGACGTACGCCGCGACGGCGCCGGCCGACCTCGTCCACGAGCGCGACCGGCTCTCCGCCTGGGAGGCCGACGTGGTCGAGCAGCCGCCGCTCGACGAGCGCGCCGTGGTCGTCGACCCCGGCCCCCGCGGCCGCTGACGCGGACGCCGCACCCGAGCCCCGAGCACGACGAAGGGGCGCGACCGGTGGTCGCGCCCCTTCGAGCGTGGCGGATCCAGGATTCGAACCTGGGGAGGCGTAAGCCGACGGATTTACAGTCCGCTCCCATTGGCCGCTCGGGCAATCCGCCAAGCACCGTCCGAGGACGGCCCGCACAGGATACATAGACCCCGGCCCCGGGGTGAAACCGTGGGTCGGCGGCTCCGCGGCACCGTGCCCGACCGGACTAGGCTCGACGCCAGACCTCGACCCGCGAGCAGGAGAGACGCCCAGCCATGGCCGACAGCAGCTTCGACATCGTCAACAAGATCGACCGCCAGGAGGTCGACAACGCGCTGAACCAGGCCGCCAAGGAGCTGTCGCAGCGGTTCGACTTCAAGAACACCGGCGCCAAGATCGAGTGGAAGGGCGAGCTCGCGGTCGAGATCACCGCCGACACCGAGGAGCGCGCCAACGCCGCCCTCGAGGTGTTCCGCGACAAGCTGGTGAAGCGCCAGATCTCGCTCAAGAGCCTGGAGTCCGGCGAGCCCGCGCTCTCGGGCAAGCAGTACAAGATCGGCTGCAGCCTCACGGCAGGCATCAGCCAGGAGCAGGCCAAGAAGCTCGGCAAGCTCATCCGCGACGAGGGCCCGAAGTCGGTCAAGGCGCAGGTCATGGGCGACGAGCTGCGCATCACGTCCAAGAGCCGCGACGACCTGCAGGCCGTCCAGGCACTGGTGAAGGGCGCTGACCTCGACTTCGCGGTCCAGTTCGTCAACTACCGATAAGAGGAGGCCGGCCATGATCCGGCAGCTCGACTCCATGCCCGCAGGCACGCTCGGCTTCGAGGCCGTCGGCGAGGTGACCGCGAAGGACTACGAGGAGGTCCTGGCTCCGGCCGTGCGGGAGGCTCAGGCGGCCGGCGGGATCCGGCTGCTCTACGTCCTCGACGACCGCTTCGAGGGCTACTCCGGCGGCGCGTTCGTGCAGGACTCCCGTCTGTGGCTGGGCCACCTCGGCTCGTGGGAGAAGGTCGCCTGCGTGACCTCGGTCGAGTGGATCGTGAAGAGCATCGACGCCTTCGCCTGGCTCATGCCGGGCGAGGTGCGCAGCTTCGCGCCCACCGACCTCGACGCCGCCAAGGCCTGGGTCGCGGCCTAGGCGTACGCCGTCGCGCCCGGCGGATCAGGCGCGGCCGACGGCCTCGTCGAAGCGCAGGCCGATCAGGTCCTCGCTGGCCGACCACAGCGCCGCCGCCGTCGACTCGTCGCGGGCCGCGGCCGACGGCTCCTGGACCGAGGGGTGGCCGCGCTGGGCGAGGAAGCCGTCCGGCCCGACATAGCTGCCCGGGGGCAGGCCCGGGACGGTCGCGGCGTACAGCGTCGGCAGGGCCCCCATCGCGGCGGGCTGGGCCAGGACCTTGTTGGCCAGGTCGGTGAGCCGCAGCTCGAGGCTGCTGCCGCGCATCCGCGGCCCGGCGGCCTGCAGGTTGGTGGCGGCGTAGCCGGGGTGGGCGGCGTACGACGCGACCGGGAGGCCGGCCCCGTCCAGACGGCGCTGCAGCTCGAGGGCGAAGAGCAGGTTGGCCAGCTTGCTCTGGCTGTACGCCGTCCAGGGTTTGTAGTCGTGGGCGCTCTGGAGGTCGTCGAGGCGGATCCGACCGCGCTTGTGCAGGTTGCTCGACACCGTCACGACGCGTGCGGAGCGGCCCTCGCCGCCGGTGCGCGCGAGCAGGGGGAGCAGGCGCAGCGTCAGGGCCATGTGGCCGAGGTGGTTGGTGCCGAGCTGCATCTCGAAGCCGTCCGCCGTCGTGCGCTGGGGGATCGCCATCACCCCCGCGTTGTTCACGAGCAGGTGCAGGGGACGGCCCGAGTCCAGGAGCGACCCGGCGAGGTCGGCCACGGAGCCCAGGCTGGCCAGGTCGAGGTCGGCCGGCACCACGGCACCCCGACCGGAGAGGCCGGCAAGCTCGGAGTCGATCCGGTCGCGGGCCGCCGCGCCGCGGCCGCGGTCGCGCACCGCGAGGGTGACGTCGGCGCCGTGGCGGGCCAGCTCCAGCGCGGTCTCGAGGCCGATCCCCGAGCTCGCGCCGGTGACGAGCGCGTGGCGCCCGGAGAGGTCGGGGATGTCGGCGGCGGTCCAGCGGCTCATGCTCCGAGTCTCGCCGACCCCGCTGCCCGCCGCGCGACCGGGCGTGCGACGTGGTCGCGGTCACCCGCGGGAAGGGGCTCGTTTTGGAGGATCGCGCCGGGGCCAGGTAGTCTGCTCTGGCTCTACGCCCCCTTAGCTCAGTCGGCAGAGCGTCTCCATGGTAAGGAGAAGGTCTACGGTTCGATTCCGTAAGGGGGCTCGGAAACCACCGGTTCTCGGCCGCCCGGCCGAGGTCCGGATCCCGGCGGAGTAGCTCAGCCTGGCAGAGCAAGCGGCTCATAATCGCTGTGTCGCCGGTTCAAGTCCGGCCTCCGCTACACCGCACCACCAGCACGACCCGAATGCACCGAGGAAAGGCACTCCCGTGGCCAAGAGCGACGTCCGCCCGAAGATCACCCTGGCCTGCCAGGAGTGCAAGGACCGCAACTACATCACCAAGAAGAACCGGCGCAACGACCCGGACCGCCTGGAGATGAACAAGCACTGCCCCAAGTGCAACAAGCACACGGTCCACAAGGAGACCCGCTAGCCGCGTGGCCCCTCGGGCCTGCAGACGCATCGGAACGGCCGTCCCCTCGGGACGGCCGTTCCGTCGTTCCCGGGGCCGGCGGGTGCTCCTCGTCCGGGACGAGCCAGGGCTGCCCTGCGGGGTCGGGCCGGGGTCCACTAGCGTCGCCCGGGGGCGGGCGTCGACGGGGCGCCCGCGGCGTACGACGGAGGCAGACGTGGGACGACTCGACGACCGCGTGGCGATCGTGACCGGGGCGGGGCGCGGCATCGGCCGGGCCACGGCGCTGCGGCTGGCCCGCGACGGCGCGGCGGTGGTGGTCAACGACGTCGACGCCGACGTCGCGGCCGAGACGGTCTCGCTGATCGAGGCCGAGGGCGGCCAGGCGCTGCTCCATGTCGCGAACACCGTCGACCTCGAGCAGGCCCACGGCCTGACCAAGGCAGCGGTGGACCGGTTCGGCAAGCTCGACATCGTCGTGAACAACGCGGGCATCACCCGCGACAAGATGTTCCACGGCATGACCGACGACATGTTCGACTTCGTCATGGACGTCAACCTCAAGACCGGCTACCACACCACGCTCGCAGCGATGCCGTACCTGCGCGAGGTGGCCAAGGCCGAGATCAAGGCCGAGGGCAAGGTCGCCTACAACCGCAAGATCGTGTTCACGTCGTCGGTCGCGGCGCTCATGGGCAATCCGGGCCAGTACAACTACACGGCCGCGAAGGGCGCGATCATCGCGACCACGAAGACCCTCGCTCGCGAGCTCGGCCCGTTCGGCATCAACGTCAACGCGGTCGCGCCCGGCTTCGTCGAGACGCGGCTCACGCAGGCCAAGACCGACGACAGCGACCTCGGCATCCCGGAGCAGATGCGGCAGATGTCGCTCATGCTCATCGCGCTCGGCCGCCTCGGCGTGCCGGAGGACATCGCCAACGTCCACGCGTTCCTGGTGTCGAGCGACGCCGACTTCGTCTCCGGGGTCACGATCCCGGTCACCGGCGGGCAGCTCGGAGGCATGTGAGATGGCGCTGAACCAGGACTTCGTCGGCAAGACCTATCCGCCGAGCGCCCCTTACGAGGTGGGTCGGGAGAAGCTCCGCGAGTTCGCGATGGCGATCGGCGACGGCAATCCGGCCTACCACGACGTCGCGGCCGCCCAGGCACTCGGGCACCGCGACCTGGTGGCCCCGCCGACCTTCGCCTTCACGATCGCGATGCGCGCGATGGCGGCGGTCACCTTCGACCCGGACCTGGGCCTCGACTACACCCGGGTCGTCCACGGCGAGCAGCGCTTCGCCTACACCCGCCCGCTGCTCGCGGGCGACACCGTCGTGGTCACCACGAGCATCGAGAGCATCCGCGTGGCCGCGGGCAACGACATCCTGACCACCCGCGACGAGATCACCACCGTCGACGGCGAGCACGTCGTCACGACCTGGTCGGTCATCGTCGCCCGAGGCACCGCCGAGGAGTCCGCATGAGCGCCCGCGTGGCCTACGACGAGGTCGAGGTCGGCACCGAGCTGCCCCCGCTGTCGGTGCCGCTGCAGCGGATCAACCTGATCATGTACGCCGGTGCCTCGGGCGACTTCAACCCGATCCACTGGAACCAGCGGTTCGCCCAGGCCGT
>JAKOVT010000115.1 GCA_029781935.1 Actinomycetes bacterium | reverse complement strand
GCGCCAGCAGCTCGTACCCGGGATGCGTCACCCCCCGATCCTCCCAGAGAGCGACGGGTACGCCGAAATCCCGGACCGAGCCGGCGCTCAGCCGCCGTACTCGATGACCCGCTCCACGTCGACGAGCACGTTGACGCGCGGCCCGGTCGCCCTCTCGACCCACGGCTCGCCGGTGTACTTGCGCGACATCTCGTCGATGAGGGCGTCGGCGCCCTCGTCCTCGAGCGACGCCGTCCCGACGAGGGTGACGAAGCGGTAGGGGTCCGCGGCGTCGAGCACCAGCACGCTGATGCGCGGATCGGCCAGCAGGTGGCGTTCCTTCACGCGGCCACGGACCGTCGAGAAGATCACCCGCCCGTCGCGCTCGCCCGCCCACACGACCGTCTGATGCGGGGTGCCGTCGGCGGTCAGCGTGGCGACCGTGGCGAAGTTCGGACCGGACAGGAGCTCGCGGGCGAGGTCGGTGAGCATGGGCCGATCCTGCCTCACCCGGCCAGGACCAGGGCGGGGTGCCGCGGGTCGTCGACACGCACCACGAGATCGGCCAGCGACTCGGGATCGCGCTCCGCGACGTACCGGCCGAGTGCGGGCAGCGTCCACGCCTGGTCGTCCGGGGTGCGCCGCACCAGGGCCGCGGGAGTCAGTCGCAGATGGACCGAGACCTCGGCGGGCAGTCCGCGGCCGAGCAGCACCGCGCCCGACACGACGACGACGCCGTCGGCGGGGAGCTCGACCACCGCGGCGCGGACGGAGCGGTCGGTGACGGGGTCGCGCAGCGCCGGCAGGACGCGGCCCGTCGCCGGGAACCGGTCGAGCACCTCGCGCCGCAGCGCGCCCTCGTCGAGCCAGTCGTGCAGCCAGGCGTCCTCGTCCTCCTTGCCGTACTCGAACCGCTGCCCCGCCGGACGCCAGAAGGAGGAGGCCCTCACGTGGACGGCAGGTCGCGGCGCCAGGCTCTCGACCAGGCGCTCCCCCAGCGCCGCCGGGTCGGCGGCGTCGGCACCGTCGATCAGGACGCGGGCGCGGCCCGGACCGAGCAGGCCCATGATCGCTGCGACCACCCCTTCGGGTGTCGACGCCCGCACCACCACGCCCCGATCCTGCCCGGCCGAACGGACCACCGCCCCGTCGGCCCCGGGGCGGACGCGCAGGGACTCCTCGACCGGTACGGTCCTATCGACCGAAAGGGTGCGCTCCCATGGACCTCACGCTCGCGCTGGACCACGTCGTCGCCGGCGTGCCGGACCTCGACGACGCGGCAGCGGTGCTGCTCGTGCGGCACGGCCTCATCTCGCTGCCGGGCGGCGAGCACCCGCTGTGGGGCACCCGCAACCGGATCGTCCCCCTCGGAGGCTGCTATCTCGAGCTCGTCGCCGTGGCCGACGAGACCCTCGCGGCCGGCACCGGGTTCGGCCGCTGGGTGGGTGCGATGGCGGCGGGCGAGGCTCCCTGGGGCTGGGCTGTGCGCACGTCGGACATCGACGCGACCGCTGCGCGGCTCGGGCTCGAGGTCGTCCCCGGTGAACGGGTGCGCCCCGACGGGCTGCGGCTGTCATGGCGGCTGGCCGGTGTTCCCGACGACGACCCCGCGGACCGTGCGCGCCCGTTCTTCATCCAGTGGGACGACGGGACGCCGCTTCCGGGATCGATCGCCGTCCCGCATCCGGCCGGCCAGGTGTCGGTGCGCTCGGTGGAGGCCAGCGGCACCGATCTGGAGCGCTGGCTCGGCGGCGTCGTCCCGCTCGTCGACCAGGTGCCTGGCCTCGGCGGCATCGAGCGCCTCACGCTGATCGGCGACAGCGGCGACATCGTCGTGGCCCCGCCGCTGGCCTGACCCCTCCTCGGCCCCGGGCACCGGTCGGACCTGTGCCGTCCGGTACAGGCTGAAGCCGCGCATCCGTATCCGCCGATACATAGGCTGGAACGGAAGGGACCGGGATGCGAGCCACGACGGCAGCCGCAGCGACGACTCTGGTGATGCTGGTCGCCGCAGGCTGGGGCGCTGTCGCGATCGCACCCTGGGCCGGTTCCCCGCCCGGGCCGCCCACGACCGCGGCGCCCACCACCGCGGTGACCGAGCCCGCGGTGGACCGATCGGTCGTCCGGGTCGCCCCCGAGCTCCTCGACGACGGCGTCGCCCTGCCCGACGGGCTGGTCCAGACGCGGCCGACGACGCGGCTCCTCGACGGCGAGCTCCGTGGCTGGGAGACGGCGTTCGACCTCAACGGCGTCCCCCACGATGAGGTGCTGCGGGTGCTGCGCGCCGACCTGACGCGGATGGGCTTCGAGCTGCGCACCGGCGACGACGACGTCTTCGGCGTACGCCGCCACGACGACCGCTGGGAGATCGTGGTGGCACGGGTCGATGCCGGCGGCACGGCCGGCGACGGGGCCGAGCTGCTGCACCTGGCCATCGGCTCGCGGCCGGAGTGAGTCCGCTCGCGCCCGCGCAGGCGCGACCGTAGCCGTCCCGAGGACGGGGCGCGAGCGCCTCGCGCCCCGGACGTCAGCAGCCCGGGAGGCGCTGCCCGAGCCAGCCGGGGAGCGCGTCGAGGCCGATGCGCTCCTGCGTCATGGTGTCGCGGTCGCGAACCGTCACGGCCTGGTCCTCGAGGGTGTCGAAGTCGACCGTCACGCAGTACGGCGTACCGATCTCGTCCTGACGGCGGTAGCGGCGACCGATCGCGCCGGCGTCGTCGAACTCGACCGTCCATGACTTCCGCAGCTCGGCCGCGAGGTCCTTGGCCTTGGGCGTGAGGTCGGCGTTGCGGGAGAGCGGCAGGACGGCGACCTTGACGGGGGCGAGGCGCTTGTCGAAGCGCATCACGGTGCGCTTGTCGACGCCGCCCTTGGCGTTGGGCGCCTCGTCCTCGTCGTAGGCCTCGAGCAGGAACGCGAGCATCGCGCGGGTGAGGCCCGCGGCCGGTTCGATGACGTAGGGGAACCAGCGCTCGTTCGACTCCTGGTCGAAGTACGACAGGTCGACGCCGGACGCCTCGCTGTGCGACTTCAGGTCGAAGTCGGTGCGGTTGGCGATGCCCTCGAGCTCCGCGAACTCCGCGCCGCCGAAGTTGAAGCGGTACTCGATGTCGACCGTGCGCTTCGAGTAGTGCGACAGCTTCTCCTTCGGGTGCTCGAAGAGCCGGAGGTTGTCGGCGGAGAGACCGAGGTCGAGGTACCAGTTCCAGCGGTTGTCGATCCAGTACTGGTGCCACTCCTCGTCCGTTCCGGGCTTGACGAAGAACTCCATCTCCATCTGCTCGAACTCGCGCGTGCGGAAGATGAAGTTGCCGGGCGTGATCTCGTTGCGGAACGACTTGCCGACCTGGCCGATGCCGAACGGGGGCTTCTTGCGGGCGGTGCCGGCGACGTTCGCGAAGTTCACGAAGATGCCCTGCGCCGTCTCGGGTCGCAGGTAGTGGATCGAGGCGTCGTCCTGGACCGGGCCGAGGCTCGTCGACAGCATGCCGCTGAAGTTGCGCGGCTCGGTGAACTGTCCCTTGTTGCCGCAGTTCGGGCAGTTGATGCCCGCGAGGCCGCCTTCCGGCGCCTTGCCGTGCTTGTTCTCGTAGGCCTCGACGAGCTGGTCCTCGCGGAACCGCTTGTGGCAGGAGAGGCACTCGGTCAGCGGGTCGGTGAAGGTGTCGAGGTGGCCGGACGCGGCCCACACCTGCGGCGCGAGGATCACGGCGCTGTCGAGGCCCACGACGTCGTCGCGGCCCTGCACCATATGCCGCCACCACTGCCGGCGGATGTTCTCCTTGAGCTCGACCCCGAGCGGGCCGTAGTCCCAGGCGGACCGCGTGCCGCCGTAGATCTCGCTGCACGGGTAGACGAACCCGCGGCGCTTGGAGAGGTTGACGACGGCGTCGACGCGATCGAGTGCCATGGGGGCTCCGTCCGGCTGGTGTGTCGGCGAGTGGGTGCGGGCGACCGCCCGCGAGGCCTCAGGCTACGCGAACGTGTCGTAGTGCTCGTGCAGGGATATCCGCTCGAGCGGCTTCGTGACGGCGATCACGTCGTCGTAC
>JAKOVT010000104.1 GCA_029781935.1 Actinomycetes bacterium | reverse complement strand
GCTCGTCGGCCTCTCCGACTCGGCGACCCGCTCGGTCGGCGGGTTCAGCCTGGGCATGCGCCAGCGCCTGCAGCTGGCGGCGGCGCTGCTCGGCGACCCCGGTGTCCTGGTCCTCGACGAGCCGGCCAACGGCCTCGACCCCGAGGGGATCGCCTGGCTGCGGTCGTTCCTGCGCTACCTCGCGTCGGAGGGCCGCACCGTCCTGGTCTCCAGCCACGTGCTGTCGGAGGTCGAGCAGACCGTCGACGATGTCGTCATCATCGCGAACGGCCGGCTCGTGCGGTCCTGCCCGCTCGCGGAGCTCACCGCAGATCACAGCCACGTGGTCGTGCGGACGCCGGCCCCGCAGCAGCTGGTGGACGCGCTCGCCCTGCACTCGCCGGCGGCCCGGGTCACCGCCCAGGACGACGTGCTCCACGTCGTCGACGCTGACGCGGCCGCGATCGGTCACATCGCCTTCGTCGCCGGGGTCGAGCTGCACGAGCTGCGACCGACGGCCTCCGACCTCGAGCAGGTCTTCCTGTCCCTCACCGGTGGCAGCGCCGGTTCCGACTCCGCCGCCGGAGGATCCGAATGAGCACCGTCACCGCACCCCTTCCGAGCTCCGAGGTGACCTCGCGCCAACGGTTGGTGTCCGCCGAGCTGCTCAAGGTCACGAGCACGAAGATGTGGCTCGGCATGCTCGTCGGCGTGGTCCTGTTCATCGGGATCGGCGTCGCCGCGACGATCCTGGCGCCCGAGCAGCCCGGCGTGCCGGTGCCGCGGCTCACGACACCGGAGGGCATGCGCAACGTCTTCGCCCAGGCGGGAGGCGCCTACCTGTTCGCCATCGTGATCGGCACCCTCGGCATGACGCAGGAGCTGCGCCACCAGACGCTCACGTCCACGCTGCTGGCCGAGCCGCACCGCAACAAGGTCATGGTCGCCAAGATGGCGGCGTACGCCGTGATCGGTGCGATCTACGGCGCGGTCGGCGTCGCGTTCGGCTACCTGCTGGCCCTAGCGCTCCTGCCGCTCCGCGAGCACGCCGACCTCCCGCTCACCGCCATGTGGCAGATCGCCGCCGGAGCGGTGATCGGGTGCGCGCTGTTCGCCGTCCTGGGCGTGGCGCTCGGCGCGCTGATCCGCAACCAGATCGCGGCCGTGCTCGGCGTGATCGTGTGGGTGGTGCTCGTCGAGGCGCTCCTGGTCCAGCTGCTGCCGCGCGTGGGCAAGTGGCTGCCCGGCGGCGCGCTCAACGGCATCCTGCAGGCGACCGGACCGAACAACGAGCCGTATCTTCCGGTGTGGGGGGCCTCGCTGGTCCTCATCGGGTGGACGGCGGTGTTCGCCCTGATCGCGGCGGCCACCACCCAGCGCCGCGACGTCACCTGAGGAGGAACGCATGGGCGCCACGGCGTCGTTCGAGACCACGCTCTCGGCCTTCGGCAACAACACCGGGATCGAGGTGCCCGACGACGTCATCTCCGCCCTCGGGGCCGGGAAGCGGCCCCCCGTGATGGTGCAGGTGAACGGGCACGGCTTCCAGACGACCGTCGGTGTGATGGGCGGCAAGAGCCTGATCCCCGTGAACGCCGCCCTCCGCAAGGAGACCGGCCTGGCGGCGGGCGACCACCTGCACGTGACCCTCACGGTGGCCGACAGCCCGCGCGAGGTCGTCGTGCCCGACGACCTCGCGGCGGCGCTGGCGGCGGAGGCCGCCTGCGCGGAGTTCTTCGCCGGTCTGTCCAACAGCCTGCAGCGCTACCACGTCGACCAGGTCACCGGGGCCAAGACACCCGAGACCCGGCAGAAGCGGATCGAGAAGGCGCTGGCGCTGTTCCGCGAGGGCAAGAAGCGCTGAGCACCCCGCGCGCGGGTTCTCGTCAGGCGGAACCGGGCCCGGCGGGCGTCCCAGCACCGGCGTAGGCTTGCCTGGCCCGCGCGTCCGGGCGCCACGCCGTGCCACGAAGGGTCCTCGATGTCGACGTCGGAAACGACCGACCAGCCGGAGCTCAGCAGCCGTCTCGCCGCCTTCGGGCCCAACGAGTGGCTCGTCGACGAGATCTACCAGCAGTACCTCACCGACAAGTCGAGCGTCGACCCGGCGTGGTGGGACTTCTTCGAGGACTACGTCCCCACCGAGCACGCCGGCGCCGACCTCGTGGCGGCCTCCGCCGCGGCACGTGCGGCGGCCAAGGCCGC
>JAKOVT010000094.1 GCA_029781935.1 Actinomycetes bacterium | reverse complement strand
CGCGCATCACGGTCGCCACCTCGGCCACCGTCAGGAACCGCACCTCCGAGAGAGGCCGCTCGTTGCTCGCCATCACGTCACAGTCCTTCGCCACGGCTGTGGCGGATCCGGCTTCCCCACCCGACCCGCGACGACACACCCGCGTGGTCCGCAGAGTAGTGGCGGCCGGTGCTCGTGGGGAAGGTGTGACCGGACCCCGATACGGCGCCCCCTCGCCCGACCGGGTGACCGGCGTACCCGGACGGGCGCGGATCGTGACCGCGACGTCGGCTCCCCCGCACAGATCGACCCCGCTCGCGCCCGCCCCGCGCCGGACCTCCGGGACGGACCGTGACCGATGACTGTGACGCGGATGACAGCCGGCGGTCAGCCGGCAGCACGGGCGAGGGCCCGCAGCCGGGCCGCCTCGGCCGCGAGCTCGGGGTCGTCGCGGACCAGGGCGACGGTCGGGCAGTCCTGCGGCCCCAGATGCGCCTCGGGGTGGCAGAGCGTGCACGGGTGACCGGGCCGCAGCGGGCACTCGGCTGCGACCGTCCGGGTCCGGACCGCGGTCACCTGTCCAGGATGCTCCCGCGCCGCACGAGCCCGTGGCGGGGTGCGCCGCAGCGTGGCCCCGCACACGTCCGGCGGGGCGCCTGGACCGTCCGCATCCACCCGGAGCGCGTCCCTCGGATGGGGAGCGGCTACATCCGCAGGTACGACGCTCCGTTGAGGTCGAGGATCGCGCCGGACGCCCACTGCGCCTCCGACGAGGCCAGCCAGACCACGGCCGCCGCGATCTCCTCGGGGGTCGCGACCCGGTTGAACGGGCTCTGGGCGCGTGTGGCATCGCCGAGCTCGCCCTCGAGGTGCTCGCCGGCCATCTCGGTCTCGACGAACCCGGGTGCCACCGTCGACACCGCGATCCCGCTGCCGCCCAAGGACTTCGCGAGCGACTGGCCGAACGCGGCGATGGCGGCCTTGCTCGCGCCGTACGCCGGGCTGTCGGGCTCGCCACGGAACGCGCCGCGAGACCCGACGCTGACGATCCGCGCCGAGCCGTCGCGCGGCATGTGCCGCACGGCGCACCACGTGACGTTCGCAGCGCCGACGAGGTTCACGCCGAGGGTGTCGGCCCAGGCCCGCTGCCACTCCTCGTAGGTCGCCTCCTCGATGGGGTGCGAGAAGAAGACGCCGGCGTTGTTGACGAGGACGTCGATCCCCCCGAGCGCCTCGGCCGCGGCGTCGACCATCGCCCGCACCTGGTCGGCGTCGCGCAGGTCGGCCTGCACGACGACGTGCCCGGTGCCGGGCAGCGAGGCGACGACCTGCTCCGACGCCGCGCGGTTCGAGGAGCAGTGCACGGCGACGACGTCGCCGAGGGCGGCGAAGGCGCGGGCCACCGCAGCACCGATGCCGCGGGAGCCGCCGGTGACGAGGATGCGACGCCCACTCATGCCGAGAAGTGTGCCGCGCGCCCGGGCATCGCCGACGATCGCCCCGCCATGCCACGCTTCACCGAGAACGACGTCCCGCGCGCCTCCACCACAGCGGGGGCGCCGGGACCCGGCCGCCCGGCCATCGACCTCGACGAGCGCGGCGAGGAGGCGCCGCCCCGTTCGTGGGGGCCGCCCGCGTCGCACCGGACGCCGCCACGTCCGCACCCGGCCTCGTGGAACGTCGACGCAGCCGTCCGTAGCGCCGTCAGCGATGCAGCAACTGGTCTGCGACCGACCAGGCGAGCACCAGCAGAGCCGCCATGACGGACAGGACGCGCCAGATCGAGACCGCGCGACCCGGGGGCTGCCCGGCCGGCACCGAGAGAGCGGCCGCGGCGAGCAGCGGCGTGACGCCTGTCCAGAACACGGCGAGGGAGAGCACGGCGAGGACGCCCAGCACGACGGTGGTGCGCACCGGTCGGCGTACCCGGGCCAGCACGACGCCGAACAGCAGCACGGCAGTCACCAGGCACAGCACGGAGCACACGACGGCGGGCACGAGACCGCCCTGCTCGCCCGGGGTCACGTCGGAGTTCCCCAGGGTGATGACGACCGCGGAGCCGACGGCGCCGGCGGTGACGTAGGCCGCGCGACGCGCGCCCGCGCGGGGGGCTGCTGCGACCGACTGCGACATGAGGCCTCCTCGAGTGATCGGACGGGGACGTTCTCGCCGGTCCGGTCCGACAACCGGGCCGGCGCTGGCCGTACTGGGTCGTTCACAGATGCGGGACCGCGGTGGCGATGAACGAGATCGTCACGAGGTCGGTCAGGGACACGCCGGGCGGCGGAGTGAAACCTGGAGGGGCGATCTGGCCGAGAACGCCCGTCTCCACGGTGCTGCAGGTGACGGTGTCCTGGTTCGCGTGCGCGGCGCCGTGGGAGACGGTGCCGTCGAACAAGGTGATTCCGGCAGTGTCGTCGTGGACGAGGTGGCGGAACCCGACGGGCACGAGGTGACCCCCGCTCAACAGCTGCGCGGCGCCCCAGTTGTCCTGATCGGTGGGGGCCACGATGAGGGTCATGGTGCCCAGACCGGTGCAGTTCATCTGCACGGTCTGCCGACCCGGTGCGGCCGAAGCCGGTCCAGCGAGGAAGGCCACCCCGAGGGTCGCGGATACGGCAGCTGCGGCGAGTCGGGCGATCGTGGTCGTCTGCATGAAGAGCTCCCGATGGTGTGCGACGGCGGGCACGGCGCCCGACGTCCTCGACGCTAGAGCCGAGTCCCACCGACGTCGTCGGCTCGGAGGACCGATCTGTGTCCGACCTGGGTAGGAGCCGGCCACGTGCTGTCTCCTCCGCGGGGAGGATGACCAGGCGGCGCGAGGGGCCTAACCTGCCCGCGTGGCGCTCCCCGTCGCCCTGCGGCACCGACTCCTCGACGTCGGCCTCGCCGCGGTGCTGCTCGCGCTGAGCCTCGCCGATCTCTTCCGCGGGGTGCTCGATGACGTCTACCCGCAATCGGTCTGGGCCCATCTGCCGTTCGTCGTAGCCGTGGCCCTGCCACTGGTGTGGCGTCGCACCTACCCGCTGACGGCCTTCATCGTGTTCGCGGTGCTCCAGACCACCTGGATCGCGCTGCTCTTCCCGGTCGACGTCCAGCCGCCGCTCGTCGTGTTCCTCCAACTGCTCGTGATGGTCTACTCCGTGGGCGCGTACACGGCTGGCCGCGCAGTCTGGGCCGCCGGCGCCGTCGTGGCGGTGGGACTGCTCGCGGACATCCCCACGGTCGTCGCAGGCAGGCCGTGGGGGGAACTGGCGGGGCCGGACGTGCTGCTGCTGGTGGCCTACACGTTCGGGCTCCTCGTCGCAGGATTGCGACGTCAGGCCGTCGAGCATCAGCGGCGAGCCGAACGCGCCGAGCGGGAGCAGCAGGAGGCAGCCGAGAGTGCGGCAGCCGCGGAGCGCGCACGCATCGCCCGTGAGCTGCACGACATCGTCTCCCACGACGTGTCTCTCATGGTGCTCCAGGCGTCGGTGGAGCGGCAGGCGCACCCCGACGACTCCACCGCGGCCACGCTCGCGAGCATCGAGGCGACGGGGCGCGAGGCTCTCGCCGAGCTGCGGCGGATGCTCGGCGTGCTGAGAGCTGATGGCGAAGGCGCTCCTCTGGCGCCGCAGCCGGGTGTCGCGCAGCTGCCCGACCTGGTCGAGAACGCCCGTGCGGCGGGCCTGCCCGTTCGGCTCGTCGTGGCAGGCCGTCCCGTGCCGATCCCGCCGGGTCTGGACATCGCGGCGTACCGGATCGTCCAGGAGGCATTGACCAATGCCGCCAAGCACGCCGCGGGCGCCGACGTCACCGCCACGGTCTGCTATGGCGATCGCGATCTGGCCATCGAGGTCGTCGACGACGGTGCGCGCACGGCGCCGCCGGCCCTCGAGGGCGGCGGCCACGGACTTGTCGGCGTCCGGGAACGGGTCAGCGTGCTGGGAGGCACGTTCGAGGCAGCGCCTAGGCCCGACGGAGGCTTCCGCCTCCGCGCGACGCTTCCTCTGGTGGTCGCGTGACCTGCACCGTGGTGGTCGTGGACGACCAGGCACTCGTGCGCGCGGGCATCAGCCGGCTGCTCGCGACCGAGCCAGGCATCGAGATCGTGGGCGAGGCCGGCGACGGCGCGGCGGCAGTCCGGCTCGTCCAGCAGGCGCGACCCGATGTCGCGCTCGTCGACATCCGCATGCCTGTGCTCGACGGCATTGCTGCGACGCGCCAGATCGCAGCCTCCACATCCACCCACGTGGTGATCCTCACGACGTTCGACCTCGACGAATACGTGTACGAGGGCTTGCGTGCCGGAGCGTCCGGCTTCCTCCTCAAGGACACCGCACCAGA
>JAKOVT010000073.1 GCA_029781935.1 Actinomycetes bacterium | reverse complement strand
CGGTCGAGCAGCTCGTCGTGCGTGCCCTGCTCGACGATCCGGCCGTGCTCCATCACCAGGATGAGGTCGGCGTCGCGGATCGTGGAGAGCCGGTGCGCGATCACGAAGCTGGTGCGGTCCGAGCGCAGCGCCGTCATCGCCTTCTGCACGAGCACCTCGGTGCGGGTGTCGACCGAGCTGGTCGCCTCGTCGAGGATGAGCAGCGAGGGCTGCGAGAGGAACGCCCGCGCGATCGTGATGAGCTGGCGCTCGCCGGTCGAGAGGTTGCTGCCCTCGTCGTCGATCACGGTGTCGTAGCCGTCGGGCAGCGCGCGCACGAAGCGGTCGACGTAGGTCGCTCGCGCCGCCTCGAGGATCTCCTCCTCGGTGGCACCGGGCCGCCCGTAGGCGATGTTGTCGCGGATCGTGCCGTTGAACAGCCAGGTGTCCTGCAGCACCATGCCGACCTCGTCGCGCAGGTCGTCGCGCGTCATGGCCGCGACGTCGGCGTGGTCGAGGGTGATGCGGCCCGAGTCGATCTCGTAGAACCGCATGATGAGGTTCACCAGCGTGGTCTTGCCGGCTCCGGTGGGCCCGACGATGGCCACCGACTGGCCGGGCGCCGCCACGAGGGACAGGTCGTCGATGAGGGGGACGTCGGGTTCGTAGCGGAACGACACGTCCTCGAACGCGACGCGACCGTCGGGGTCCACGACCCGGACGGGGGAGGCCGGATCGGGCGACTGCTCCTCGGCGTCGAGGAACTCGAAGACGCGCTCGGCCGAGGCGACGCCGGACTGGAGGAGGTTCGACATCGAGGCCACGGTCGTGAGCGGCTGGGTGAACTGCCGCGAGTACTGGATGAACGCCTGCACGTCGCCCAGGGTCATCGAGCCGGACGCCACCTTGAGCCCGCCGACGACGGCGATGAAGACGTAGTTCAGGTTCCCGATGAACTGCACCGCCGGCATGATGATGCCGGAGAGGAACTGCGCCGCAGCGCTGGCCGAGAACAGCTTCTCGTTGCGGTCCGCGAACAGCTCCTCGGCCTCCTGCTGGTGGCCGAAGACCTTCACCAGCGCGTGCCCGGTGTAGACCTCCTCGATGTGGGCATTGAGGTGCCCGGTCTGGCTCCACTGCTCGATGAACTTCGGCTGCGAGCGCTTGGCGATCACCATCGTGACGACCATCGAGAGCGGCACCGAGATCAGCGCGATCAGCGCGAGCTGCCACGAGATCCACACCATCATGGTCAGAACGCCGACGAGCGTGAGCAGCGACGCGAGCAGCTGGCTCAGCGTCTGCTGCATCGTCTGCTGGATGTTGTCGATGTCGTTGGTGACGCGGCTGAGGAGCTCTCCGCGCGGCACGGTGTCGAAGTACTTCAGCGGCAGCCGGTGCAGCTTGTCCTCGACGTCGGTGCGCAGCCGGAGCACGGTGCGCTGCACGACGCCGTTGAGGATGAACGCCTGCCCCCACATCGCCAGCGAGGCGATGACGTAGAGCACCAGGACCAGCAGCAGCACGCGGGCGAGCTGGTCGAACTGGATGCCTTGCCCGGGCACGACGTTCATGCCCTCGATCAGGTTGGCCTGGCCGTCGTCGCCCTGGGCACGCAGGGCGGCGACGACCTGCTCCTTGGTGAGACCGGCGGGCAGCTGCTTGCCGATCACGCCCTCGAAGATGATGTTCGTGGCGTTGCCGAGGATCTTGGGCCCGATGACCGAGAAGGCCACGCCGGCCACGGTCAGCAGCACGACGGCGGTGACGCCGATCCTCTCGGGCGAGAGCTGCCCGAGCAGCCGCTTGGCCGACGGCCAGAAGTTGAGCGACTTCTCCGCCGGCATGCCGGCGGCACCCATCATGTGGCCCGGGCCGCGCATCTGCGGGCGGTTGGGGTTGCGGGTCTGCGTGCTCATGCGACCGCCCCCGCGGGGAGCTGGCTCTCGACGATCTCCGCGTACGTCGGGCAGTCGGAGAGGAGCTCGTCATGGGTGCCGAGGCCGACGATGCGGCCCTCGTCGAGCACGACGATCTGGTCGGCGTCGACGATCGTCGACACGCGCTGCGCCACGACCAGCACGGTCGACTCGCGCGTGATGGGTCTGAGCGCGGCTCGCAGCCGCGCGTCGGTGCCGAGGTCGAGCGCGGAGAACGAGTCGTCGAACAGGTAGATCGACGGCCGGCGCACCACCGCGCGTGCGATCGCGAGGCGCTGGCGCTGGCCGCCGGAGAAGTTCGTGCCGCCCTGGGCGACGGGCGCCTCGAGGCCCTCGGCGAGAGCGCGGACGAAGTCGTCGGCCTGCGCGATGCGCAGCGCCTCCCAGAGCTCGTCGTCGGTGGCGTCCTCCTTGCCGTAGCGGAGGTTGCTCGCGACGGTCCCGCTGAACAGGTAGGCCTTCTGCGGCACGAGCCCGATGCGCGCGTGCAGGGCCTCGGGTGCGAGGTCGCGGACGTCGACGCCGTCGACGAGCACCGAGCCCTCGGTGGCGTCGAACAGGCGCGGGACCAGCGAGAGCAGCGTGGTCTTGCCCGAGCCGGTGCTGCCGATGATCGCCGTCGTGCGCCCCGCCACGGCGGTGAAGGAGATGTCCTGCAGGACCGGGTCCTCGGCGCCGGGGTAGCGGAAGGACGCGCCCCTCATCTCCACGCGACCGGTGACGGGTACGTCGGTGACGGGATCCGACGACGGAACCACGGTCGAGTCGGTCTCGAGCACCTCGGTGAGCCGCTCTGCGCAGACCGCCGCGCGGGGGACGAGGACGAGCATGAACGTGGCCATCATGATCGACATGAGGATCTGCACGAGATAGCTGAGGAACGCCGTCAGCGACCCGATCTGCATCTGACCGGCGTCGATGCGCAGCGACCCGAACCACAGGACCGCCACGCTCGACACGTTCATCACGAGCATGACCGTCGGGAACATGAGCGCCATCAGCCGTCCGACCCGCAGCGCGGTGTCGGTGAGCTCCGCGTTCGCGACGCCGAACCGCTCGCGCTCCACCGGCTCGCGGACGAAGGCACGCACCACGCGGATGCCGGTGATCTGCTCGCGCAGGACGAGGTTGACGTTGTCGATGCGCTTCTGCATGCGGCGGAACTGGGGGATCATCCGCGACACGATCAGGCCGATGGCGACGACGAGGACGGTGACCGACAGCGCGATCAGCCACGCGAGGCCGACGTCCTGCTTGAGGGCCATCACGATCCCGCCGACGCACATGATCGGCGCTGCCACCATGAGGGTGCAGGTGAGCAGGACGAGCATCTGCACCTGCTGGACGTCGTTGGTCGTGCGGGTGATGAGCGACGGCGCGCCGAAGTGCGTGACCTCGCGGGCGGAGAAGCTGCCGACGCGGTGGAACACGGCGGCACGGGTGTCGCGTCCGAAACCCATCGCGCTGCGCGCCCCGAACCACACGGCGGCGATGGTGCAGGCGACCTGGACGAACGTGATGCCCAGCATCACCGCGCCGACCTGGAGGATGTAGGTCGTGTCGCCCTTGGCCACGCCGTTGTCGATGATGTCGGCGTTCAGCGTGGGCAGGTAGAGAGCGGCGATCGTGCCCAGGAACTGCAGGATCACCACCGCGACGAGCGCAGCCTTGTACGGCTTGAGGTAGGTGCGCAGGAGCGCGATGAGCACCGGGCTACTCCTTGGAACGGCGGTGGGGGCGGCGACCCATCATCCGCCTTGCGGACGCTCCCGTCGCCCTGATTCCGCTCTGTGCCTGCTCCGGAAGGGGCGTCAGCCCTGGGTGCCGTCGGCCCGCTGGGCCGCGATCTGAGCGTGGACCTCGGCCATGTCGACCTCCCGGACCGCCTGGATGAGCTGGTCGAGCTGCGGCGCCGGGAGCGCTCCGGGCTGGGCGTAGAGCAGCACGCCCTCGCGGAAGGCCATGAGCGTGGGGATCGACGTGATGTTGGCCGCGGCGGCGAGCTCCTGCTCGGCCTCGGTGTCGACCTTGGCGAAGACGATGTCGGCATTGGTCTCCGAGGCCGCCTCGAACACCGGCGCGAACGCGCGGCACGGACCGCACCACGCGGCCCAGAAGTCGACGAGCACGATGTCGTTGCCCGACACGGTGTCGTCGAACGCCGAGGCGGTGAGCTCGATCGTGGACATGGGTCTCCTCCAGGCAGTACGGCCGCCGGTGGGCGGCGCGGTCCAGCAGGGTCAACCGGGCCGCGCGGTCACCGTATTCCGGCAGGGCGGCCGTAGGCTCGGCAGGTGACCGCGACACCCAGGCTCGCCGACGTCGTGGCCGTCGTCCACCGCCGCTACGACCCCGTCTCCGCGGAGCCCTGGGACGCCGTCGGCCTGGTCTGCGGCGACCCGGCCGCCGCGGTGCGGCGGATCCTGGTGGCGGTCGACCCGGTGGCCGCGACGGTCGACGAGGCGCTCGGTCTGGGCGCCGACCTCCTGCTGACCCACCACCCCCTGCTGCTGCACCCGGTCTCGTCGGTGGCGGCCACGACCCCCGCGGGCGTCGTCGTCCACCGGCTGGTGTCGGGCGGGTGCGCCCTGCTGGCCGCCCACACCAACGCCGACGTCGCCCGCGAGGGCGTGAGCGACGCGCTGGCCGCCGCGCTCGGCCTCACGGTCGTCGGCCCACTGCTGCCCGCCGCCGACGGCACCACGGGTCTGGGACGGGTGTGCACCACCGAGCCGACCACGCTGGGGGCGTTCGCGGCGCACGTGGGCGCGTCGCTCCCGGCCACCGCGCACGGCGTCCGGGTCCAGGGCGACGCCGCAACTCCGGTACGCCGCGTGGCGGTGGTCGGCGGCTCGGGCGGCGACGCCCTCCCCGCTGCTGCCGGAGCCGGCGTGGACGTGGTCGTGACCTCCGACCTCAAGCACCACGTCGCGCTCGACCACCGCGAGCTCGGCGGACCGGCCGTCGTCGACGTCGCGCACTTCGCGTCCGAGTGGCCGTGGGTGCCGTCGTACGCGTCGCTCCTGCACCGCGACCTGCTCGCCGCCGGGTACGACGTCGAGGTGCAGTACTCCTCGCTCGTCACCGACCCCTGGACGTCGCGGGCCTGACGGGCACGTAGTCGCTGATGACGTCGCGGGTCTTGCCGCGGTCGTGCGGGATCGCGTCGACGATCTCGAGGCGCACGTCGACCGTCCCGAGGTCGCGCCGCATCCGCGCCACGACCTGCTCGAGATGCGCCACGGAGCCGGCGTCCTGCGGGACGACCACGACGCTGATCGACGCGTCCGGGTGCTGGACGACGCGGTACTGACGCACCGGCTCGTCCGCGTGCGCGAGACGCGCGATGAACCACACGCTGTCGAGCACGCGCCCGTCCGGCAGGTGGACCATGTCGGAGATCCGACCGTCGATCGGCGAGAGCAGCGGGAGCGAGACGCCGCACGAGCACGCCCGCTCGAGCAGCGCGGCGCGGTCGCCGAGCCGGTAGCGCACGAGCGGGAAGGCACGGTTCGTGAGGTCGGTGACCACGACCTCGCCCGTCTCGCCCGGTGCCGCCGGGCGCCCGTCGGCGTCGAGGATCTCGACGAGCCGCTCGTCGGCGAACACGTGCAGGCCCTCACGCGCCGCGCACTCCCCGGCGAGCCAGGGGATCTCACCGCAGCGGTAGGTGTCGTGCAGAGGTGCGCGGAACGCCTGCTCGATGCGCTGTCGTGATGCGGGCTGCAGCGGGCCCGCCGTGAACGCGACCGCTCGAGGCGGCGGCAGCTCGATGCCGCGGTCGAGCAGGAAGTCGGCGACCTCGAGGACCGCGCCCGAGTAGCCCCAGAACAGGGCAGGCGGATGCCTGCGCCACCGATCGACGAACGTCTGCATGGACGCCGGGCTCATCAGCGACGCATCGAGGTGGAGCCGGCGCGCCGGCAGGTGCACCAGGTCCCGCAGGGCCTGCGCCCGCTCGCCGCGCAGCGCCCGCCACGCGATCGCGTGGTCGTCCTCCGGCCCGACGCCCCACCACGAGTACATCCGCCAGGCGAGCGTCTTCACCGGCAGCCGCGTGTCGTAGAGGACGCGGGCCGGCTCGCCGGTGCTCCCGCCGGTCGAGGCGACACGTCCGTGGTGCGACTCCGTGGAGCGGAACCGGTCGAACCCGTCGCGCACGTCGTCCTTCTCGACCACGGGGAGACGCGCGAACTCGGCGGGGTCCTCGAGCGCCGAGAGATCGACGCCGACGTAGCGCTCGGCGTACCAGGGAGTGGTCGCGGCGGCGTGCCGTGCGATCGTCGCGGCGCGACGGGCCACCAGCGCGTCGAGCTCGGGACGGGGGAGGGACGCCTGCTGCTGCAGCCGGTCGAGGTGCGCGAGCGCTCCCGCGTCGGACAGCCGCGTCTTGGCTCGGAACAGGGCCTGACGCACGGCCACCTCCCTCGCGGACGCCCCGGTACCGAGCGTAAGGGCGGGGCGGTCGCCCGTCGCGTGCCCGGCGTGGCGGGTTACGGTGTCGTACGCACGACCACTCGAGAACACAGAGGAGTCCGGTGAACGCCGAGCCCGCCGTCCAGCTGCGCCTGCTCGACCTGCAGGCGCTCGACTCCCGCCTCGACCAGATCGAGCACAGGCGCCGCACGCTGCCCGCGCTCGCCACCATCACCGATCTCGACGGCCGCCTCGGTGCGCTGCGCGACCGGGTCGTGGCTGCCGAGACCGAGGTGGCCGATCTCGAGCGCACGCTCGCCAAGGCCGAGGCCGATGTCGAGCAGGTGCGCGCCCGGGCGGCCAAGGACCAGGAGCTCCTCGACTCCGGTCGCATCACCTCGGCCAAGGAGCTCGAGAGCCTGCAGCAGGAGATCGCCTCGCTCGCGCGCCGGCAGGGCGACCTCGAGGAGGCCGAGCTCGAGGTGATGGAACGGCTGGAGGACGCCCGCTCGGCGCTGGGCACGCTCACCGCCGAGCGCGACCAGCTCACCGTCGCGCGCGAGACCGCCGTGGCCGAGCGCGACACGGCGTGGGGCGAGGCCGACCGCGACAAGGAGTGGGTGGGGTCGGAGCGCTCGAAGGTGCTCCCCGACATCCCCGCCGACCTGCTCACCCTCTACGACAAGCTGCGCGCGGACCACAACGGCGTCGGCGCCGCCGCCCTGCACCAGCGCCGGTGCGAGGGCTGCCGGATGGAGCTCACGCCCACGGACATCGGACGGATCCGCGACGCCGCGCCCGACACCGTCCTGCGCTGCGAGGAGTGCCGCCGCATCCTCGTCCGGACCCCCGAGTCGGGTCTGTGAACCGACGTCTGGTCGTCGAGGCCGACGGCGGGTCGCGCGGCAACCCCGGCCCGGCGGCGTACGGCGCGGTCGTCAAGGAGGCCGCGACCGGCGAGGTGCTCGTCGAGCTCGCGGGGCACCTCGGCGTCACGACGAACAACGTCGCCGAGTACACCGGCCTGCTCGAGGGGCTGCGCGCGGCGCGCGAGATCGACCCCGACGCGCACATCGAGGCGCGGCTGGACTCCAAGCTCGTCGTCGAGCAGATGAGCGGCCGCTGGGCGATCAAGAACGACACCCTGCGAGCGCTGGCCCTGCAGGCGCGCGACGCCGTGCCGCGCGAGCGGGTCGAGTTCACCTGGGTGCCGCGCGAGAAGAACAAGCTGGCCGACGCCCTCGCCAACGAGTCGATGGACGCCGTGCAGCGCGGCCTCGACGGCACCGTGCGGCGTGCCCGCACCGACGCCTACGAGACGGAGACCGAGGCCGAGCCCGTGCCCGCGGGCGCGAAGCCGCGGCCGGCGATCGTCGGGTGGGGCCCCGACATCGGGCCGCCCACCGTCACGGTGCTCGTGCGCCACGGCGTCACGCAGCACTCCGTCGAGCGCAGGTTCTCCGGCTCGGGCGGGCAGGCCGACCCGCCGCTCATCGAGCAGGGCGAGGCGCAGGCGCGTGCAGCCGGCGACGAGCTCGCCCGCCGCGGTGGCGCCGAGGTGCTCGTCTGCTCGCCGATGCTCCGCACGCGCCAGACGGCGGCGATCATCGGCGAGCGCATCGGGCTCGAGCCCGAGGTCGTCGACGGCCTCGAGGAGGCCCGGTTCGGCGAGTGGGACGGCTTCACCTTCGCCGAGGTGATGGCGCGCTGGCCCGACGCGATGGCCGCGTGGCTGGCGTCTCCCGACGTCGCTCCACCGGGCGGCGAGTCGCTGCACCAGGTGTCGGCCCGCGTGGGCTCCGCGCTGCAGGCGGTGCTCGACCGGTACGCCGGCCGCCGCATCCTCATCGTCGCTCACGTCGGCACGATCCGGGCGCTCACCGCGCGGGCTCTGGACACCCCGGCGTCGTCGATGAACCGGATGGAGCTCGCGCCCGCGTCCATCACCACGCTCACGTGGTACGCCGACGGCAACGCGTCGATGCGCTCGTTCGCG
>JAKOVT010000066.1 GCA_029781935.1 Actinomycetes bacterium | reverse complement strand
GTCCGGTGGCGGGCTCGACGGGTGGCATGTGGGACGAGCGGGTCCAGGGTGCTGTGCTTTCTGCGGCTCCAGGCGAGCGCGGGCTTGCTGCGCTCGCTGTCCGTCGTGAGCCGTGACCCTGCGGGCCCCGGCTCACGGCGGACGCGCTCGCGTCGCCGGCGCGCCGAGGACCGGTCGGCTCGGGCCCTGGCGGGCCGTCGCCGGCCGGTGCGGCCTTCGGCCGCGCGGCGCGCACGTCCGGGGGCTGGCTCGACGGGTGGCATGCGGACGTGCGGGTCCGGTCGGCTCGGGCCCCAGGGGGCCGTCGCCGGCCGGTGCGGCCTGCCGGCCGCGCGGCGCGCACGTCCGGTGGCGGGCTCGACGGGTGGCATGTGGGACGAGCGGGTCCAGGGTGCTGTGCTTTCTGCGGCTCCAGGCGAGCGCGGGCTTGCTGCGCTCGCTGTCCGTCGTGAGCCGTGACCCTTCGGGCCCCGTCTCACGGCGGACGCGCTCGCGTCGCCGAGCGCGCCGGGGACCGGTTGGCTCGGGCCCTGGCGGGCCGTCGCCGGCCGGTGCGGCCTGCGGCCGCGCGGCGCGCACGTCCGGGGGCTGGCTCACGTCCAGCCAGACGTGACCAGCGGTTCCAGCAGCACGGGCTACCGGGCCACCGGTAGTGCCTTCACCCGCTAACGTCGGGTCATGGCGCAGCTGGCTCAGCTCAATGTCGCGCGGTTGCGTCACGAGCTGGATCATCCGGACCTCGCTCCGTTCGTCGAGGCGCTCGCCGCGGTGAACGCGGTGGCCGACGAGGCGCCCGGGTTCGTGTGGCGGTTGCAGGACGAGGGCGACGGCAACGCCACCTCGATCCGGCCGTGGGGCGCCGACGTGATCGTCAACCTGTCGACGTGGACCGACCTCGCGTCGCTCGAGGCCTACGTGTACGGCGTCGCGCACGCATCGGTGCTCAAGCAGCGCCGGATGTTCTTCACGCGGATGGAGTCGCCGAGCCTCGTGCTGTGGTGGGTCGACGACGACCACCATCCCTCGCTCGAGGAGGCGCGCGACCGGCTGGCCCACCTCGAGGAGGACGGGCCGACGCCGTACGCCTTCACGATGCGCACGGCCTTCGACGCCGACGGGCGACCGCTGGACTGACTGTCCGGCAACGAAGTTGTCAACAGCATTGACAGGTCGGTCCCGGAGTCATAGCGTCCCGCCATGTCGCAGCCGCAGATGCGTGGATCCGTCATCGACACGGTCTTCGTCGGGGGATCGCTGTTCAGCGCGGGGATGACCTCCTCGCAACGCGGGGCGCTGGCCGTCTCCGGCGGTCGCATCGCCGCGATCGGCGACGAGGAGGAGATCCTCGCGCTGCGCTCGTCGGCCACCGACGTGGTCGATCTCGCCGGCGGTCTGCTGATCCCCGGGTTCCAGGACGCGCACGTCCACCCGGTCATGGCGGGCGTGAGCCTGCTGCAGTGCGACATCCACCACTGCGAGAGCGCCGACGAGGCGCTGGCGGCCATCGCGACGTACGCCGCGGCGAACCCCGACGTCCCGTGGATCCTCGGCGGCGGCTGGTCGATGTCGCACTATCCCAACGGCACGCCGACCCGGCACCTGCTCGACGCGATCGTTCCCGACCGTCCGGTGTACCTGCCCAACCGCGACGGCCACGGCGCCTGGGTGAACACGCGGGCGCTCGAGATCGCGGGCCTCTCGGCCGACACGCCCGACCCGGCCGACGGCCGGATCGAGCGGGAGCCCGACGGGTTCCCCGCCGGCACGCTGCACGAGGGCGCGGCGCACCTCATCGACCGGCACCTGCCGCCGACCACGCCGGCCGACCAGCACGCCGGGCTGCTGGCCGCGCAGGCCCACCTGTTCTCGCTGGGCGTGACGTCGTGGCAGGACGCGGCGGTCGGGGAGATGTTCGGCCAGGACGACATCCTCCCGATCTACCTCGCAGCAGCGGAGTCCGGCGACCTCGTCGGCCGCGTGGTCGGCTCGCTGTGGTGGGACCGCAGTCGCAGCAGCGACCAGATCCCCGAGCTCGTCGAACGCCGCGGCGCCGGCGGCACCGGCCGGTTCCGTCCGACGACCGTGAAGATCATGCTCGACGGCGTCGCGGAGAACTTCACCGCCGCGATGCTCGAGCCCTACGAGGACGGCTGCGGCTGCGCCACGGAGAACAGCGGGCTGGACTTCGTCGACCCGGTGGGTCTGCTCGAGTACGTGCCGCGGCTGGACGCCCTGGGCTTCCAGGTGCACTTCCACGCGCTGGGCGACCGCGCGGTGCGCAACGCCCTGAACGCCGTCGCCGCGGCGCGCGAGGCGAACGGAGCCGGCGGCAACCACCACCTCGCGCACCTGCAGGTCGTCCACCCCGACGACATCGCGCGGTTCGCGCAGGTCGGGGC
>JAKOVT010000064.1 GCA_029781935.1 Actinomycetes bacterium | reverse complement strand
CTTGTCCTGGCTCACGTCGGCGTAGTCGAAGAGGATCGGCGCGAAGGCCGCCACCGCCGTCGGCACGAAGAGCGGGATGTCCTGGAGCACCGTTCCCGCGGTGCCCGCGGTCGGCTTGGCCCGGCAGATGCCTCCGTACGCGCTGTCGGCCGGGTCGTGAACGGCCGGGGTCACCGCCCCGCCGGTCCCGGCGGTCGTCGTCCGGATGAGCTGGAGGAGCCGGACGCCGGCGGTCGTCTGGATGCCCGGGGCGAGGATGCGGACCTTGAGGATCCGGACCGCGCTCGCCGCCGGCGCCTCGATCACGATCGCGTGGGAGCTCGTGGTGTTCGCCTGGCTGCTCACCGTGACCGTGTACGTCGCGTAGGCGCTCTGCCCGCCCGACACGGCCTGCGGCGCCACCGGGTTGTCAACGCCGGTGAGCGACCGGGAGTAGCCGGCCTCGGGCAGCACGACCGCCGCCGCCGGTGTCAGGTACGGCGGGAGGTCCCTGGAGTTCGTGTTCTGGTTCGACGTCACCTTCGCCATCGTCAGTCTCCCGTCACTGCGGCATCCCGACGGCGAGGGTCGCCTCGGGCCCGGTGTACTCGGGCATGCCGCCCGCCAGGACCCCGGTCTCGTCCGGGGCGAACGCGTGCTCCTCGAGCGTGTAGCCGGCGCGCCACAGCCGGCCGCCAGCCTCGATGTGGAGCGCCATCGTCGTGATGAGGTACAGGGCGCCGTACTTGCCGGCTCGCGGGAAGGTCACGCGCACGAGGTCGTCGGGGTTGCGCACGAGCTGTGAGGGCCAGCGGTTCTCGGTGAAGATCGTCGGCCGGCTCCGCGGCTGGCCGTAGCGGCTGATAACGTCGCCCGCGAGCGACTCCTGGAGGCTCGGGTCGCCCGGCTTGTTCTCGAGCATCGACCCACCGAGGGTCGACGTGTCGACCCGGCCGTACTCGAGCGCGGAGGCCGGGTCGCTGTACGTCCACGTGCCGCTGTTGGGGTTCGTCTGCGCGGTGTTCGTCGTCGTGTCGATCCACTGCGTCCCGGTCTCGACGCGCGCCACGTTGCGGATCGAGTCGTAGCTCGTGTCCCAGCCGGTCGCGCCGGTCAGGTCGTCGTCGAACGTCTCCGCGACCTGCTTGGCCGGCAGGCGCCCGCGCGTGCGCGTGATGTACCGCCACCAGGGGAACGCGGGGACGGGGTCGATGCGGTGGACTGTCTGGTTGAGGGCGTTGAGGCTGTTGAGCGCGCCGAGCACGGTGCCGGTGAGCTTCTGGCTGATGACCTTCCAGGCCGACTCGGCGGGGTCGAGGTCGGTCGCCCAGCGGCCCTCGTATGGCCACAGGCGCCGGCCCTCGGAGACGAGGAGCGCGTCGACCTTCGTGCCCGTGCCGGCCGAGCTGCGGACCACGACGAAGACGTCGGTGAAGACCTCCGTGGCCGTGCCGCTGACCGCGGCGGGCTTCCAGCGGACGGCGACGCGCTCCCAGCCGGTCGTCCGCGTCGTGTAGACGGTGCTCGCCGCCTGGGCGGGCTTGCTCTGCCGCCCGAACGAGAGGGTGATCGTCGAGCCGACGGCCCCGGTCTTCACCCAGACCGAGGCGGTGTACCAGGCGCCCGGCTCGAAGCTCTGCACGCCCTGCGGCGCGGTCGTCCACGACCCGACCTGCTGGAACGGGTAGCAGACGGCGTTGCCGGAGGTGATTCGCAGGCACCGCGACCCGACCGCGCCATCGGTCTCGTCGAGGACGAACGTGCTCTCGGTCGAGCCCGCGTCGAGCAGGAGGGGATCGGTCCCGTCGAACTGGTAAGCGTCCGGCGCCGGTGCCCAGTAGACGATCAGCGCGTCGACGTCGACCGTCAGGGCGCCGGAGCTCACATAGAACGCGAAGTGCACGTCCGTCCGGTCGGCCGACGGCGTCCAGGAGAGCGGGATGCGCGTCCAGGTGCTCGTGTTGAGTGCGACGACCGCCGAGCTCGCGCTGTCCGCGGGCGTGCCGTTCGACCCGATCATGAAGATGCAGTTGCTCGCCGAGCCGACCGAGCGGGCGAAGACGTAGAGCGAGTACGGCTTGCCCGAGCCGAAGACGATGCCCGAGAAGTCGAAGTGTGCCCCGGCGCCGAACCCGGGCACCACGACGCGGCCGACCTGCGAGCCGTGGTACGCGGTGCCGCTCGCGGTCCGGGTGATGCTCGTGCCGGCGGCGTGGAAGCCATCGGCGGCGACCGACCAGCCCGTCGTGTTCGTCTCGAACGAGGGGTTGGCGCACTTGTTCACGAACCCGGTGTTCCAGTAGCGCGTCCACGCCTCCATGCCCGGGTTGTAGAGGGCCGCGTTGTGGCGATGCGAGCGCAGGAGCCCGTCGCCGTACGGCGAGTACGGCAGGCGCGCGGGGCTCGTGGTGAGCACGAGGTTGCGGAACTCGAAGGTGCCGGCCGCAACGGACACGAACCCGTAGGTGAAGACGTCGCCCCCGCCGCTCACCATCGTGTGCTGGAACGGCGTCCACTGGCCGGACACCGTGAACGTGCGGTCCTGTGTCGTCGACCCGCTGACCAGGCGCGCGGTGACCTGGTTCGACCAGGGGGTCAGGCCGCGGACCTCGCCGCTGAAGGTGATGAACTCACCGGTCGGGAGCTCCTGCATCGAGCGTGCGGCGAGCCACGTCTGTGCCGCCGCCGTGGCGATGAACGGCGAGACCAGACGCCCGCGCTCCTCGTTGCGCTGCCCGGCGAACGCCCG
>JAKOVT010000049.1 GCA_029781935.1 Actinomycetes bacterium | reverse complement strand
GCACCATCACGCCGCTGGGCTCGGCCCGGCCGTGGCCGGTGGTGGCCGACGTCGTGCTCGCCTCGCGCGGCGAGGTGACGCTCGGCAGCGGGGTGCACGACGTCGCGATCGGGGTCGACGCGCTGGCGCTGCTGGAGCGGGTCGGTGCGACCGTCGCCGACGTCACCGACCCGGAGCCGGACCGGGGCTGACGCCGCACCGCCGGTCAGGGACCGGGGCCGCACCGGTCCGGACACGGCCGTGGCCCTGCCCCGGGAGGCAAGGCCGCGGCGCCGCCGTGTCCTGGTCGGCGGCGCCGCAGGTCCTCGGGGGACGCCCGAGCGCCCTCCGCTGGGAGAACGTCGAGCCCTCCCGGAGTGTTACGGCCTGGCCCCGGAGGGTCGTCCGTGCAGGTCAGGCCGTGGTCGCGGATCGTGCCCGAAGGTCTGGCTGCGAAGGCTAGGGGGTCGTGCTGGGCTTGCCGTTGCCCTGCGAGCCCGGGGTCGAGGGCTTGCCCGGGCTGGTCGGCCGCGGGTGGCTCGTGGGCTTCGCCCTCGGGGTCGCGGCATTCCCGTTGCCGTTCCCGTTGCCGTTCCCGTTGCCGCCGCTGTTGTTGTTGCCCGCCCCGGTCGGCGGCGCCGTCGGCTTGTTGCCGTTCCCGTTGCCGTTCCCGTTGCCGTTGCCGGCCTGCGAGCCGGGCTTGGAGCCCGGGGCGAAGGTCGTGCACCAGACGTCGATCGTGGTCCCGGCACGATCCGCGGCCAGCTTGAGCCGGACGTAGGACGTCGAGCCGGTGGAGGTCGCGCCGACGAAGTAGGCCCGGCACTGGCCGAACCGGCTCGGGTCCGTCGTCGACAGCGGCAGCCGCGTCTGGCCGACCGCCGTGCTCGACGAGGACGTCGGTCCACCGGGCGCGATCGCTGTCGGCACGACGCCGACCGAGACCGGGCTCGAGCTGCGGTCCGGTGCCGTCGCGGTCGACTCGGCCTCCTCGGCCTCCTTGGCCGCCTGCGCCTCGGCCGCCGACGGGAAGAGCGGGATGATGGCGTGGACGACGTCCTGCACCGCCGGCGGAAGGCTGCCCGTGGCCGCGGCCGCGGTCCCACCCATCAGGACGACACCGCCGACCACTGCGGCGACGGCGATCGCGGCGCGTCCCGTACGGCGGGACGCCATCGGGATCACGGCACCGGTACCGGTCGAGGAGCCGACCGCGGTCCGTGCCGAGACGAACGCGGACGCCGCGGCGTCGACATCGCCGAGCTCCTCGTCGGAGCCGGGCGCGCGCAGCGCGTCGACCAGCCCGACCAGGCTCATCTCGTCCTCCGGTCCGTGCCCGAGCCGGCCGGCGAGGAGGTCCTCGAGGACGGCGTCGTAGCCCGGGTCGCCACCGGTCGGCGGCGTCCCGGGATTAGGAACGTCGGGCCGGCTCATGGCGTTACTCCCCGGGTACGGCGCGTAGCCAGCTCCTGCTCCAGGCGGCGCAGCCCGCGGTGCACCAGCACCCGGACCGCCCCCGCCGACCGGCCCATGATCTCGGCGACGTCGGCGTAGTCGAGGTCGGCCACCACGCGCAGCAGGACGGCCTCGGCCTGGTCGCGCGGCAGGGTCCGGACGAGGGCCAGCGCCTGCGTCGTGGAGTCGGCGTCGACGACGTCCTCCGCGACGTCGCGCGCGACGGGTCCGATGAGGTCGAGGTCGTCCCACGACGCGCTCGGTCGCCGCGTCTCGTACCGGATCCGGTCGATGAGCTTGCGCCGCGCGATCGCGAACAACCAGGCACGGAACGCCGGCTCCGGGCCGCTGAACGAGTCGAGGCTGCGCGCCACCTCGAGCCAGGTCTCCGACGCCGAGTCCTCGGCCAGGTCGGCCGACATGCCGCGCAGGTAGCGCAGGAGGGGCGGGTGCGCGTCGCGGTAGAGCAGCGCGAAGGCGGCCTCGTCGGCCTGCCGCGCGCCCTCGAGCGCCGCGGCGAATCCCTCGCCCAGCATCCAGCCCTCCCTTCCCACGGAGCGTACGTGGCCCTCCTACCGAGGGTGACCAGCCGTCCTCTCGACGTGCGTGTCCTCCCCCTGTCCTTCTCGGCAGCCGGGAGGGCTCCTAGGAGAGGCTCGCCTGTTTTGCCTGTTCCAGACCATCCCCAGACCCGGCCTTTACCCGCGTGGCGCGACTGACCCGGGACGGAGCGCGAGGGTCGAGGTGCGGGCCCCCACCGGGTCGGGCCCCTCGTCCGAGGAGGACACGTGAACGCGCTCGCGGTGTCGCTGGACCAACCGGCGTCCTACTGGCACATCTGGGAGTGGATCCAGATCTCCATCCCGAACCTCGTCGTCGTGCTGGCCCTGCTGGCCGTCTTCGTCCTGGCGCTCGTGCTGCCCTTCCCGAAAGGCCGTGACGCCGAATGACCATCGACACCGGCACCGAGGTGCCCGCGCGCACGGACGTCGAGCCGAGCACGTGGACCGGCTCGCTGCGCAGGACGTGGCTGCGCACGCTCCCCCCGGAGAAGATGCTGCCGGAGAGCCAGCCGACGTACGTCGCATCGTGGATCTACGTCTTCGGCATGGCGACCATCGTCGCGCTGGTGCTCGTGATCGCGTCCGGCGTGATCCTGACGCTGGGTGGACTGCAGTGGTGGCACACCACGCCGATCGGCCACTTCGTCAACAGCCTGCACTTCTGGTCGGTGCAGTTCTTCTTCTTCTTCATGATCGTGCACCTGATCGGCAAGTACTGGATGGCCGCGTGGCGCGGCAAGCGCTTCCTCACGTGGGCCACGGGCGTCTTCTGCTTCATCATGGGGCTGGCCACCGCGTTCACCGGCTACACGATCACCACGAACTTCAACGCGCAGTGGATCGCGTTCGAGGCCAAGGACGTCATGAACTCCGTCGGCCTGGGCGGATTCATGAACACCACCAACGTCGGGCAGATGTCGTTGTGGCACATCGTCCCGCTGCCGCTCGCGGTCGGCGTGCTCGTGGTGATGCACGTCCTGCTGGTCCGCAAGCACGGCGTCGTGCCGCCCATCGACGCGATCGACCCGGCACTCGAGGCCGCCGCTCAGGCCGGTCCCGCCGGCGACCCGGCGGTGGCGTCATGAGCACGACGGACCGCAAGGAGCGCAACGAGTTCTATGCCCGGCCCTGGGCGGGCAAGAACCGGCACTACGACATCCTCAAGGAGGGTGCCATCGCCCTCGTGATCGTGGGCCTGCTGGTGGTCGGTTTCTCGGCGCTGTTCAGCTCGCCCGACGACCCCGCGATCACGTTCAAGCAGTGGGCCGCCGACTCGCCCGACTCCTTCTACGCCACCGCCGTCAGCCAGCTCGCAGGTGCGAGCGAGACGGCCGGGTACGGCCCGCCGTACAACAGCAACTCCGACGGGCTCTCGATCGGGCCGCTCAACACCCAGCAGTGGCAGGGCGTGGCGCACCCGGTCGACACGGCGCAGGACTTCGTGATCCTGCCGCTCGAGAGCCAGGCGGACCCCAACCCCGCCAAGGCGGCGCTCGACACCTGGAACGCCGCCTCCGCCGACCAGCAGGCGACATGGGCCGGCGCCTACAACGACGCGCTCCAGGCCACCGCCGACGACAACGGCGACCTCCACCTCGACCAGGTGGCCAAGGGCGACTACGGGCCCGTGCCCGACCTGGCGAAGGCGACGACGGCCATGGCGGTGTCGGGTGCCTACGACAACGCGCTGACGGGCCAGGGCCAGTTCTTCCAGACCGACCAGACCAAGCAGCTGCTGATGATGGGCGACGGCGGCTACATGGAGGGCAAGGCCGTCGACCTCAACCTCGGTGGCGACACCTGGGGGATGATGAACGAGGCCGGCTCGTGGCCGGGCCAGATCTGGCTGGCGCCCTGGTCGTTCTGGTACCAGCTGCCCGTGTTCAACGCACCGGACGACGCGACGGGTCTGGCCCGCTCCGCCACGGACAACGCCGACGCGTGGATCACGGCGATCATGGTCGGCGTGTTCGCGCTCTGGCTGCTCACACCGTTCATCCCCGTCCTGCGCGACATCCCGCGCTGGATACCGCTGCACCGGCTGGTCTGGCGCTCGTACTACAAGGAGCACGGCCGGGTCTGAGCGGACCGGCCGTGAGGCGGGGCCCGGCGGACTCCCAGGACCGCCGGGCCCCGCTGCGCCTCAGGGGTTCCCGCGTGGCCGGAGCCGCACGTTCGGCAGCTCCGGTGCGGGCAGCCACGAAGGGTCGCCGACGTAGCCGGGGACCTCGCCGAACCGCGCGGACCTCGCCTGCCACGCGGCGCGCTGCTCGGCGACGTCGTCGTGGTTGCGGCCGACGAAGTTCCACCACATGACGATCTCCTCGCCGAACGGCGTACCACCGAGGAGCAGCAGCCGTACGCCGGATCCGCCGTGCACCTCGGCGCTCGTCCGTCCGGGTTCGAGGTAGGCGAGCTGCCCGTGCGCGACCGTCGTGCCGTCGACGTCGACGTCGCCGCCGTCGACGAGCAGGGCGTGCTCGAACGCGGTCTCGAGGTCGAGGCGCACGGGCGCGTCGCCGTGCAGCGCGACCTCGGCACCGAGGAGCGGCGAGAACGTGCGGACCGGGGATGCGCTGCCGGCGTACCCGCCGACGAAGGCGCGCACGTGAGCGCCGCCGATCTCCACGACCTCGGGCACGTGGTGCTCGAACGCGGGCGACGTCTCGCGGTGGGCGTCGGGCAGGGCGACCCAGAGCTGGACGCCGTGCAGCGTCGCGGTCGCCGGTGTCGACACCTCGGAGTGGGCGATGCCGTGCCCCGCGGTCATCAGGTTCACCTCGCCCGGGCGCACGAGCGCCTGCGACCCGGTGGAGTCGCGGTGCTCCACCTCGCCCTCGAACAGCCAGCTCACCGTCTGCAGGCCGGTGTGCGGGTGCGGCGGCACGACCATCCCGCCGGTCTCGGCGACCACGGCGGGCCCGTAGTGGTCGACGAAGCACCAGGCACCCACCAGGGTCCGCTGCGTCTGCGGCAGCGTGCGCCGCACGGTCATGGCCCGCGGGCCACCCAGCGGCACCTCGCGCGGCTCGAGCACCTCGGTCACCCGCCCACCCTGCCATCCCGAGCGCCGCACCGGACCGCGGCGACGTGCCGAGAGTCTCACCCGGAGAGCGGACGAGCCTGCGCGAACGCCTGAAACCACGCGGGTCCAGCCGCCACGCTGGT
>JAKOVT010000462.1 GCA_029781935.1 Actinomycetes bacterium | reverse complement strand
TCACCCAGAGGATCCTCGAGACTGCGGGTCGAACGACGTGCCGTAGGTGCGGAGGCCGCTGCCGGTCCAGACGCGATCGGTGGTCTTCGCGACCGGGACGACGACGGACTTCTGGCGCAGAGCGAACGCGCGGACGGCCGCCATACCGGCGGCGGCAGCGGCGAACGCAGGCAGCACGAAGGCAGCCGCGTGGTTGATGGTGGTGATCATCGCGGTGCACCTCCTTCGTGCCTCGTGACGACTTGGCGGGTCGTCGGCGCGTCCGTCGCGCGTACAGGCGAGGGTACGCAGTCCTCGAGGGTCCGTGCAACGAGATATTGCGGCGAGTCTCGATCGTGACCGGAAAGTTCACGCGGACGACGCCTCCGCGCCGCTTCGCGCGGCCGCGCCCACCGGTGCGGACGACCGGCGGGCCGAGGGCCGGGGGGACGGGTCAGGAAAGGTCGTCCGTGCTCGCGACGGCCGCGCCGCGGACGAGCGAGAGCAGGGCGTCGCCGTACGCCTCCGCCTTGCGTGCGCCGATCCCCGACACCCGGAGCAGCTCCGCGCGGCTCGAGGGCAGCGTCGTCGCGATGCCCTCCAGAGTCGCGTCGCTCATCACGACGAAGGCCGGCACCGACTGCCGGCCGGCCTCGTCGAGCCGCCACGCCTTGAGCCGCTCGACGAGGGCCTCGTCGTAGGCCGACGGGCAGGACTCGCACCGGCCCAGGGCGATCTCGCGACCGGTGACGAGCGCCTTGCCGCAGACCCGGCAGGCGTCGTTGGTACGACGACGGGCGCGTGACCGCGACCCCGTGCCGCGCACCACCCCGCCGGCCGACCCGGGCTCGGACGGGTCGGCGCCGAACGCCGCGTCGAGGAACGGCGAGCGGTCGCGACGGCCGCGGCCCGAGCGGTTGCGCGCCCACGACAGCAGCAGGTGGGTGCGCGCCCGGGTGCAGGCGACGTAGAAGAGCCGCCGCTCCTCCTCGAGGCGCGCGGGTGTGTCGGCGTACTGGATCGGGAAGGTGCCCGCCGCCAGACCCGCGACGAGCACGGCGTCCCACTCGAGGCCCTTGGCCGCGTGGACGGTGGCGAGGGTGACGCCGTCGGCCGCGGGCGCCGCCTGCGTGGCGGCGCGCTGGTCGAGGTCGTCGACGAGGTCGGCGAGGGTCGCGTCGGGGTTCTCGCGCACGAGCTCGTCGGCCAGCGAGACCACGCGCAGCAGGTTCTCCCACCGTTCGCGCACGGCACCGGAGCCCGACGGCGGCTCGTCGGACCAGCTCATCGCCGACAGCACCGAGCGGACGTCGGCGCCGAGGTCGCCGCTGTCGCCGCCGCCGCGGGCGGCGCCCCGGATGCGGGTGAGCGCTTCGCGCACCTCGCCGCGGTCGAAGAAGGCCGACTCGCCGCGCAGCACGGAGGGGATGCCCGCCTCGCCGAGCGCCTCCTCGAACGCCTCGGACTGCGCGTTGATCCGGTAGAGCACCGCGATCTCGCGTGCGGGCGTGCCGGAGTCGAGCAGCCGGCGCACCGAGGCCGCGACGCCGCTCGCCTCGGCGAGCTCGTCGTCGTACGCCGTGACGGTGGGCGCCGGGCCGTCGCCGCGCTGCGCGCGCAGCTCGAGGCGCAGCGCCGCCTCCGGCCCGCCGGCCGAGGCGAGGACCTTGTTCGCGAGCGCGACGACCTGCGGCGTGGACCGGTAGGAGCGCACCAGCCGGACCTCGGTGGCGTGCGGGTAGCGGCCGCGGAATCCGAGGAGGTACGACGACGTCGCGCCGGTGAACGTGTAGATGGTCTGGCTCGCGTCGCCGACGACGCAGAGGTCGTCGCGGTCGCCGAGCCAGAGGTCGAGCAGCCGCTGCTGCAGCGGGTTCACGTCCTGGTACTCGTCGACGGTGAACCAGCGGTAGGCGCGCCGCACCTCCTCCGCGACGTCGACGCGCGTGTCGAGCATGCCGACGGTCAGGAGCAGGACGTCCTCGAAGTCGATGAGCCCCTCGCGCGTCTTGCGGTCGTCGTACGCCGAGTACGCCTCGGCCACGTTCTCGCGGGTCAGCGACCCGGGCGGCTCGCGACGCGCCCGGGTCGCGGCCGCGACGTAGTCGGCCGCGGCGACCTGGCTGCTCTTGGCCCACTCGATCTCGGCCGCGACGTCGCGGGCCAGCGACGGCTCCGAGTAGCCCGCCGACCGCAGGACCGGCGCGAGCACGCGCGCCTTGCTCGGCAGGACGTCGGGGACCGCGCCGCCGACGACGCGGGGCCAGAAGTAGCGGAGCTGGCGCAGGGCCGCGGAGTGGAACGTGCGCGCGGACACGCCCTCGACGCCCAGCTCGGCCAGGCGGTGCCGCATCTCGCCGGCGGCGCGCGAGGTGAAGGTGACCGCGAGGGTACGACGCGGGTCGTGCTGGCCGGTGAGCACGGCGTAGGCGATCCGGTGGGTGATCGCCCGGGTCTTGCCGGTGCCGGCGCCTGCGAGCACCACGACCGGCCCCGAGACGGCGGTCGCGGCCTCGCGCTGCTCGGGATCGAGCCCGGCGAGCACGGCCTCGGCGCCCGGAGCTGCCCGGCCGGACCGGCCGCGGACCGCGAGCCCCGGCAGGGCGTCAGGGGTCCGTGCGGTGCTCACGGGAGCATCCTCGCAGCCCCTCCGGACACCATCCGCCCCGTACCGGATGCCTCGGAGGCCCGGATACGGACCGCTGAGGCATCCAGAGCGGGCGTACGGCGGGAACATCCGGGAGACTCGTCCTGTTGACGGTTCACGCAACCACCGAGACGAGAGGGAGCGGCCCGCGATGGCGGTCACGATGTACACGACGATCTGGTGCGGCTACTGCCAGCGCCTCAAGGCCCAGATGAGCCGCGAGGGCATCGAGTTCACCGAGGTCGACATCGAGCGCGACCCCGAGGCGGCGGCGTTCGTCGAGAGCGTCAATGGCGGCAACCAGACCGTCCCGACCCTGCTGTTCCCGGACGGCAGCGCCGCGACCAACCCGAGCATCAAGGAGGTCCAGGCGCGTCTCGCGTCCTGACCCCGAACGACGAGGACCCGGCGGAACCACCCGCCGGGTCCTCGCGCGTGTGCGGGCGCCGACCTTAGAGTGCGGCGGTGCCTGGGGGCGTTCTGAGCGTGGCTGCGGCGCTCCTGCTGTGGCTGCTGTTCGCAACCGTCCCCGGCTTCCTCGTCCTGACGGCGACTTCACCCGCGCTGGACCGGTTGCACCGCACGGCGGCGGCCCCGGCGACGAGCATCGGGCTCGCCTTCGCCCCGGCTGCCTGGGCCGACCGGATCCACCCCGGCTCGGGGGTGGCCGTCGCGACCCTGTCCCTCGTGACGGCGTCTGTCGCGAGCCTCGCGGTCGTGCTCCGACGACGACGGGCACCTTCGCCGGCCCTCTCACCCGGCTCGGTCGGGCTCCTCGCGGTCGTCGTCCTCGCGGTCGCGCTCAACCTGGCACTGCTCGCCCGGTCGGCTCCGGGCTGGGATGCCGTGGCGCCCGCGGACGACGGCATGTCCCACGGCCTGTTCACCGCGCGCATCCTGACGACCGGCTCCCTGGACCCTCTGGTGGTTACGTCGCCGGATCCGGTCTCGGGGGCGCTCGGCAGCGTGTACCCACTGGGCCTGCACCTGGTGGCGGCGCTGGTAGCCCGGCTGACCGGCGTCGCCTCGGCGATCACAGTCGTCGCCGTCCTCGGCGCTGCCGTGTGGGCACCGCTCGCGACCGCGGCGTGGGCGCGCCGCATCGGTCTGACGCGCACAGTTGTGTGGGTGGCAGCAGGTCTCGTGGCCCTGGCCACGCCGTGGTTCCCGTGGGCGCAGCTCACGTGGGGCGGGCTCGCCCTCGTCGCAGGAGTGGCACTGCTGCCAGCAGTCACCGCGCTGCTGCTGTCGGTGCGCCTCGGGGGGCTCTCGCTGATCGGGCCGGCGATCGCGCTGGCCGGCGTCGCCTGCGTCCACCTCGCCGAGGCTGGGGTCGCGGTCCTTCTCGCGCTGCTCACGATCGTGCTTGACCCGGCCCGGGCCCGGGGTCGGGTGTCGGCGGCGGTGCTCGTGACGGCGGTCGCCGGGGTGCTGCTGCTGGCGCCGCTGGCCCTGCAGGTCGTGGGCTCGGGGTCGCCGTCGTCCCGCGACGAGTTCGTGCTCGGAGGATCCGACGCGATCGTGGAGCTGCTCGCGCACCCTGCCCTCGGTTACGGCGTCACCGGCGGGCTCACGATCCTGACGGCGTCGCTCGCGTTGGCCTGGTGGGCCTTGGCCGCTGCCGGCAGCCGCTGGGCCTGGCAACGTCCCGCCGCGCGCGGCACCACGGTCCTGGGCTGGTCGATGGTACTTCTCGCCTACGCCGCGTTCCTCGGTACCGGAGGGCTGATCACGAGTCCGTGGTACTCCAACGGATACCGCATCCTGGTCCAGGCGGTGGCGCTCCTCGTCCTTCCGATCTCCGTCGGGCTCACCAGGCTGGCGGCCGGGTCGGGGCGTGCGCGGGTCTGGCGGATCAGCCTGCTCGCGGTCGGCTGTGCCGCGCTGACCGGCGCGTCCCTGGCATCGGGGTCCGCGGCGTGGGCCGCTTCGACGCTGACGGCCCACGACCGCCAGGCGATCGCCTGGCTCGACGCGCACGCGGCAGACGGGGGGCGCGTGCTCAACGACCCGACCGGGCCGGGCGGGTGGGCCTACGCGCTCACCGACGGGCGAGTGGCGACCGTGTTCGGCGCGAAGCCGGGAGGTCCCTGGGTGTCGGGCGACGGCTGGACGACGGCTGCGGGCTGGGGACGTCGACTCGATCTCCTGCGCGCGACTGCCGGTACGACCTGGACCGCAGACGCACGGGACGACGCACGGGTCGCTGGCGTGCGCTTCGTGCTCGTTACCGAAGGTATGCGAGAAGGTGCCGCCAGAGCCATCGACGCAGAGAGCCTGGCCGCGATCCCGGGCGTGCGTGAGGTCTTCGCAAGCGGCGGTGCCCGCGTGTTCGAGCTGCCGGCGTGAGCAGGCGGGAGGAGATCCCATGGCCGACGTCGAGGTTCGGGCCGCGCAGCAGGAGGACCTGCCTGCTGTGGCGCTGGTCCGGGCCGTCGCCTGGCAGGCGGCGTACGCCGGACTGATCCCAGACGAGGTGCTGCGCGGTCTCGCCGACCCCGATGTCGTGCTGGCCTGGGCCGCCCGCGCGGCCGCCACGCCGAGCACGACGTACGCGGTCGCCGAGCTCGTCGGCGAGGTCGTCGGGTTCGCGGCGTTCGGCGCCGAGCGCGCGGACCCGCCGTCGCCCTGGCGCGGCGAGGTCTACGCCCTGTACGTGCTGCCCCAGCACTGGCGGACTGGTGCCGGGTCAGCCCTCCTGCACGCCGCGCTCGACGAGCTCGCCGAGAACGGGTTCGACCACGTGACCCTCTGGGTGCTCGACGGCAACCAGCCGGCGGTCGGCTTCTACCGTCGGCACGGCTTCCACCCGACGGGCGAGGTCATGCACGACCCGCGGGGCTTCGACGAGCTGCGGATGGCACGGCCGCTCGGGCCGCGCGGCGACCTCGTCCGGGAGCGGTGACGCGCGAGCCTCAGCTGTTCTGGTGCCCGACCCAGCCGACGCGCGTCATGATCTCGTACGGCTTCGCCACGGTCTTGCGGCAGCGGGCGCACACGATGACCGGGGCGCCGTCCTCGGCGTCGCTGTCGTCGAACCAGGCGTGCCAGCCCAGCCGGCAGCGCAGCGGAATGCCCATCACGGCGATCACCCCCGGTCGGGCGGGTCGGTCCGCCCTCTCACCTCTGAGACGATACGCACCCCCTGATCCGCTGCGCGCGGTCATCGCGGGATGTCGCCGGCGCCGCCTACCCTGACCGGGTGACGACGACGGCCGCGCTCCCCCCGGTGCGCCACCTCGTACGGGCCCGCGACCTCGCCGATGCCCGCTACGCCGACGACCTCACCGTCGACGACATGGCCGCCGCGGCGTGCCTGTCGCGCGCGCACTTCAGCCGCGAGTTCCGCAAGGCCTTCGGCGAGTCGCCGTACTCCTACCTGCTCACCCGCCGCCTCGAGCGCGCCGCCACGCTGCTGCGCGGCACGGACTACTCCGTCGCCGACATCTGCATGCAGGTCGGGCTCACGAGCGTCGGGTCGTTCACCACGAGCTTCACCCGGCGGTACGGCGTCAGCCCCACCGAGTACCGCGCCGCGTTCCCCTCGGCCGCGAGCCTCGCCCCGATCCCGCTCTGCGTGCTCAAGGCCTACGGCCGTCCGATGCCTCCGGCACGGCGGCCCGTCGCCGAGAACAGCACGATCGGAGAAGACGGCGCCTGACGCCGCTTCCTACCGTCGTTCGCACAAGAACCACGACGAGGAGGAACGATGCGCATCAGCACCTACCAGATCTGGGTGCACGACCAGGACGAGGCGCTCGAGTACTGGACGCAGAAGGTCGGCTTCGAGGTCCGCCAGGACGTCACCGTCGCCGAGCTCGGCAACTTCCGCTGGCTGTCGGTCTCCCCACCCGGGCAGGAGGACGTCGCGGTCGTGCTCATGGCCGTCCCTGGCGCACCGGTCTTCGACGACCAGACCCGCGGCGAGGTGCTGTCGCTCACGGCCAAGGGCGCCTGCTCGGCGGTGTTCCTGACCACCGACGACGTCATGCGCGACTACGAGGCGATGTCGGCACGCGGTGTCGACTTCGTCGACAAGCCCACCGAGCAGGTCTACGGGATCGACTGCGGGTTCCGCGACCCGTCCGGCAACCACGTGCGGCTCTCCCAGCCCAACCCGGACTTCGGCTGAGCGACGCACGAGAGGGCGGCAGGAGCACCTGCCGCCCTCTCGTCGTACCGGTCCTGCGCCGTACCGCCGCTACTCGGCGTCGGCGGCCTTCGCGGCGGCCTTCAGGTCGTCGGCGACGGTCTTGTCGACGGCCTTCTCCACGACGCGGTCGGCCTTCTCGAGGGCCTTGCGGATGCGGATCTCGCCGGGGTCGGAGACCAGCGCGATGATGCCGGAGTGCCCGGGCGCGATGGCGTCCTGCAGCTCCTCGGCCAGCTCCTTCTTGTGGTGCACCTCGCGCGCCTTGCCGATCGCGGCGCCGCCGGCGCCGAGGACGACGGCGCTGCCGATGATCGACGGCGGGAACAGGACGCCGAGGACCACGCCGCCCACCACGCCCCAGCCCAGGCCGCGGCGAGTGCTGTGGTCGGTGACCTTCTGCACGGTGAGGGTGCCGTCGTCGTCGCGCTTGACGACGAGCACGCCCTCGATCTCGACGGTCGCGCCGTCCTCGACCTCCTTGAGCAGCTCGTAGGCCTCGAGGGCGACGTCGGTATCGTCGAAGTCGGCGACGAAGAGGGTGTAGGCGCCGTCGGACACGGCGGCGGCGGCGATCTCGACACCGCCGTCGTCGGCGGTCTCCACGACCTCGCCGGCCTCGACGGCGTCGGTGGTCTCAGGGGTGTTCTCGGACATGCTGGTTCCTCCTGCTGGGCCGGCGTCGGATCCGACGCCCTGCCTCGAACCTAGCCCCGCC
>JAKOVT010000461.1 GCA_029781935.1 Actinomycetes bacterium | reverse complement strand
GTGGAGAAGGAGCTCGGGCCGGTCGAGGTCGTCGTCGCCAACGCCGGCATCACCCGCGACACCCTGATCCTGCGGATGTCCGACGACGACATCGACGCCGTCATCGACACGAACCTGGTCGGCTGCATCCGTGTGGCCCGCCGCGCCGCGAAGAGCATGCTCCGGCAGCGGAAGGGCCGGATCATCCTCATGTCCAGCGTCGTCGGCACGATGGGCTCGGCCGGGCAGGCGAACTACTCCGCCTCCAAGGCCGGTCTCATCGGTCTCGCCCGTGCCCTCGCGCGCGAGCTCGGCAGCCGCAGCATCACGGCCAACGTCGTCGCGCCCGGGTTCGTGGTCTCGGACATGACCGCCGAGCTGAGCGACGAGCGGCGCGCGGAGATCCTCGCCAACGTCCCGCTCGGCCGCTATGCCACGCCGGGCGAGATCGCGGGCACCTGCGTGTTCCTCGCCAGCGAGGTGGCGTCCTACATCACCGGCGCGGTCATCCCCGTCGACGGCGGTCTCGGCATGGGCCACTGAGCGGTCGCGCACCGGCCATCTGGAAGGCTAGGAGCATGGGAATCCTCGAGGGCAAGACGCTGCTCGTCACCGGCGTCCTCACCGACGCGTCGATCGCCTACCACGTCGCACGCCTCGCGCAGGAGCAGGGCGCCGATGTCGTGCTGACCTCGTTCGGCCGAGCCATGTCGCTCACCAAGCGCATCGCGGGTCGTCTGCCGGCCGAGGCACCGGTGCTCGAGCTCGACGTCTCCGACCCCGAGCACCTCGCGACTCTCGCGGACCGGATCCGCGAGCACGCCCCGCAGATCGACGGCGTCCTGCACTCGATCGGCTTCGCGCCCGCCGCCGCCCTTGGCGGCAACTTCCTCAACACCGAGTGGGACGACGTCGCGACCGCCCTGCACGTATCGGCGTACTCCCTCAAGTCGCTCACCATGGCGGCCCTTCCCCTCATGGTCGGCGAGGGCCGCACGTCGTCCGTGGTCGGCCTCACCTTCGACGCGACCGTGGCCTGGCCGAAGTACGACTGGATGGGGGTGGCCAAGGCGGCGCTGGAATCGACGTCGCGCTACCTCGCCCGAGACCTCGGGCCGCAGGGGGTACGCGTGAACCTCGTGGCCGCGGGCCCGATCGGCTCGGTCGCAGCGAAGTCCATCCCGGGCTTCGAGGAGTTCAAGCACCTCTGGGACTCCCGCGCCGCAGTGGGCTGGGACCTCGAGGACCCCGAGCCCGCCGCGCGCGCCTGCGTCGCGCTGTTCTCGGACTGGTTCCCGAAGACGACCGCCGAGATGATCCACGTCGACGGCGGCGTCCACGCGATCGAGGGTGCTCCGCACATCGTCTGAGCCCCGGCTCCTGCCACCGACCGCGCGTCCCGACCGGCGTCCGCGCGCTGCGTGCGGCATCCTGAGGCCGTGCCCAGGAGCTCGCAGCGGCGTCATTACGAGCACGTCGCCGCACGACCGCTGAGCTACCAGTCGCGCAACACGCGCCGGCTCGTCGTGGCCCTGCTCGCCCTGGTCTCGGTGCTCGTGATCGGCACGCTGGGCTACGTCCTGCTCGGCATCGATCTGCTCGACGCGATGTACCAGACCGTCACGACGGTCACCACGATCGGCTTCCGCGAGGTCGTCGAGTTCGGCACGGCGGAGAAGATCTTCACGATGGTGCTCGCCCTCGCCGGCGTCGGCACCGTGCTCTACACCCTGACGCTCACGCTGGAGCTGGTCCTCGAGGGCCAGCTCGGAAACCTGTGGGGGAGACGCCGCATGCAGCGCGACATCGACGCGCTCGAGGGCCACGCGATCGTGTGCGGCTGGGGCCGTGTCGGCCGCGCCGCCGCGGAGCAGATCGCCAGGAACGGCCAGCAGGTCGTGGTGGTCGACTCGTCCGAGGACCGGCTCGAGAGCTGCCCCTACCCGCACGTCCTCGGCGACGCGACGCAGGACGACGTGCTGCGCGCCGCCGGCATCCGCACCGCCGCCACGCTGGTCGCCTCGCTCGACAACGACGCCGGCAGCGTCTACGTCGTGCTCTCCGCACGCGGTCTGAACCCGCGGCTGTTCGTCATCGCCCGGTCCCGCACCGACGATGCGGAGCCCAAGTTCGTGCTCGCCGGTGCCGACCGCGTGGTGAACCCTCAGCGCATCGGCGGCAACCGCATCGCCTCGTTCGCCGAGTCGCCCGACGTCGTCGACTTCCTGGACGTCGTCATGCACGAGGGCAGCCACGAGTTCCGCCTCGTCGACATCGAGGTGCACGAGGGGTCCTCGCTCGTCGGCGCCACGGTCTCCGACATCCGGGCACAGGAGGGAGGCGGGGCGATGCTGCTCGCGCTGCGCACCAGCGGTCGCTTCGTCACCAACCCGCCCGTCGCGACGTGCTTCGACGTCGGCGACGTCCTCATCGTCGTGGGGACCGAGGGACAGGTCGACGACCTGCACCGGCGGGCGCACCCGTGAACCGCCTCGTGGTGCTGCGGCACGCGAAGTCGGCGTATCCGCCCGGCGTGGTCGACCACGACCGTCCGCTCAACCCCCGCGGCGTGGTCGACGCCAAGGCGGCGGGCGCGTGGATCCGCAGCAACGTCGGCGTCCCGGACCACGTCGTCGTGTCGAGCGCGCGCCGGGCCCGGGGCACCTGGACGCTCGCTGCCGGCGCGCTCGGCTACATCGGGGCCGCCGGGTACGACGCGGAGTCGCCCGGACCGCTCACCATCGATCCGCGGATCTACGAGGCCGGCGCGCAGACCCTGCTCACGGTCGTGTCCGAGATCCCGGACCGGGCGCGCACCGCCGTCCTCGTCGGTCACATGCCCGGCGTCGAGATGCTCGTGGACCTGCTCGCCCGCGACCGCGACCCGGACGCCGCCGCACTGCTGTCGCGCAAGTACCCGACGTCGGGCGTCGCGGTGCTCGATCTGGACGTCGCCTGGTCCGCCGCCGCGCCCCGGACCGCCTACCTGTCGGCGTTCGCAGTACCGCGGGGCACGCTGCCGCCCTGACGAGGGTGACGTCGCGCCGACCCCACCGGCGCGGGGGCCGGCCTCTCCCCGGGCCACCCGGGCAGCCGCGCGCCCCACCGCCGACCGACCGACGGGCAGGTCGGCCGCCACGGCGGGGGAGGGCCTGCCTACCCTGTCGTCCGTGGACGACCGCACGGACCTGGTACGGGGCCGCGAGGCCCTCGGCGTCGTGAAGGTCATCGGGCCGGCGATGACCGTGCTGCTGCTGGTGTTCGCGGTCTTCGACGCCGCGACGCACCCGGACCAGGCGTGGTGGCGGGTGCCCACGGACATCGTCCCCGCCCTCGTGCTCGGGTTCATCCTGTGGTGGCAGCGTCGCGGGCACGTCACCGCCGACAACGCCGGGTGGTACGTCGCCGCAGGTTCGCTGGTCGTATCGACGTCGGTCCTCGTCACCGTGGTCTGCGGAGCACAGGTCCCGATCATGATCTACCTGCTGATCATGGCGATGGTGAACGGCGCGACCGCCCTGACGACACGTCAGTTCGTCCTGGCGCAGACCGTGCCGGTGCTCGGGCCGCTTGTCGCCATGGTGTCGGTCGGCGGCCTCATCACCAGCGACTCGTTCCCCGACTGGATCGCCCTGTGGCTGGTCACCCTGGCTGCGGCGATCGCCGTCTTCCTCTCGCGCGAGCGCGGCTTCCAGGAGATGGCCCGCATCGAGGAGCTGCTCGAGCAGCAGGCCGTCGAGGATCCTGTCACCCGGCTCGGCACACGGCGAGCGCTCGAGCAGATGTTCCCGGTGGTCCGCAGTGCAGCCGAGCTGGCCGGTCTCGACGTCTTCCTCGTCTTCGTCGACGTCGACGGGCTCAAGGCGGTCAACGACGCGCTCGGCCACGACGAGGGCGACCGCGTGATCCTGACCGTGGCCCGTGCGATCCGGGAGGCCGCTCGGTCCCGCGACGTCCTCGTGCGATGGGGCGGTGACGAGTTCGCCGTGCTCGGCATCGGTGACGCCGAGGCGGCCGCTGGGATGGAGACCTCGATCGCACAACGCGTGTGGGCACTCAACCCTCTCGCCGGGGAGTGGTCGGGCACCGTGTCGCTGGGGTCGGCCACCCGCAACGCGGCGACCTGCCAGCTGGCCGCCCTCGTCGCCGAGGCCGACTCCGACATGTACCGCCGCCGTCGCGCGCTGCGCGGTCGGCGCGCGAACGACACCGACTCGGTGGCGTCGGACTGACCGAGCGTCGAGGCCTGCGATCGGCGGACCTCGCTCAGCGCAGCGGGGGAGCCGGCGTCTGCACACCGGCGTCGGCGTCGGACTGCTCGATCTCCTCGCGCGTGATGCCCAGCAGGTACAGCACCGGGTCGAGGAACGGCACGGTGAGACCCGTGTCGGCCTGAGCCCGCACCACAGGCTTGGCGTTGAACGCGACGCCGAGCCCCGCCACCGCGAGCATGTCGAGGTCGTTGGCGCCGTCGCCGATCGCGATCGTCCGCTCCAGCGGTACGCCGTCGGCCGCCGCGAACTCGAGGAGCGCGGCAGCCTTGGCTGCCCGGTCGACGACCTCGCCGACCACGCGACCGGTCAGGACGCCGTCGCGCACCTCCAGCACGTTGGCGCGGGCGTGGTCGATCCCGAGCTCGTCGGCGAGCGGCTCCACGACCGCGCTGAAGCCGCCCGACACGATGGCCACCCGGAAACCGAGGCGCTTCAAGGTGCGCACGAGGGTGCGCGCACCGGGGGTCAGACGCACCTCGCGGCGCACCTCCTCGAGCGCGGACTCGGGGACCCCCGCGAGCAGGGCTACGCGTGCGTGCAGCGACTCGGCGAAGTCGAGCTCGCCGCGCATGGCGCGTTCGGTGACCTCGCGCACCTCGTTCTCGCACCCGGCGCGCCGCGCGACGAGCTCGATGACCTCGTCCTGGATCAGCGTGGAGTCGACGTCCATCACCACGAGGTGCACCCCGCGTCCGCGCAGCTCGGCGCGCTGCACCGCGACGTCGACGCCGACGGTCGACGACACCTCGGCAAGCTCGGCCCGCAGCAGCGCCTGGTCGGCCCCCGAGACGGCGAGCTCGATCGCAGTGACGGGGTAGGCCGCGGTGCGCACGATCCGGTCGACGTTGCCGCCGAGGGCGGCGATGCGGGTGGTGACGGCCGACAGCGCGCCCGGGCGCAGCGGGTGGCCGAGGACCGTCACGAGAAGGCGGCCGCGGCGGCCAGGGAGGTGCTCGGCCGCGCCGAGGGTGACCTCGACGTCGAGACCGAGCTCCGCGCCCACGTCGCGCGCGAGCTCGGTCGCCTCGAGCAGCAGCCCGGACGGCGAGCCCCGGTGATCGGGCGAGGGCCCCACGAGGACGCCGAGGGTGATCCGACCACGGATGACGATCTGCTCGACGTCGAGCACCACGACGGACAGCCCCGACAGCCGGCGCGTCAAGGTGGCGGTCACCCCCGTGCGGTCCGCCCCCGTCAGCGTGATCAGGAGGGTGCGCGGATGATCGGCGTCGCTCATGGTGCGTCGAGCCTAGCCACGCGGACCTCAGCGCCCGCGGGTCGGCTCCGCCGCGGCCGACCAGGCGGCGCACAGCGCGTGGCGCGCCACCCGCCGCAGCGGTCGCAGCGCCTCGGCCCGCTGCTGGGTCTCGGCGGCGGTGACGGCGGCGCTGTCGGCGTCGACGGCCACCTGGAGGATGCCGAGCAGCCGCGACGCCGACACCACGGTCCGCTGCGCCCGCGGCTCCAGCGATGCCGGCAGCGGCAGGGTGCGCACCTCGCGCTCGAGCCGCGACAGAGCGCGCGCCACATCGTCTCGGCCGCGGGCCACGTCCAGGACGTCGAGCGCGGACGTCGCGTCGCGCATGCCCTCCGCGAGCGCCCGCTCCGCCTCGGACAGCGTGGGCAGCCCGTGGGGAGCAGGCACGAACTCGACCGCGACGACGTCCCACCGGACGACGTCGCCCCGGTCGGACGCCGCGACGGAGGGCACCAGCGCGAGCGAGGGCGCACCGGACGCGGCCACCGTCACGACGGCGCTCCCGGCTGCGAGCGCCTGCCCGGAGAACGACGCCGGGCCCGGCAGCCCGACCAGGTCGCCGGGCTCGGGCAGCACGAGCCGGAGCCCCGTGACACCGAGCGACCGCAGCCTCCCGAGCGCGAGCGGGATCGACACCGCGTCGTCCTCCCCCGGGAGCCCGGCCACCCGGTGCAGCGCGTCGCCACCGGTCACGGCGTCCGACGCCTCGTCGGGGCCGCCGAGCCCGAGCAGGGCTGCGTTGCCGAAGGCGGTGAGGGTTCCTGCGCGACGGGACACGAGCACCCCGCAACCCTAGGCGGCGGTCCGGCGCGGTTAGTGTTCGGCAGGTGAGCGACGTCCTGCGGTTCGTCGACGTCGACGTGGTCCGCGGCGGCGTCCCGATCGTCGACCACGTCTCCTGGGACGTCGCGGAGGGCGAGCGCTGGGTCGTCTTGGGGCCCAACGGCGCCGGCAAGACGACGGTCCTGGCGCTGGCCGCGACGCTCCTCCACCCGACCCGCGGCACGGTCGAGGTGCTCGACGAGCGGCTCGGCCGCACCGACGTCTTCGAGCTGCGGCCGCGCATCGGGCTCGCCAGCGCCGCGCTGGCCGAGCGGATCCCGCCGTACGAGAAGGTGTCCGACGTCGTCGTCACGGCGGCCTACGCCGTCACCGGGCGCTGGCGCGAGCGCTACGAGGGCGGCGACCACGGGCGGGCGCTCTGGCTGCTCGACCAGCTCGGCATGGCGGGCTTCGAGGATCGCACGTTCGGCACGCTGTCGGAGGGCGAGCGCAAGCGGGTGCAGGTGGCGCGAGCGCTGATGACCGATCCCGAGCTGCTCCTCCTCGACGAGCCGGCGGCCGGGCTCGACGTCGGTGGGCGCGAGGACCTCGTCCGCCGGCTCGGCGTGATCGCCGGCGACGACGAGGCGCCGACGACGGTGCTCGTCACCCACCACCTCGAGGAGATCCCGGTCGGGTTCACCCACGCGCTCCTGCTGCGCAGCGGTCGCGTCGTGGCGGCCGGTCCGATCGAGGACGTGCTCACGGCACCGCTGGTGAGCGAGACGTTCGGCATCGCGCTCGACGTCGAACGCCGCTCCGACCGGTGGGCGGCGCGCGCACGCTGAACGGTCGATACACGCGAGCGTCCGCGGCCGTACGATCGGAGGCATGGACGCCTGGGTCTGGTGGCTGATCGCCGCCGGCGTGCTCGTGATCGGTGAGCTGCTCACCACCAGCCTCGTGCTCGGGATGATCGCCGGTGGTGCCGCGAGCGCCGCCGTCGTCGCCGCGCTCGGCGGCGGTCCGGTGCTGCAGGTCGCGGCGTTCGCGATCGTGTCGCTCGTGCTCGTCCTGGGGGTCCGACCCGTGGCGCGGCGGCACATGCACACGCCGACGTCGATCCGCACCGGGGTGGCGGCGCTCGTCGGCGCCGAGGCCGAGGTGCTGGAGGCGGTCACCGGTCGCGACGGCAGGGTCAAGCTCTCGGGCGAGATCTGGTCGGCGCGCGCGTACGACGGGCAGAGCGAGTTCGCGCCCGGGGAGTCCGTCCGAGTCATCGAGATCTCGGGCGCCACCGCGCTGGTCGGCTGACCGCGCGGACATCGGAGGAGGGGACCTCGTGGACATCGGCGGCGGAGCCATCGCCACACTGATCGTCGCGCTGCTCGTCATCGTCATCGTGCTGGTGACGATCGCCAAAGCGGTCCGGATCGTGCCGCAGGCACGCACGGGCATCGTCGAGCGCCTCGGTCGCTATCACCGCACGCTGAGCCCTGGGCTGTCGCTGCTGGTGCCCTACGTCGACCGGCTCAAGCCGCTCGTCGACATGCGCGAGCAGGTCGTCTCCTTCCCGCCGCAACCGGTCATCACCGAGGACAACCTCGTGGTGAACATCGACTCCGTCATCTACTTCCAGGTCACCGACCCGAAGGCGGCGATGTACGAGATCGCCAGCCCCATCACGGGTATCGAGCAGCTCACGGTGACGACGCTGCGCAACGTCATCGGCGGCATGGACCTCGAGCGCACGCTGACCTCCCGCGAGGAGATCAACAACGCCCTGCGCGGCGTCCTCGACGAGGCGACCGGCAAGTGGGGCATCCGCGTGAACCGCGTCGAGCTCAAGGCCGTCGACCCGCCGGCCAGCGTGCAGGACACCATGGAGAAGCAGATGCGGGCCGAGCGCGAGAAGCGCGCCAACATCCTGCAGGCCGAAGGTCTCAAGCAGTCGCAGATCCTCACCGCCGAGGGCGAGAGGCAGTCCGCGATCCTGCGCGCCGAGGGCGACGCCCAGGCCCGCGTCCTGCGCGCCCAGGGCGAGGCCGAGGCGATCCAGAAGGTCTTCGACGCGATCCACGCGGGCGACGCCGACGCCCAGGTGCTGGCCTACCAGTACATCCAGGCGCTGCCGACCATCGCGAACGGCACGGCGAACAAGGTCTGGGTCGTGCCGGCCGAGCTCACCAAGGCGATGGACCACCTCGGGTCGGCCTTCCTGCGCCCGCCCGGCGCGGCGCCGACGGAGAACGCGCTCGAGCCCGAGGCGGAGCGTCCCGCTGTCGAGGGCTGAGGCCGAGGCGCACGGGGGCTACGCCGGGCCCCCGCGTGGGCCGGGACGGTCCTGACGTGTCGCTGCTCGTGCCCGTCGACGACCCTGCCGACCCGCGGCTGCACGACTTCACGGCGCTGACCGACGTCGCGCTGCGTCGCGTGCGCGAACCGGCCGAAGGGCTGTTCCTGGCCGAGGGGGAGAAGGTCATCCTGCGGGCGCTGCGCGCCGGCTACCGCCCACGGGCGGTCCTGACTGCGCGCAAGTGGCTCGATGCGCTCCAGGGCGAGCTGGCCGACCACGACTGCCCGGTCTACGTCGCCGACGACGAGGTGCTGCAGGCGATCACCGGGTACCGGGTGCACCGGGGTGCGCTGGCGTCGCTGGAGCGGCGTCCGCTGCCGTCGCTCGACGAGGTGCTCGAGGGCGCGCGACGCGTGCTGGTGCTCGAGGACCTCGTCGACCACACCAACGTCGGCGCCGTGTTCCGCAACGCCGCGGCCCTCGGCGTCGACGCCGTCCTGGTCAGCCCCGAGTGCGCCGATCCGCTCTACCGCCGCAGCATCAAGGTGTCGATGGGCGCCGTCCTCGCTGTGCCGTGGACGAGGGCGGAACCCTGGCCGGACGCCGTAAACGGCCTGCGGACGCGCGGGTTCCGCACGCTCGCGATGTCACCCGACCCGGCGGGCGTGTCGTTGCGCGAGGCCGACCTGACCGCCCCCGTCGCGGTCCTCCTCGGCACCGAGGGGGAGGGGCTGACCGCGGCTGCCCTGGCGCGCTGCGACGCCTCGGTGCGCATCCCGATGTCGGCCGGGGTCGACAGCCTCAACGTCGCGGCCGCGAGCGCGGTCGTGCTCTACGCCCTCGGCGGCTGACGGTTCGCGCCGGCTCAGGACACGTCGTCGGAGCCCTGGGCGCCGGTGGGGGAGGGGACCACCGGCGCGCGCCGCACCTGCATCCGCACGAGGCTGAGCAGGAACCCGCAGAGCACGGCCTGAAGCCCGAGGAAGGCGAGCGCGGACGCCACGAGCGTGCTCCGCAGCGAGCTCTGGATGTCGAGGGGACCGAAGTCGGCCTGCGCCCAGCGGACCACGGCGAGGACGAGCCCTCCGACGCCGAGCAGCAGGATCAGGCCGCCGACGGCGACGACCCGCTCCAGCGACGCGATCTCGAGGAACCGACGGAACCGGCTGTCCTCGGGCAGCAGCCCCTCCGAGATCGCGACCGACTTCGCGAGCACGGCGAACCAGAGCGCCTGCGCCCCCGCCAGCATCGCCAAGGTGGTGAACACCAGCGCCTGCAGGTCGAGGACGCTGTGCCCCACCGCGCGCGG
>JAKOVT010000442.1 GCA_029781935.1 Actinomycetes bacterium | reverse complement strand
GCGGCCGCGGCGCGCACGCTGGGCGCGGTGCCGTGGGGGGCGGAGCCGGTGCCGGCCGACTCGCTCGCCGCGGTGGACCGCGCGATCGCGGAGGCCACGGCAGATCCGGGCACCCCGTACGCCGTCGGGGCGCTCACCGACGCGCGACGCTGGCTCGGGACGCCCTACTCCGCCGGCGGCGGCGGCGTGAACGGCCCGTCGACGGGCTGGTGCTCGAGCTCGGCGCCCGACGACGGCCGCGGAGCCGACGGGTCGTGCCGAGCGACGAGCACGGTCGGTTTCGACTGCTCGAGCCTCATGCTCCGGGTGTTCAGCGCGGCCGGCCGCCACCTGCCCCGCACCTCGCGCGAGCAGTGGAAGATCGGCGTCCACGTCGCGCTCGCCGACCTCAAGCCGGGCGACCTGCTGTTCTGGGCCTACGACACCGGCAATCCCGGATCGATCCACCACGTCGCCCTCTACCTCGGCCACGGGCTGATGGTCCACGCGCCGCACACCGGCGACCATGTGCGCGTGGCCAAGGTCTACCTGAACGGCCTCATCGGCGCCGTCCGCCCGATCTGAGCCCCCGTGGCCGCCCCCTCCGCAGCGTCGTCGCACAGCGCGCACGGAGCATCAGCGGCCACGCCGAGCGCCCTCGGGCTGCTCCCGGCGCCTACCCTGGTCGCGTGACCGACACGGCGACGACGCGTACGGGCGGTGCCCCGTGCCCCGACGACGTCGTGCTCGGGCGATACCGGCTCGTCGACCGCGTCGGCGACACCGCGGGCACGACCGTGTGGCACGCGACCGACGAGCGGCTCGCCCGCGCCGTGAGCCTGCGCTTCGTCCCGCTCGACTCCCCGACGGCGCCGCTGCTGCGCGACGCCGCCGTCCGCGCCTCCCGCGTCTCCGACCGGCGCGCCGTGGCGGTGCTCGACATCGTCGAGGACGCCGACTCCGACCAGCTCGTCGTCGTCTCGGAGTGGCTGCGCGGCACGGCGTTCGGCGACTACCTGGCCGCCCGGCAGGGGGAGCCGCTGCCGCCGCGCGAGGCGGCCGCGCTCGCGCTCGAGGTCGCCCAGTTCCTGGCCGCCGCCGAAGCCGTCGGCGTCACCCACGGCCGGGTGCGGCCCAACGCCATCATCGTCACCGACGCCGGCGAGGTACGGGTCCGCGGCCTCGCCGTCGACCAGGCCCTGCACGGCGCCGAGCTCGGCATCGACCCGGCCCTCGCCGACGTCCACGGCGCGGGCGCGGTCCTGTACGCCGGGCTGACCGGCCGCTGGCCGGGCGACCTCGACGCCGAGCACCTCCCGGGCGTCCCGGCGGTGAACGGCGGCCGGACCCCGTGGCCGAGCCGCGTGGTGGCCGACGTCCCGGGCGACCTCGACGAGATCGCCGCGCGCGCGGTGCAGACCACCCAGCCGCCCAAGGGCCTGGGCCACTTCTCCTCGGTCGCCGACGTCGAGGCCGCGCTCGCGGCGTCGCTCGTCTCCGCCCCGGCGCCGCCCGCCAGCACCTCCTGGGTGCGGCCGGTGGTGCGCGTGACGGCCGTCGTCGTCGCCGCGCTCGCAGCCCTCGGGCTGGCCGGCCTCGGCGTCAGCATGATCCGCGGCCTGGGCGGCAGCCCCCTCGTCGTCCCCCGCGCCGCCGAGGCGACGACGCCGGCACCGACCCAGCCGACCCCGTCCACGCGGCCGACCGCGGCGGGCGAGACGCTGCTGCCGATCGTGTCCGTCCGCGACTTCGACCCGCTGGGCAACAAGAAGGAGAACCCCGACCTCGCGCCGCTGGCGGTCGACGACGACCCGGTGAGCGCGTGGCGGACGGTCTCCTACAAGCGCGCGAACCTCTCGGGGAAGCCCGGCGTCGGCCTGCTCGTCGACCTCGGCGCACCACGCCCCGTCGACGCTGTGCAGCTGCGGCTCGTGGGGGTGGGCACCTCGCTGCGGCTGCTCGCCACCGACGACCCGACCGCCGACGTCACGACCTTCCAGACCCTGGCCGAGGTGCAGAACGCCGGCAGCCTGCTGCCGCTGCGGGTGCCGCGGCCGGTCACCACGCGCTACCTCGTCGTCTGGATCACCGGGCTGCCCTCGGTCGACGGCCGCTTCCAGGGCGGGATCGCCGACCTCAAGGTGATG
>JAKOVT010000430.1 GCA_029781935.1 Actinomycetes bacterium | reverse complement strand
ACGAAGCCGAACGCCGCGGTCGCCACGGCCATGATCAGGCACCCGACGGCGAGCACCGGCTGCGGCCCGATCCGGTCGACCAGTGAGCCGACGAAGGGCGAGACGGCGAGCCCGAACAGCGCCTGGAAGGTGAGGATCAGTCCAGCCGTGCGCAGGTCGAACCCGCGGACCTGGTTGAGGTAGACGACGAACAGCGCCATCACCAGGCCGTTGCCGAGCGCCGAGAGCCCCAGCCCCACGAGCACCCGGACGATCCGCGGGTTCAGCGCCTCCCGGACGCTGACACGGCTCTCCCCCGTCACGGCGTCGCTGGTCATCCCGCTATCCCACCACGCCCCACCGACGCCGCCGTACTCCGTTTCACCCTCCCTGCGATCCCGTCACCGCAACCGCTCCCGCAACCCACGCCCCCAAGCCAGCCCGCCGCACCGAACCCATGCGCCAGTACAGCCCGAGCGGGCAGTACCCCGCCCCCGCCGGTCAGGCCCTCCACCGCGACATGGCGGACCAAGAACGGCGACCGGGCCTGACCGGCTCGCGACGCAGTCGCGACAGGCGGGGTCCGGCGACGCGAGGAGCGCAGCGACGAGCGTGGAGCCGGCATCAACACAGCCACGAGAACCCCGAGACCGTCAGGGCACCCAGAACGACGACCCACGAGACCCGATCACAACCCCGAGAACCCAGCCCAGCGACGCCCCTCAGAACCACCACCCGAGCAACCCGAGCGGGCAGTACCCCGCCCCCGCCGGTCAGGCCCTCCACCGCGACATCGCGGACCAAGAACGACGACCGGGCCTGACCGGCTCGCGACGCAGTCGCGACAGGCGGGGTCCGGCGACGCGAGGAGCGCAGCGACGAGCTTGGAGCCGGCATCAACACAGCCACGAGCAACCCGAGACCGTCAGGGCACCCCGGACGACGACCCACGAGAGCCGGTCACAGCCCTCGAGAACCCAGCCCAGCGACGCTCCTCAGAACCACCACCCGAGCAACCCGAGCGGGCAGTACCCCGCCCCTGCGAGGAGCGCAGCGACGAGCTTGGAGCCGGCAGGAACACTGCCGGGCTCAGATGCCGAGCCGCCGGGTCGCGGTGTCCCACCGGGCGTCCGCCGTCCGCAGCGTCGCGCGCGCGCCGAGGACAGCGAGCCCCGACGGCGAGACGACGACCGGCTCCAGGCGGAGGTCGGCGAGCTCCGGCAGGTCGTCGGCGAGCTGGCCGACACGGACCAGCAGGTCCTCGAGCGCGTCGACGTCGACCGGCGTCGTGCCGCCGTAGCCGTGGAGCAGGGGCGAGGCCCCCGGCGTGCGGATGAGGTCGCGCGCATCCTGGTCGGTGAGGGGTGGGATGCGGTACCCGCGGTCGCCGAGCAGCTCCGGCACCACGCCGGCCAGACCGAACGTCACGACCGGACCGAAGAGCGGGTCCTCGGCCGACGCCACGACGCACGCGACCCCGGGCGTGGCCATGCGCTGCACCACGAGGTGCCGGATCGCGTCGGGGTCCAGCGACGCCACCATCGACAGGTACGCCGTCTGCACGGCGCGCTCGTTCTCGATGTTGAGCCGCACGGCCCCGAGGTCGGTGCGCGAGACGAAGCGCGGGTCGAGCGTCTTGAGCGCCACCGGGAAGCCGAGCTCGCGCGCGGCCGCGACCGCCTGCTCCTCGGACGCCACGGGCACCACCGGCCACACCTCGATGCCGTACGCCGCGAGCAGCCGGGTGAGCGCATCGTCGGGGCGCTCGGCGAGCAGGTCGACCGAGCGCGCGTCCTCAGGAGGAGGAGCCGTGACGTCGATCGCCTCGAGCACATCGGTGTCGCCGCCGCCGTCGCCCGCGTGGTGGAGCACCTCGCCCACGACCGCACGGGCGATGTTGGGCCGCACGTCCTCGAGCTCGGGGAAGTCGCCCGCGTCTCGACGGCGCCACTCGGCGTACCGCGTCACGCGCTGCAGCGCGAGCACAGCCTCCTCGACCGTGCCGTAGAACGGCACCGACGCGTGCTCGGCCACGAGGTCGGCGGCGTCGGACGGCGGTGGGATGAGGCCGGAGTCGTCCTCCGCCGCCACGAGCACGGCCACCACCGGCTTGCTGCGCCGCAGCACCGTCTCGGCGACCACGCGCTCCCAGGGCCGCCCGTGCGAGCCGAGCATCGGCACGTGCGCCACGACCACGGAGTCGACGGCGGGATCCTCGAGGACGGCCGCGAGCGCCGAGGCGAGCTCGTGCGGGGTGCAGTCGTGGGCGAGGGTCACCGGCTCCCCCACGACGTGCAGGCCCGCGGCCTCGCACGCGTCGGTCGTGAGCACCGCGAGCGCGTCGGAGTTGCCCACCACGGCGACGTGCCGACCGGTGGGCAGCGGCTGGAAGGCGAGGAGTCCCGCGGCGTCGAACATCTGGCCCAGCGAGTCGACCTCGACGACGCCCGCCTGCGCGAACACCGCGTCGACCGCGGCGGGCGGCAGCGACGTGCGACGCACGGTGTGCCCGAGCGGGTAGGCCTGCGTGGAGCGCCCGGTGCGCATCGCCACGACCGGCTTGGACCGCGAGAGGCGGCGGGCGACGCGGGAGAACTTCCGCGGGTTGCCGAGGCTCTCGAGGTAGAGCAGCACGACCTCGGTGTCGTCGTCGTCCTGCCAGAACTGCAGGAGGTCGTTGCCCGAGACGTCGGCGCGGTTCCCGGCGGAGACGAACGTGGAGACACCGAGCCCGCGTCGGACCGCACGACCGAGCACGCTGCGGCTCAACGACCCGCTCTGGCAGAAGAACCCGATGGCTGCGCGCCCCGGCATCGCCGGGGCCAGCGAGGCGTTGAGGCTCACCGCCGGATCGGTGTTCACGATGCCCAGCGCGTTCGGTCCGATCACCCGCATGCCGTGCCCGCGTGCGCGGCGCACGAGCGTGCGCTGGCGCTGCGCGCCCTCGGGGCCGATCTCGGCGTACCCGCTCGACACCCCCAGCAGCCCGCGCACGCCGCCGGCGGCGGCGCAGTCGTCGACCACCGCGAGCACCTCGTCGGCCGGCACCGCGACCACGGCGAGGACGGGCGCCTCGGGGATGTCGGAGACCGAGGCGTACGTCGGCACGCCGAGGACCTGCTGGCCCTCGGCCGCGGCCGCGCGGTTCACCGCGCTGAGCGTGCCGGTGAAGCCGCCCTCGAGGAGGTGGCTGAGGATGCGGTGGCCCAGCGAGGCGGGATCGCGTCCGGCACCGACCACCACGACGGACTGCGGCGACACGAGTGCTGCGACGCTGAGCGCCTCAGCGCGGTGCTCGCGCGCGAGGCGGACCTCCTCCGACGAGTCGGTGGGGCTGATGTCGAACGAGAGCGACACCACGCCGTCCTCGAGCTTGTGGCTCGGGTGGTAGCCCGCCTCCTGGAACGTCGACAGCATGCGCCGGTTGGTCGGCAGCACCTCCGCCACGAACCGCTTCACCCCCCGCTCTCGCGCGGCGGCGGCGAGATGCTCGAGCAGCACCGACCCGAGGCCTCGGCCCTGGTGGTCGTCGCGGATGACGAAGGCGACCTCGGCGTCGGTCGCGTCGACGCGGTCGTAGCGGCCCACTCCGACCAGCTCGCCGCCGACCGTCGCGACGAGCGCCACGCGGTCGACGTGGTCGACGTGGGTGAACCGCTCGAGGTCGCGCTCGGTCAGCTCGGGGTAGGGCGCGAAGAACCGGAAGTACACGGTCTCGTCGGACAACGACCGGTGGAAGGCGGCGAGCCGTTCGGCGTCGTCCGGGGTGATGGGCCGGATCCGGACGGTGCGCCCGTCGCGGACGGCGACGTCGGCCTCCCAGTGCGCGGGCGGGGGAACCGGGTCGGTCACGGTCCCAACGTAGCGGCCGAGGGGCACCGGCAGCGCCTCCAGCGGCACGGCGTCGATACCGTGGCGGCATGCAGCTCTCGATCCATCCCGAGGTCGCCGACGCGCTCGCCTCGGGGCGCCCGGTGGTCGCCCTCGAGTCCACGATCATCAGCCACGGCCTCCCGCGGCCCGACAACCTGCGGGTGGCGCGCGAGATCGAGGACTCGGTGCGCGAGGGCGGCGCGGTGCCCGCGACGATCGCCGTGGTCGACGGCGTGCCCTGCATCGGCCTCGACGACGCCGCGCTCGATCGTGTGGCCAACGACGACTCCGTCGTGAAGGTCAGCGTGCGCGACCTCGGCACGCTGGTCGCGCGCCACGGCAACGGCGCCACCACCGTCGCTGCCACGTCGCACCTCGCTGCCCTGGCCGGCGTACGGGTCTTCGCCACCGGCGGCCTGGGCGGCGTGCACCGGGGCGCGCGCGACACCTGGGACGAGTCGGCCGACCTGACGACCCTGGCCGTCACGCCGGTCACGGTCGTCTGCGCCGGCGTGAAGTCGATCCTCGACGTGCCGGCGACGCTGGAGCGCCTCGAGACGCTCAACATCCCGGTGCTCGGCTACCGCACGGACCGGTTCCCCGGCTTCTACTACCTCGCCGACGCCGGCTACGCCCTCGACTGGACCGTCGAGTCGCCCGAGGCGGTGGCCGACGTGCTGCGGGCCCGCGACGCCCTCGAGTGCCGGGGCGGCGTCCTCGTCGTCAACCCCGTCGCCCCCGACGAGGAGCTCGACCGGGCGGTGCACGACGAGGTCCTCGCGGCCGGCCTCGCGGCGGCCGACGCCGCCGGGGTGCGCGGCAAGGACGTGACGCCCTTCCTCCTCGACTACTTCCACACCGCGACCGACGGCCGCAGCCTCGCGGTCAACGTCGCCCTCGTGCGCAGCAACGCGGTGCTCGCCGCCCGGATCGCGGTGGCGCTCGCAGGATGACCGGCACGGAGTTCGTCGTCGTCGGCCAGTGGATGACCGACGTCGTCGCCACGCTGCCCGGGCCCTTGCGCGAGGGCACCGACACCGCCGCCCACGTCGCGGTCATGGGCGGGGGCGCTGCGGCGAACACCGCCGCCTGGCTGGCGTACGACGGCCGACCCACGACCCTCGTCGCCCGCATCGGCGACGACATGCTCGGGCGGGCCGGGCGGGCCGAGCTCGAGGGGGGCGGCGTGCGGTGCGCGCTGGCGGTCGACCCGGTACGTCCGTCGGGCACCTGCATCGTCCTCGTGGCGCCCGACGGCGAGCGCACGATGGTCCCCGACGCAGGGGCCAACGAGGGCCTGCGCCCGGCGGACCTCCCCGACGACCTGTTCCAGCGCGGACGCCATCTCCACCTGTCGGGCTACACGCTGCTGGTGGACGGCAGCCGGATGGCCGGGCTCGCGGCGCTCGACCACGCGCGGCTGCGCGGCATGACCACGAGCGTCGACGTCGCGTCCGTCGGGCCGCTCGCCGATACCGGAGCCGCGCGCTTCCTGTCGTGGGTCACCGGCGTCGACGTCCTGCTGGCCAACGAGTCGGAGGCGGCCCTGCTCGCCGGGCTCCCGCGCTCGGCGCACGACGCCCCGCCCGCCGTCACGCGGGCCGCCGCCGACGCCGCGGCGGCGGTGCTCACGGCCACGGTCGGCACCGTCGTCGTGAAGCTCGGCGCCCACGGGTCGCTGGCTCGCACGAGCGAGGGCGGAGCCGCCTGGGCGGAGGCCGTGCCGGTCGACGTGCTGGACACCACCGGGGCCGGCGACGCCTTCGCGGCGGGCTTCCTGCCCGCCTGGGCCGAGGGCGAGGGCCTGGTCACCGCGCTGGAGCGGGGCAACCGGGCCGGGGCCCGCGTCGTCGGGCGCGTGGGAGCCCGGCCGTAGCGCTCCGGCTACGCGCGGTGGGCCTCGAGCCGCGGAACCGCCCGACACGGGCGAGGAGCGCGACCAGGTGCCGTGCCCCGGCGGGGGCCGGTGGCAGAGTGAGCACATGAGCGCCTTCGCCCGGGCCGTCGCCGCCCTGATCGGCCTGGCCCTGATCGCGTGCGCGTTCCTGCCCTGGGTCGGCGGCTCGATCACGGCGTTCGACCTGCACATCCGGTCGCTGTTCCGGATCGGCGAGGCCGAGGGCGCCACGCTCGGCACCTCGATCGGCACCGCCGTCGTCGTCGCAGGTCTGCTGATCGTCTTCGGCGCCATCCTCAACGCGCGGATGGCCGTCATCGTCGGGGCCCTCCTCGCCGTCGCGGTGCCCGCGGTGTGGATCTTCGGCAACGCCGTCTCGAGCTCGCCCGTCGCGGTCCCGATCGCGCGGGTGCAGATCGGCGCCTTCGCCACCGCTGTCGGCGGCTTCATGGCGCTGATCCTCGCCGCCGTCGCCCGCGACACCAGCACCCCCACCCTGCGCTGATCGCCCGGCGCCGACCCAGCCCCGCCCGCCCACGACCAGAAGAGACCCGCTCCCGCATGGCCCGCCGCACGACCACCCCGCCCCCGAGCCAGCCCGAGAAGATCGTCGACATCGACGTCTCCGAGGAGATGCGCGGCTCGTTCCTCGAGTACGCCTACTCGGTCATCTACTCGCGCGCGCTGCCCGACGCCCGTGACGGGCTCAAGCCCGTCCACCGCCGGATCCTCTTCCAGATGGCCGAGATGGGCCTGCGCCCCGACCGCGGCCACGTGAAGAGCGCGCGCGTGGTCGGCGAGGTGATGGGCAAGCTGCACCCGCACGGCGACGGCGCGATCTACGACGCACTGGTCCGCATGGCGCAGCCGTTCTCGCTGCGCCTGCCCCTCGTCGACGGCCACGGCAACTTCGGCTCCCTCGACGACGGCCCCGCCGCGATGCGTTACACCGAGTGCCGACTGGCGCCGAGCGCGCAGCTGCTCACGGCGTCCCTCGACGAGGACGTCGTCGACTTCCAGGCCAACTACGACGGCCGCGAGACCGAGCCCGACGTCCTGCCCGCCGCTTTCCCCAACCTGCTGGTCAACGGCGCGTCCGGCATCGCGGTCGGCATGGCCACCAACATCCCGCCGCACAACCTCGTCGAGGTCGTGGCCGCCGCGCGCCACCTGCTCACGCATCCGCGGGCCGACCTCGACGACCTCATGCGCTTCGTCCCCGGACCCGACCTCCCCGGCGGCGGCCGCATCATCGGCCTCGACGGCGTGCGCGAGGCCTACGAGACCGGCCGCGGCGCCTTCCGCATCCGCGCCACGGCGCACGTCGAGAACGTCACCCCGAGGCGCAAGGGCATCGTCGTCACCGAGCTGCCCTTCAACGTGGGCCCGGAGAAGGTGATCGCCAAGATCAAGGAGGCCGTCGACGCCAAGAAGCTGGCGGGCATCGCCGCGGTCGACGACTTCTCCGACATGGAGTCCGGACTGCGGCTGGTCATCGAGATCAAGAACGGCTTCCACCCCGAGGCGATCCTCGAGCAGCTCTACCAGCTCACGCCGATGGAGGACTCGTTCAACATCAACGCCGTCGCCCTCGTCGACGGGCAGCCTCGCACCCTCGGGCTGCGCGAGATGCTCGAGGTCTTCGTCGCGCACCGGCTCGACGTCGTACGCCGTCGCTCCGCCTACCGCCGTCGCAAGGCCGAGGAGCGCCTGCACCTCGTCGAGGGACTGCTGATCGCGATCCTCGACATCGACGAGGTCATCGCGCTGATCCGCTCGAGCGACGACGCCGCGGCCGCGCGGACCCGCCTCATCCAGGTGTTCGACCTCTCCGACGTGCAGGCGTCCTACATCCTCGACATGCCGCTGCGCCGCCTGACGAAGTTCAGCCGCATCGAGCTCGAGTCCGAGCGCGAGGAGCTGCGCGCCCGCATCGAGGAGCTCACCGCCATCCTCGACGACGACAAGCAGCTGCGCCGGGTGGTCGGCGACGAGCTCGCGGCGGTGGCGAAGGACCACGGCACCCCGCGGCGCACGGTGCTCCTCGAGGGCTCCGCAGCTCCGGTGCGTGCGGCCGTCCCCCTCGAGGTCAGCGACGACCCGTGCGTCGTCCTGCTCTCGAGCACCGGGCTGCTCGCCCGCACGGCCGACGACAAGGACCTGCCCGCCGACGGCGAGCGCGGCGCGCACGACGTCGTGGTCTCCGCCGTGCGCGGCACCGCGCGCGGCCAGGTGGGCCTCGTGACGAGCACCGGACGCGTGGTCCGCGTCCCCGTCCTCGAGCTGCCGACCCTGCCGCCCACGCACGGCGCGCCGTCGCTGGCGGGCGGCGTGCCGCTCGGTGCGCTGCTCGAACTGGAGAAGGGCGAGCAGCCGGTGGGCCTGTGCTCCCTGGCCGAGGGCGGCCCGGGCCTGGCGCTCGGCACCGCCCACGGCGTCGTGAAGCGGGTGGCTCCCGACATCCCGAGCTCGGCCGACTCCTGGTCGGTCGTCCGCCTCGACGACGGCGACCGCGTGGTCGGGGCGGTCGAGCTGGTCACCGGCGACGAGGAGCTCGTGTTCGTCACGACCGATGCGCAGCTGCTGCACTTCCCGGCGGGCGCGGTGCGGCCGCAGGGCCGCCCCGCCGGCGGGATGGCCGGCGTCCGTCTCTCCGACGGCGCGCGCGTGGTCTTCTTCGGCGCGGTCGACCCCGCGCGCGACAACGTCGTGGTCACCGCCGCCGGCACCAGCGGGGCCCTCCCGGGCACGTCCGGCGCGACCGTGAAGGCCACGCCGTTCGGCGAGTACCCGGGCAAGGGCCGCGCCACGGGCGGCGTGCGCGCGCAGCGGTTCCTCAAGGGCGAGGACACCCTCCTCGTCGCGTGGGTGGGCCCGGCCCCGGCGCGCGCGGCCACGCCGCAGGGTGCCCCGGCACCCCTCCCTCCGCTGGACCCGCGCCGCGACGGCAGCGGTCTGCCGACGTCGAAGCCGGTCGCGGCGGTGGGCGGCCCGATCGTCGCCGGAGGCCCTCGCCCGCAGGCGTCCGAGACCGACACCGCGGACGACCCGTCATGACCGAGCGCTGCTCCGTCCTCTCCTCCGACGAGCCGCTCGCCGGCACCGCACCGCGTGCCCGGGCCTGGCTGGTGCTGGAGCAGCCCGGGCCCTACGGCTTCCGCGCGCTCACCGAGTCGCACCTGCCCGAGCCGGTGCGGGCCAGTCTCGGCGCCGTCCCGAAGGAGTCGCGCACCACGGTGCTGCTCGCGCGGCCGGTCGGCCGCCATGCCGACGCGGGCGAGCACGACGGCCGTCGGCGGTTCTGGTTCGCCCACGTCGCGCCCGGCGGCGTCCGGATGCGCTCAGGCGTCCTGCCCGACACCGAGCTGGTGCGACCCGACCTGGCCGACGTGCTCGACTCCGCCGCGCGCGGTGAGCTGCCGCCGTGGGGCACCACCTCGACCGAACCGCTGCTCCTGGTCTGCACCAACGCCAAGCGCGACGTCTGCTGCGCGCTCAACGGCCGCCCGGTCGCGGCGGCGCTGGCGGCCGACCCGCGCTACGCCGACCGCGTGCTCGAGGTGAGCCACCTCGGCGGCCACCGCTTCTCGCCGACAGCCCTGCTGCTGCCGTGGGGCCACGCCTTCGGCCGGCTCGACGTCGACTCCGCGCGCGCGGTCCTCGACGGCGCTGCCGAAGGCCGGATCGGGGCGCCGGTCCACCATCGCGGACGCACGGCCGCCTCGCAGCCGGTGCAGGCCGCCTCGATCGCGGTCCGCCTGGCCGAGGGCGTCGACGGCGTCGACGACATCGACGCGCTGCGCGTCGTCGGCGACCGCGCCGTCCCCGCAGGGCTGCGCTGGCAGGGCGAGGACGGCGTCGCCGACGTCGAGGTGCGCCACGTCGACGGCCGCGCCTGGCGGGTGACGGTGCACCGGCGCACCCTCGAGCCGGCGCGGCCGGAGTCCTGCGGCAAGGCTCCGGTGGAGCCGCACGTCTGGGTCGCGGACCCGCCCGTCGCGACCGTTCCGTGGGACCCCGGTTCGCGGCCCTGAGCCGTGGAGCGCTACGGTCAACACATGAACTCTGCTTCCGGTTTCCCCTCCACGACGTTCGCCGACGTCCTGGAGGGCAACGCGGCGTACGCCGCCGACTTCCCGGGCACCGGCCTCTCCGGTCGCGCGCGCAAGGGCCTGGCGCTCGTCACCTGCATGGACAGCCGGATCGAGCCGCTGCAGCTGCTCGGGATGGACCAGGGCGACGTCAAGATCCTGCGCAACGCCGGAGCGCGGGTCACCGACGACGTGCTGCGCACGCTCGTGCTCGCGACCTACCAGCTCGACGAGAACCGGATCCTCGAGATGCCGCACACGCACTGCAAGATGGCCAGCGCCACCGAGGACGAGATCCACCGCCAGATCCTCGACGAGAACGGGGTCGACACCTACTCCGTCGAGTTCCGCACGGTCTCCGACCAGGAGGAGGCGCTGGCCTACGACGTGCGCCGGATCCGCAGCTATCCGCTGCTCCCCCGCGACCTCGTCGTCGCCGGTGCCGTCTACGACGTCCACACCGGACGGCTCAGCCCCCGCGACTACTGATCACCAGGCCTCGGGCCGGGCGGCCGGTCGGTCAGGGACGGGCTGCGGCGACGAGGGCGTCGGTCTCGTGGATCGTCGTGCGCGCGCGGCCCCGGGAGGCGCCGAGCGCGCGCTCGGCGGCGTCGATACGGCTCCAGCCGTCGAGGTCGATCGGTACGACGCCGCGCTCCGCCAGGAGCGGCACGATGCCGTCGCCCTCCGTGCCGGACGCACCCTCGAGGTCGGCGAGGAGCGAGGCCACGGTCGCCCCCGCATCCTTCTTGTTCGTGCCGATGATGCCGGTCGGTCCGCGCTTGATCCATCCCGCGACGTACAGGCCGGCGATCGGCGACCCCGAGTCGTCGACCACGCGCCCGTCGACGTTCGGGATCACGTTGCGACGCGCGTCGAACGGGACGCCGGGAAGCGCCACGCCGCGGTAGCCGACCGACCGCACCACGAGCTGCGCGCCGACCTCGTAGGTCTCGCCGGTGCCGTGCGCCGACCCCTGGTCGTCGACGGTCGTGCGCTCGACGACGACGCGCTCGACGCGCTCGGTGCCCTTGAGCTCGGCGGGGCGCGAGTGGAAGTGCAGGTGGATGTGCTTGTGACCGCCGTCGAGCGCGTGCTCGGACCACGAGCGGAGCACCTCGACGTTGCGGGCGACGACGCGGTCGCTCTCCACGAGCGCCGCGCTGATCGGCTCGAGGTCGAGGTCGTGCAGGTCGTCGAGCACGACGTCGACGCCGTCGAGCTCGCCGAGCTCGCGCAGCTCCTTGGTCGTCCAGGTGGCCTGGGCCGGTCCGCGACGACCGAGCACGTGGACGTCGTTGATCGACGAGTCGCGCAGCACCTCCAGCACGTGCTGCGGCATGTCGGTGGCCGCCAGCCGGTCCCACGGGGCGGTGAGGACCCGGGTCACGTCGACCGCGACATTGCCCACGCCCACCACCACCACGGACCGCGCCGACGAGACCAGCGGCTCGATCGCGTCTCGATCGGCGTCGGGGTGCCCGCAGTACCAGGCCACCAGGTCGGTCGCCGCGATGCTCCCCGCGAGCTCCTCGCCCGGCACGTCGAGGTGCCGGTCGCGCGCGGCGCCGTAGGTGAGGACGACGCCGTCGTACGCCGCGAGCAGCTCGGCCCCCGAGACCGCTGCACCCGCGTCGACGTCGCCGACCTCGATGCCGGCCAGCAGCCGCACCCCGGGCCGCTCGAGCACGTGCGCGAGCGTCTCGCGCACCGAGCGGATGGAGAAGTGGTCGGGCGCCACGCCGTAGCGCACGAGACCGAAGGGGACGGGGAGACGGTCGAGGACGTCGACGGAGGCGCCCGCGGAGGCGAGCGCGTCTGCGGCGTCCAGGCCGGCGGGGCCGGCCCCGACCACGGCGATGCGCAGGGTCACGAGGCACATCCGACCACAACGACGCCCGTGAGGTCCGGACGAGCGCTGCGTGGCGCGTCACACGATCGGGTCGTTCGCGCGCCCGGCGCCGTCACGGACGCCTGACCTCGGCGCGAGCGTCGCCGCCACGGACGACGGCGACCGCCGCGCCGCCCGCGCGCAGATAAGGAGCAGGAGTAAGCCCTCCCGTGAGCACGACGTCGCCGGGCCTGAGCGCCAGTCCCCGCTCGGCGAGCTCTCCGCACAGCCACGCTGTGGAGGCCAGCGCGTCTGCCACGACCCCGACCGCCGACGACCGGGTGATCCAGTCCTCAGGATCCAGATACCTCCCTGCGAGGTCGCCGGGGACCGGGTCATGGATCTGCAGCTCGACGTCCCAACGTTCCACCGCCGGGTCCAGCGACGAACCGAGGACGAACCCGTGCGCCGACGACCCGTCGGCCGTGTTGTGCTCGAGATCGAAGCGGTAGCCCCACCACACGGAGTCGACGATCTCCAGCGCGAGCCGCACGCCGGACACCGCATCGAGGACGTCCTTCGCCGTCGGGCTCGGACCGGGGTCTCGCGACATGACGAACGCGATCTCCGGCTCCACGCGAGGATGCAGTCCCGACGTCTCCCCGCCCGACTCGACGCGCATCGACGCGAGGAGGGGCCCTAGGTTCGGTGCGTCGATCCCCATCTGGTCCCGCATCGCACGGGTCGTGTAGCCGAGCTTCCACCCGACCACCTCGTCCCCTCGCGAGAGACGGAGCGACGTGAGCTCGCGCTGGACGGCGTACGCCGACCGCAGGTCTCCCACGGCGACCGCGCGTGCGTCGAGCGCGCGCGACTGGGCATGCGCAGCGTCGAGCAGCTGCGCCACGGCGAGCGCGTCCACCTCGTCGGTCACGGACCCACCATCCCACCGAGCGGGCCGTGATTCGTTCCTGACGCAGGAACGTTCGCGCCTCTTCGAGTGCGCCTGTTCCGCACCGTGGTCCGACGTGGCTGCATGCGGGAAGCAGGGGTCTAGCGTCCCCGACGTGACGACCGCGGCGGTTCGGCGAGGTGCGCGATGAGCGCGCGCGAGCTGCGCCCTGTCGGCGACACGCAGGTGCTCGCCAGCGTGAGCAACGCGGCGCGGGTGCTCAAGGAGTTCGGCAAGGACCGGCCCGATCTCGGCGTCAGCGATCTCGCGCGCCGCCTCGGGCTGGGCAAGAGCACGACGCACCGGCTGCTGCACACCCTCCCCGTCGAGCAGCTGCTCGACCAGGACCCGGAGTCGGGGCGCTACCGGCTCTCGGCCACGGTGCACGACCTCGGCGCCCGGGTGCCCGCCGTCAGCCGTCGCGCGGGCTGGTCCCCGACCGCGCCTGTCCAGGAAGGATCCCGATGACCCTCACGCCGGAGCGCGCCGACTCGCTCGCCGCCGCTCTCTACGACGCCCGCCTCTCGCGGGTGCCGATCCCCCCGCTGACCGAGGCCGACCCCGACCTGACCCTGG